>DATGYC010000291.1:0-2628 GCA_035298385.1 Symbiobacteriaceae bacterium | reverse complement strand
ATGAACGTCTCCGGCTCTTCCTCTACTACTTGTTCTTCGGCTTCTCGCCGCCGATGATCTTCGAGACCAGCGACTTGTCGCCAACCTTCAGGGTGATCCCCTCCGGGGTCGGGGCGATCTGCCCCTCAATCCCGAGCCACTTCAACGCCTCCAGTACCGCCGCCTGATCATCCTGCGTCTCGGCGCAGAAGTTCAGGACTTCCTTGGTCGCCTTCGAAGCAGCCAGCAGGAGCCGCCAGCCATTCTTCTCCTTACGCTGCAGCCGGTAGGTCTGCGGCGGGGCGTCCTGGTTCGGATGAATGAAGGCCCAATAGTTTGAGGTGAGCCGGGGGCTCGAGGTAACGAGGGAAGCTTCCGCCAAGGCGACGACAACCGGAGACGACTTCATACGCCACAACCTCCAAAAGAGAGGAATAATCTTCACTCCTTACTGTATCAAAACAAATCCGTTTCGGGAAGGCGTAGCGAGAGCTTTAGCGCCTCGCCCTTGCGTCGCCTGAACGTCCAAACTATACTGATAGACGATGAGGAGGGAACGCAGATGACTCTACCCGGACCACGGCTCACTTACGCGGAGTACCGGCGCCTGCCGGATGACAAGCGCCATGAACTCGTGGAGGGGGAGTTGCTGGTGACACCCGCGCCTTCCAGCCGTCACCAACGGATCTCGATGTCCCTCAGCATCCGACTGGGCTCTTTTGTGCTAGAGCATGGGCTAGGAACGCTACTGGCTGCGCCAACAGACGTGATCCTGTCAATGGAGACCGTCCTGCAGCCCGACCTCCTCTTTGTCGCCCGCAATCGTGAGGCCATAATCGACCCGCACGGCGGGGTGCAGGGCGCCCCTGACCTCGTGATTGAGATCCTGTCGCCGTCGAATGCGACGCACGATCAGGTGACCAAGCGACAACTCTATAGCCAGTTCGGCGTCAGGGAGTATTGGCTGGTCGATCCGGAGGCGCAGAGCGTTGAGGTTCTAACCGATCAAGGGACGGGACTCGAGACCTGGCAGCGCATGGTAGCGGACGGGATTCTCACCTCACCGACCCTTCCCGGCCTGCATCTACCGGTGGCCAACATCTTCGGGTAGAGATGCGTACAGACGGTGGTCAGCAGGGCCACCGTCTCTTTGTGCCCCTCTAGACCTTTGACAGCGGGCGCCCTTCCCACGGATAATGGAAAGGTCAACCGGGAAAGGTGGTACGAACCCATGTCAACCGCTGCGCACAAGGCGGAGGCAGAGCGCCTCGGCGCCCTGCGGGGCGCCCTGATCACCATCTCCGACACCCGCACCGAGGCCAATGACGAGTCCGGTCAGTTGATGCGCTCCCTGATTGAGGCCGAAGGCCACCAGGTCAGCTTCTACCGCATCGTCCCCGATGAGGTTGAAGCGATCCAGGCGGCGGTGCAGGCCGCTCTCCCTGAGGCCGACTTCGTCGTCACCTCCGGTGGGACGGGCATGACCCCGCGCGACGTCACCGTCGAGGCCTGCCGGCCGCTCTTCACGAAGGAGCTGGACGGCTTTGGCGACCTCTTCCGCTTCATCAGTTACCAGGAGATCGGCTCCGGAGCGGTGCTCTCCCGGGCGACAGCGGGGGCGATCGGCCCAGCGATGCTCTTCTGCCTCCCAGGCTCGAAGGGCGCCGTGCGGACCGGTCTGACCAAGTTGATCCTGCCGGAGGTCCGGCATCTGATCTCGCATATTCGACGTCTGTAAGAGAGGGCCCCAGTTCAAAGGAGGCAGATTCATCGTGGCAGATGTTCCGGGCACGCTTGAAGGCTGGTATGCGCTCCACAGCTTCCATCGCATTGATTGGTCCCGCTGGCTCGCCGTGCCCCAGTCGGAGCAGGAGGCGATCCTGGCGGAGGCCTTGACCTTCTTCCAGCGTGAAGAGACGGCCCCGATCTCGGGCGAGGGCGCCTCGGCGCTCTACCAGGTCATCGGCCACAAGGCGGATCTGATGCAGATCCACCTGCGCCCGACGCTGGAGGACCTGCTGGCGGTCGAGCTCGCCTTCAACGAGCTGCGCATCGCCCGCTTCGTCATCCCGACCTACTCCTACTTCTCGGTGACCGAGCTCTCGCTCTACGAGGCCCAGGCCCGGGGTGGCGGTGGCTCGGAGGCGGAGCTGATGGCCCAGCCCTTCGTGCAGAAGCGGCTGAAGCCCCCGATTCCGGCGGAGAAGAACTACGTCTGCTTCTACCCGATGAACAAGCGGCGCGGTGAGACGGTCAACTGGTACGCTGCGGACTACGAGGAGCGCCGTCGCCTGATGCGCGAGCACGCCACCACGGGTCGTAAGTATGCGGAGCAGATCACGCAGATGATCACCGGCTCGACCGGCCTGGATGACTGGGAGTGGGGCGTCACCCTCTTTGGTTCGGATCCGCTGCCGATCAAGAAGCTGGTCTACGAGATGCGGTTTGATGAGGTCTCGGCCAAGTACGCCGAGTTCGGCTCCTTCTACGTCGGGCGCCGGGTCCCGGTGGCGGAGTTGGCTGGCCTCTTCCGCAGCCGGGCGTAAGCATGGCAGAGCGGAGTCGGCTGCTTGATAGCTGGGACTGGGGCCGGGCCTTCGTCGGCTACCATACCCACTGGCACGAGGAGGAGGCGACGCCGGCCTTCGA
>DATGYC010000290.1:0-2298 GCA_035298385.1 Symbiobacteriaceae bacterium | reverse complement strand
AAAAATGGGGGACAGAACGTTTGACCCGACAATCTGTGTAATCAGGTAATCTGTGTAATCTGTGTAAAATATGCCCCATGTCTCCTACGGCACCAGCAACGCCGTCAGATACATGACCGCGACCCCAGCCGTGAAGCCGCCGAGGCTTAGCCAGTTCAGGCTCTTCCCTGCCTGCTTCCACAGGAGGCGCCCCACCTCCCAGATCACCTGGGCGATCGCACCGGCGCCGATGCCGAAGAAGAGGGCGCCCAGGACGGGCGAGGAGACGTAGGCGCCCAGCCAGGTGCCCAGGATGGCGGGGGCGCCCGAGACTGCTGCCAGCTTGACGAAGGTCCAGAAGGAGGGCCGGTCCCGCAGGAGGGGCGCCCCGATCCCGATCCCCTCGGTCACGTTATGCAGGGTAAAGCCGATCACCAGGAAGGTCCCCAGCGCCGTCTCGCCGAGGGCGAAGGCGGTCCCGATGGCGAGCCCCTCACCCAGGTTGTGCAGGCCGATGCCGCCCGCGATTAGGTAGGAGAGGCGGAGCCTTCCCGCCGGCGCATCGGTGCCGCCAGCCCGCTCGGTGCCCCCGACGCCGATCAGGACCAGCAGCGCCAGCAGGAGGCCGAAGATCAGGAGGAGGGGGCCGCGGAAGACCCCGGGGACCTCGCCGGCCAACTCCCAGCCCTCGATGACGGTATCGGCGAGGAGGAAGGCGAGGAGCCCGACCGTCAGTGCCAGGATGAAGGAGAGGACCCCCTGCCCGGTCTGCCGCAGGGCCGGGAACCAGAGGAGGCCGACCCCGATCGGGACGATGCCGACGTAGAGACCGATCAGGGCGAAGATCAGGATGCCGCGGGCGCCCAGCGCTGGCGAGGCCTGCGCCACGGGAATGACGTGATCGAAGAGGATTCCGTTGCTGGTGATCAGGCGAACCGCGTAGGCCTCGCCCGCCACCCAAGGATAGGCGAGGGTCAGCTTGGCGCTGCCGAGGCGCGCAATCGTGGCAGAGGGGCTGAATTTCGTCTCCCAGTAGGCGTCATCAACGGCGACGAGGGCGATGGTCGCCTCAGCGGGGCCGGTGTTCTGGACCGTCAGCTCGATCATCCCGTCCGAGAGTCGGGTCTTGGTGACCGACAACGCCTCGACGGGGGCGGCCGAGGGGAAGAGATTGGCGCCGCCGCCGACGGCGAAGAGGCCGAGGACGGCCGCGAGGACTAGCAGAGGAGCGATGGCGAGGAGCCAGAAACGGGCGCCCTTCCTGGGCGAGGTCTTCTCCATGCTCACCCTCCTACTTGGCGTCGAAGAGGCCGATCCAGCCTAGCTCCGCGAACTCGCTCTGGTGGGCGTGGAACATGTGGTGGCCGGGGAACTTGGCGGCGAACTCGATCATGCCGCGCTCGCCCTGGCACTGGGTAACTGTATCAGTCAGGACGTATTGGTCGAGCCTGGTGCCGGTTGGGTAATACTTGAACATAGCTGAGTGCAGATGGAAAGAGTTGATCAGGTCAAACTCCGTCAGGTTGATCAGGTAGACCCGGACGAGCTCGCCCACGTTGATCGGGATCGGGCGGTCCTGGTAGGCGAAGGCGACGGAGTTGACGGCGTAGACCTCGTTCTCTGCGTTCTGGTCTAGATCGAAGCCGTTCATGATCATCACCAACTCCTGGGCCGGCGGGCGCCCTCCGGGGGGATCGATGATGAAGCCACCATAGAGGCCCTTGTGGATATGCTTCTTCAGGGGCATCACGTGGCAGTGGTAGAGGTGGACGCCAAAGGGATCGGCGACGAACTCGTAGGTCACCTCGCCGCCAGGGGCTACGGCGGTCATGCCATCCTGGGCGGGCGGGTGGAAGCCGTGGAAGTGGATCGAGTGGGGGTGGCTGCCCTCGTTCCGGAAGTGGATGCGCAGGAGGTCGCCCTCGGTGCAGCGGATGGTGGGGCCGGGGACCTGGCCGTTGTAGGTCCAGGCGGGGAACTTCAGGCCGCGGGCGATCTCGATCTCCTTGTCGATGGCGACGATCTCGTACTCGCGTACGGTCTGGCCCGCCAGGTTCTTGGTGGGGGTGCCCCAGTCGAAGGTGGTCAGGAAGCGGTGGGGGTCGAAGTCGGGGTAGGCGGTGGGGGCGCCGAAGTGGCCGCCGCTGTGGGTGTCGGTGTGGCCCTGGTGGGTGGCGTTGTCGCTGGCGCGAGCGAGGCCGCCGAGGGGGGTGGAGTCGAGGGCCATTAGACCGGCGATACCGGCGAGGCCGATCGAGGTCTTGGTCAAGAACGAGCGGCGTGTCTGGTGCGGGGCCATGCGGATCACTCCTTCCGTCT
>DATGYC010000289.1:0-5606 GCA_035298385.1 Symbiobacteriaceae bacterium | reverse complement strand
ACGCCCACGCCCACGCCAGGGACCGTCGCTACGATTCAGTTTGACGGCGGTGGCTGGGGACATGGCATCGGCATGTCCCAGTATGGTGCGTATGGGATGGCGCTCCAGGGCAAGACTTACCGTGAGATTCTCACGTATTACTACACCGGCACAAAGGTGGAGAGACCCTAGGTGAAGCTCTCAGAGTATGACTTCCACCTCCCCGAGGAACTGATCGCCCAGCGGCCAGTCGAGCCGCGCGACAGCTCCCGGCTGATGGTGGTACAGAGAGAAGGCGGTGCTCTTCAGCACCGCCTCTTCCGTGACCTGATCGAGTACCTGAATCCTGGCGACGCCCTCGTCGTCAACGAGACCCGCGTCCTGCCCGCTCGCCTCCTCGGTTCTCGGGAGGGGACCGGCGGGGCGATCGAGGTGTTGCTCCTAAAGCGCCTCGACCAGAACCGCTGGGAGTGCCTCGTCAAGCCCGGCAAGAAGGCCCGTCCCGGGCAGCGAATTCTGTTCGGGGACGGGCGCCTGGTCGCCACCGTCCTGGAGACGACCGAGGTCGGCGGCCGGATCATCGAGTTCGCCTATCAGGGCGTCTTCGAGCAGATCCTGGACGAGCTAGGCCAGATGCCCCTGCCGCCCTACATAACCGAGCGGCTAGAGGACGCAGAGCGCTATCAGACCGTCTATGCCCGTGAGCAGGGCTCCGCTGCCGCCCCAACGGCCGGCCTGCACTTTACGCCAGACCTGCTGGCGCGCATCGAAGCGAAGGGGATCCACCTGCACAAGGTGCTCCTCCACGTCGGCCTGGGCACATTCAGACCGGTCCAGACCGAGGACCCGCTTGAGCACAAGATGCACAGCGAGTTCTACCGGATCACGCCCGAGACGGCGGGCGCCCTGAATGAGATCAAGGCCCGCGGTGGCCGCATCATCGCTGTTGGGACGACCACGGTGCGGACCCTTGAGTCCAGCACGGGGGAGGACGGGGTGATCCGCCCTGGCGAGGGCTGGACCGAGATCTTTATCTACCCTGGGTACCGCTTCAAGGCGATCGACGCCTTGGTGACCAACTTCCACCTACCCAAGTCGACCCTGCTGATGCTCGTCGCCGCCCTGGTTGGGCGGGAGCGCATGCTGGCGGCCTATGAGGAGGCCGTCCGGGAGCGCTATCGCTTCTTCTCCTTTGGCGACGCCATGCTCATTCTGTAGTCGGGTCCAATGCTTTCCATCCCGAATTGTGGTAGGATACCTAGGGAATGACTTCCTGGAGGCAAGGAATCGAATGGTTGCTGCTGTACGAATTGAACTCTTAAAGCTGGACCCGGCCTCACGTGCTCGCCGTGGTCGGCTCCATACCCCGCATGGGGTGGTCGAGACCCCGGTCTTCATGCCGGTCGGCACGCAGGCCTCCGTCAAGACACTCAGTCCGGAACAGGTCTGGGATCTGGGCGCCCGGCTGATCCTGTCGAACAACTACCACCTCTACCTGCGCCCCGGCGCGGACGTGGTTGAGGCCGCCGGTGGGCTCCACAAGTTCATGAACTGGAAGGGCGCCATGCTGACTGACTCGGGCGGCTTCCAGGTCTTCTCCCTCTCCGATCTCCGCAAGATCACGGAGGAGGGGGTGGAGTTCCGCTCCCACATCGACGGCTCCAAGCACTTCCTCTCGCCGGAGAAGGCGATCCAGGTCGAGAACCAACTCGGGGCCGACATCATGATGGCCTTTGACGAGTGCACCCCGTGGCCCTGCGAATGGCAGTATGCCAAGAACTCGCTCGAGCGGACCTTCCGCTGGGCCAAACGCTGCCTGGAAGCGCACCAGCGGCCGCACGACCAGGCCCTCTTCGGCATCATCCAGGGCTCGACCTTCGCTGACCTGCGCAAGCTCTCCGCTGAGCAGATCACCTCGCTCGACTTCCCGGGCTTCGCCGTCGGTGGCCTCTCTGTGGGCGAGCCGAAGGACCTGATGGCCGAGATGTTGGACGTCACCGTTCCCCTGATGCCGACCGACAAGCCGCGCTACCTGATGGGCGTAGGCTCGCCGGAGGATCTCGTCGAGGGCGTCTGGCGCGGCATCGACATGTTCGACTGCGTCCTGCCCACCCGGATCGCCCGGCACGGCACGGTCTTCGTGCCCACCGGCAAGCTGACCGTCAAGAATGCTGAGTTCGCCCGGGACTTCAGCCCGATCCAAGCGGACTGCGACTGCTACACCTGCCAGAACTACACCCGAGCCTATATCCGCCATCTCCTGAAGGCTGATGAGTATTTCGGCATGACCCTCTGCTCCATCCACAACCTGCGCTTCCTCGTCCGGTTGATGGAGGAGATCCGAGCGGCTCTCGATGCCGGCACCTTCGCCGACTTCCGCCGTGCCTTCCTCACACGCTGGCATGAGGGGGAGCGAGCGCGACAGGAGGCCGTCAAGGGGCGCAAGTCCAAGGCCGGCCCCGCCGAACCGCCCCTGCCCGAGAATCGCTAAGCCGCGTCACCCGTCGGTCCCGCTTCATCCTTCGATCAAGGAGCGATCCTGATGGCCATCGAGTACCGTCTCGCCAAACCGACCGACCTCAAGGCACTCCTGCCCCTAGCTGAGGCCTTTGCCCATGAGCAGCAGTCCCAGACCCCGACTGACAACCAGTTTACCGATCGGTTCATGGAGTACGTCCACTCCGGCCTCGCCCAGACGCTGGCGGCCCCCGTCGCCTGCGTGATGGTCGCAGAGGCGGAGGTCGAGGGGAAGCAGAGCGTCGTCGGCTACGCCGTCGGCGTGCTGCAGGGTCCACCGCCGATCTTTGAAGATGTGCCGTATATCTTCCTCTCGGACCTCTACGTACTTCCGGAGTTCCGCCGACAGGGCGTTGGCACAGCTCTCATCGAGCGTGTGCGGGGCTGGGGCTGGGTCAAGGGTGTCTATCGGGTCTCTTCGGTCGCTCCGACCGGTTCGCCCGTTCACTCGATCCTTGGTCGTCTCGGCTTCCTGCCAGTTCAAACCATGTATTATTACAAGGACCCGGAATAGTATACACTCTTGTATACAAGTTCCTAGGGTGAATGTACAAGTTCTTCTCGTCGTGCTATGATGACGTCTGGGGAGATTGAAAGGGAGGGTACCACGTGCAAGGTCTGATGGGCTATTTGCCGCTTCTGCTTCTGCTCGGAGTGATGTACTTTATCATGATCCGCCCGCAACAGCAGCAGCAGAAGAAGCGCCAGGCGATGCTGAGTGAGTTGCGTGCCGGTGTTGAGGTTGTAACGATCGGCGGCCTACATGGCACGGTCACCTCAATTGATGATCGGACCGTTACCCTGAAGGTTGCGTCTGATGTCGAGCTGACCTTTAACCGGTCGGCGATCGGTCACGTGAAGGAAGGCTAGAACTAAGCTTTCGGTTCACGGCACGCCCTCCCATAAAGAACACTCGTCTCCCGAATCCGATTCCTTACTCGGGCAATCGCCCAGCAAAGGTGATGAAGGATGGGTACGACGACTCAGGAGCCGACTACAATGGATCAAACGAACTCCGTGAACCAACCGAAGGAGACCCTGAACCCGTTTGAGATCGCCCAGATGCTGATCTACAATGCGACCCGGGAACTCGGCCTGCCCCTGGCGGTCTATGAGTACCTGAAGGAGCCCGAGCGGGTCCTGACGGTCTCGATTCCGGTTCAGCTGGAGAGCGGCGTGGTGAAGTCCTTCATCGGCTATCGCTCGCAGCACTCTGACGTGATCGGCCCCTGCAAGGGTGGCGTCCGGTTCCACCAGGACGTCAACCTCGACGAGGTAAAGGCCCTCTCCATGTGGATGACGATCAAGTGCGCCGTGCTCGGCCTCCCCTATGGCGGCGGCAAGGGCGGCGTCATCTGCAACCCGGCGGAGCTGACCAAGCGTGACCTGGAGAACCTATCCCGCGGGTACATCCGGGCGCTGGCTGGCTTCATCGGACCGGACCGGGACATCCCGGCGCCGGACGTCAACACCAACGAGCGCATTATGGGCTGGATGGTGGACGAGTACTCCAAGATGAAGGGGTACAACGCCCCTGGCCTGATTACTGGTAAGCCGATGATCATCGGCGGTTCGGCTGGTCGCGGTGCGGCCACGGGCCGCGGCGCGGTCATCTGCATCCGCGAGGCTGCCAACCGGATCGGCCTGGAGCTCAAGGGCGCCACGGCTGCGATCCAGGGCTTCGGCAACGTCGGTTCCCACACCGCCCGCCTGCTCGCTGAGCTCGGCGTCAAGGTCGTGGCGATCGTCGACGCCAAGGGCGGCGCCTACAACCCGAGCGGTATCCACGTCGAGGACGCCCTCACGCAGTACGGCGAGAAGGGCACCGTCAGCGGCCTGCCGTACACCGAGACGATCGACACCCCGACCCTGCTGGGTCTGGACGTCGACATCCTGGTTCCGGCGGCGCTGGAGAACCAGATCACGGTGGCGAACGCCCACACCGTGCGGGCGAAGATCGTGGCCGAGGCGGCCAACGGTCCGACCACGCCGGAGGCCTCCCGGATGCTGACGGAGAAGGGGATCCTCATGATCCCGGATATCCTCTGCAACGCCGGTGGCGTGACGGTCTCCTACTTCGAGTGGGTCCAGAACATCCAGAACTACTACTGGACCGAGGAAGAGGTCAACCTGAAGCTCGAGCAGATGATGGTGAAGGCGTTCAACGCCGTCTACGCCATGCACGAGAAGCATCAGGTCGCCATGCGGCGCGCGGCCTACATGGTCGCCATCAAGCGTCTCTCCGACGCCATGAGCGCCCGCGGCTGGATCTAATTCGCGACAGAAGGGGCGCCCCCTCCCAGCCGGGAGGGGGCGCCCTTCGCATGTGCTCGTTCACGACGGAGAGAGGGCAGGCGATCACTCGCCTGCCCTCTCTTGCGATGTGCAACCTCCTGCGGTGCTAAACTCGCACTGTCCTCGGAGGTTGCCCATCGTCGTCATCCCCGCGAAGCGTTACCGCTTCTCGGAGATGACACACGTGGCGTTGACCACGGGTATCACCTCCTTGCCTTTATGGTGATTGCGGGGGTACCACCCGCACCCTTAGAATAGCACCGACCCCACTCAGATGGGAGGGGTCGGAATTGGTCGAATGATTCCCGCCCGCTAGGCTCCCACCGTGGCTGGCGGCTCCTTGGTCCGGAGGATCTTGCGGATCGCCTCTGTGCTGAGGTGGTAGGCCTGCGCCAACTCCTCCAGGGAGGCGCCTGCCAGACGGCGCTCGCGAATCTCGGCGTTCCGTTCGGCCAGGGCGGCGCGGGTGCCAGAGCGGGCGCCCCACGGGGTGCGCTGTTGATCGGGCAGGGGGATGTATAGCTGCTCGCCGGCGGCGTAGCGCTGGACGAGGGCGAGGACGGGGGCGGGCAGGATCTCGGAAGCGTTGCGATATCGAGCCAAGCTGGACAGACCTCCTTTGGTGGGCAGGCAAACAAAAAAGCCGCAGGGGCACAAACGCCCTGCGGTCAGCCTGCCAGCCAGAGAAGGCGGTGCTAGGCGACGACGGCGTGCCCCATATGCTGCAGCTTTACGAACGTCTTGCGCATCGGGCACACCTCCTTCCAAGATTTGAACTGAACCTATTATGGCATGGGACAAAACAGGGTGTCAAG
>DATGYC010000288.1:0-4175 GCA_035298385.1 Symbiobacteriaceae bacterium | reverse complement strand
GTTAGGAGGGACCGATCATGCGGCTTGTTACGACGGTCGCGGAGCTACGTGAGGCCATCAGGGGCGCCCGCCAGGCCGGCAAGCGGATCGGCTTCGTCCCCACGATGGGCTACCTGCACGAGGGCCATCGCTCCCTCATGGTGACGGCTCGACAGGAGACCGACTTCGTCGTCACCTCGATCTTCGTCAATCCGATGCAGTTCGGCCCGAACGAGGATCTGGCCCGCTACCCCCGTGATCTGGCGCGCGATACGGAACTCTGCGCCTCCGTGCCAATCGACTTGCTCTTCCATCCGACCGCCGCTGAGGTCTATCCGGACAGATTCCAGACGAAGGTGACGATTGGCGAGTTGGCCGGGGGGCTCTGCGGCGCCTCCCGCCCGGGCCACTTTGACGGGGTGGCGACCGTTGTGACCAAGCTCTTCGGGATGGTTCAGCCGGACGTCGCCTTCTTCGGGCAGAAGGATGCCCAACAGGTCGCCGTCATTCAGCGGCTGGTGCAGGACCTGAATCTGCCGGTGGAGATCCGCCCGGTGCCGACTGTCCGCGAGGCGGACGGCCTGGCGCTCTCCTCCCGGAACACCTACCTCTCCCCGGCTGAACGGGAGGCGGCGCTGGTGCTCTCCCGCACGCTCTTCTGGGCCGAGGCCCAGGTGAAGGCCGGCGAGCGGGATATGGGCGCCCTCCAGGCGGCGATGATCGCCCGGATCGAGGCGGCGCCGCTGGCCCGGATCGACTACGTCGAGATCGTCGATCCGCTAACCTTGCAGCCGGTCACGCGACTGGACGAGTCGGCCCTAGCAGCCCTGGCTGTACGCTTTGGCTCGACCCGGCTAATCGATAATCTACGGCTTGTGCCGTGATTTCGCTGGCTCCCCGAACCAAAGCGGGTTGAGCCCGAATCTGTCCTGTCAACACAAAACCCCCACCGCATCGCTTGCGGTGGGGGTTTGCTTGTTAGATCAGCTCTTGCTCGCCCGAAGCGGATGGACGAAGCTGACTCAGCAGGACGGCGCCCAGGACGGCGACGGCGCCCACACCCTGCCAGGGCGTGACCGACTCGCCCTCGAAGAGGAGGCCGAGCAGGAGCGCAAACGGCAGCTCGGTGACCGAGGCGATCCCGACCTGGTTCGCCCCGATCTGGTCCAGTGCCTTAAAGAGTAGCAGGAACGGAAGGACGCCGCCGACGATCGAGGAGACGGCCAGGATCGCCCAGGCCTGCCAGGGTGCATGCCACATCGAGAGCAGGGCGTGCGGGGCGATTGAGGCCGATCCCACTACGACGGCGATACGGGTCAGGATCGAGAGACTGATCGCATCAAACTCACCGCCGACATGCTCGCTGATGTGGAGGTAGCTAGCATGCGAGACGGCTGACAGGAGGGCCAGGCCAGCCCCCAACCAGGTGAAACCGACCGCCAGGTCCCCACCGGCACCGACGGTAAAGAGCGTACCCATCAGTGCCAAGACGAGCGCGACCAGGTGGAGCCGATCCGGTCGGTGCCGCAGGAAGGCCCAGGCGATTAGCGTCACGAAGGCCGGGTAGGTAAAGAGCAGGATCGTCCCCAGCGAGATCGAGAGCTGTGACAGGGCCACGTTGAAGGCGGTCGAGGCGATGAAGCCGGTCACCATCAGCCCTGGGATCGCCCTGCGATGCTTTCGGAAGGCCTCCCGCCGCAGGGGGCGCCGCTGCGCCAGCCGCAGGCCGACCAGCGTGACAAGGACGGCCAAGGAATGCGCAACCGAGTAGTCCCAGACGGACATACCGGCAGCGAAGATCTTCTTCATGAACAGGGTGGCCGAAGCGAAGAGCAAAGCCGACATGACCGCGTAGATATAACCTAGTATCTGCTTATTCATATGGCCTATTATACGACGGAAACGGGGTCGCCGAGTACGGGAAGATGCGGGGATGGTTACCAGGCACCTACCAGGGGGCGCCCCAGCAGCCCAACCGCCTCGGACGGTGGGGCTGTGTGAGCTGTGCTCACCGTCCAGCCAGCGCCGCCGGTGCGGAAGCTGATGGTTCCCTGCTGATCGGTCCGGTAGACGGTCGCCCCGACCGCCTGAAGCCGCTGAACCGTCCCGGCGTCCGGATGACCGAAGGAGTTGCCCCGCCCAGCAGAGATCACGGCATAGCGAGGGTGGACGGCAGCGAGAAACTCGGTGGTCGAGCTGTAGCGCGAGCCGTGGTGGGCGACCTTCAGGAGGTCCGACCGCAGGTCGATTCCCTGGGCCAGGAGCCACTCCTCCCCCACCGCCTCCAGGTCACCGGTCAAGAGGAGGCGGGCGCCCTTGTAGCTGATCAGGAGGACGACCGAGTTGGCGTTCTCGTCCGAACGGGTGTCGTGGAAGAGCGGGTTGGGCGGGGCGAGGATCAAGGCGGTCGCCCCGGCGCCCAGGTCCAGAACTTGGCCGCCCTGCACCGCTACGGCTGGAACGCCCCGTTCGGCGGCTACCGCATCGAGCTCAATGGGGCCAGGGGCGCTCCCATCCATTCCATTCTCGATCAGGAGCCCGACCGGCATCGCCCGCAGGACGGCGGGGAGTCCGCCAGCATGGTCCTGGTGGGGGTGCGTCAGAACGACCCAGTCGAGGCGGCGGATTCCACGCTCCCGCAGGACGGGTAGGATGACGGACTCACCGGCATCGTAGCCCTCCCGGCCTTGCTCGGGAGCGGCGGCGGGACCGCCATCGATCAGCATGGCCCGGCCACCGGGGAGTTCCAGCAGGAGAGCGTCGCCCTGACCCACGTCCAGGGCGGTCAGGCGGAGCTCGTCGTTGGGGAGCCCGGCCCAGAGGAGGCGTCCGGCTAGGAGCAACGGGAGGGCGACCGAGAGCAGGGCTGCCAGTTGGCGCCCCGTGCGGCGCTTGGGGATGCCACGGTGGCCATCCAGGTCGGTCCTGTCCGGATTCGACCCCTCCGGGCTATCACCCGTTGATCGGACCAGACCCTGCACAAGTCCGGCGCCACGCTCCCACAGCCAAGACCGCAAAGTTGGAGCACTGAGGAGCGTCAACACCGCATACCATAGCAGGACGCCAACCAGCGGGAGGCGCCCTGGTTCCAGGTACCCGCCCGGCACCGCCGCCGTCGCCTTGACCAGGAAGACCAGCAGCCAGAGCCCCCACCGAACCGGCCACCCGAGCAGCCATGCGAGCGGGCCTAGGACAAGCCCAACCAGCGCCACGGCGGTCCCCAACCAGACCAGCGGCTCCAGGAAGAGCCCAACGATCAGGTTCGCAATCGGTGCGATGGGCGCCAGGGCGCCAAAGTGAAAGAGCGAGATCGGCTCGACCACCAGTTGGGCGGCGAAGGTGACCGAGAGCCCCGCTGCCAGTCCCTTTCCAAGCCGCTCGCCCCAGATCGCCTGGGCGCGTGGCTCCAGCCAGCCCTGGATGCGTCGGGCGAAGAGCATAATCCCCAGCGTGGCGCTGACCGAAAGCTGAAAACCAATGTCGAAGAGCATCCCCGGTTCCAGCAGGAGCAGGATGGCCGCGGCGGCGCCCAGGGTGTTCAGGGCATTCCGTTCCCGCTGGAGTAGGTCCCCGAGCAGGACGAGGGTCGCCATCAGTCCGGCCCGCATCACGGATGGTCCCGCACCGGTCAGGAAGACGAAGAACCAGACCAGGGGGATGCCGGCGGCGCCCGCCCAGCGCGGCCGGAGCCCGAGACGGCGCAGAAACCAGATGAACGGCAGGAGGATCATCGCCACATTGCCGCCCGAGACGGCCAGCAGGTGGACGACCCCGCTCTCCTGAAAGGCGAGCTTTACATCGGGCGGGAGGTCCGAGCGGGTGCCGAAGAGTAGCCCGGCGAGCAGGGCCGCATCGCGGGCGGGCAGGGCGGCGCGCAGAGTAGCCTCCAGCCGGAGACGAGCGGCGACGGCGCCCCGTCGAAAGAGGGAGAGCTGGCCGGGGCCTAATCGCTCTACCTTTGTGGGCTTGAGCGTCAGGTCGATCCCCTGACGGGCAAGGTAGGCGGCCTGATCGAAGCCGCCGGGGGTCTTGGGGCCAAGCGGGCGCTGGGGGCGCCCGGTCAGCTGAACCCGCTCGCCGAAGCGCGGGGTGGTCTCACTACTCCGCTGCTGAACCGCCAGTCTCCCGCTTGCCGAGACTCCATCCACCTGTTCAACGGCTACGTTGTAGGCCAGACTGCCCCCCTTCTGGAGGAT
>DATGYC010000287.1:0-12361 GCA_035298385.1 Symbiobacteriaceae bacterium | reverse complement strand
CCGGACCAGAGGCGGCCGACATTGATGTGGTGCAGGCCATCGACGTCCTTGGCCGGCGAGACCTGCTGGAAGAGCGGCTTCACCTGCAGCGGCGCCGGCAGGGGCGACTGGATCAGAATGCCGTGGATGGCCGGATCGGCGTTCAGATCGTCCACCAGCGCTGCGAGCTCGCCCTGCGTCGTCGTCGCTGGGAGTCGGTGCAGGACGGCGTGCATGCCCAGCTCCGCCGCTACCTTCTCCTTCTGCGTCACATAGATGACGGAGGCCGGGTCATCACCGACCAGGATGACGGCGAGACCGGGGCGGACTCCCTGCTCGTTAAGGCGAGCGATGCGGGCGCCCAGGTCAGCCCGGACGGATTCAGCGATCTGTTTTCCATCGATGATGACGGCCATGACAAGGACGCTCCTTTTACAGACGAGCGGGCGGCACCCAGATGAGCGCCGCCCCCTCCGATCTACGAATTCTCAGCCGGTTGGTTCCGGATCACCGAGCCAAGGATGCCGTTGATGAAGCGGCTAGACTCCGGCGAGCCGTAGGTCTTCGCCAGCTCGACCGCCTCGTCAGCGACGACAGCGTCCGGCACCTGGTCCTGATGGTTGATCTCATAGCAGGCCAGCCGGAGGATGTTCCGATCGACCGCAGCCATGCGCTCGATGGTCCAGTCCTTGGCGAGCTGATTGATCCGGTTGTCCAGCTCCTCAACCCGCTCCCAGGTCCCCTGGACCAAGTCACGAGCATAGGCAGCGTCCGCCTCGTTCAGCGGGCCGACAGCGCCATCACCCTCGCCCGCCCGGGCGAAGGCCTGGAAGAGGGCGGAGTTCACGTCCGACTGACCAAGATCGACGGCGAAGATGACCTGCAGGGCGAGTTCACGGGCGCGATGACGATTGGACGGGATCTGTGTGGTCTTCTTGGACATGAAGCCTGATGCCTCCTCGGATGGCACACGGGCCTGGGAGTACAGAGCCTAGTACGGCCAGCGGAAGCGCTCCAACAGCCGGAGAATCGCCTCAGGACCGTCATCCAGGAGCTTGCCCACCCAGTAACCTATCCCCGTGCAAAGCAGAATAAACAAGGCCCAGGCAAGGCCGTAGCGGTATACCAACAGGGCGAAGATCAGCCCAGAGAGGCTGCCAAGGATCTTATGCCGGTTCCGCACCAGGGTCTGCCCCAGGCTCTCCCAGTCCATCACGGCGATGCCTCCTAGTCGAGCCGGCGGCGGTTCCCCTCGGCTGCGATGTTCTCGACATGGATCGCCACCTCGGCCATCTCAATCCCGACGACCCGTTTGACGTACTGACGCACGCTGGACTGGATCTCCTCCGAGACCTCGGGGATCGAGACCTCGGGCGAGATGGTGCCGCGCAGGCGGGCCCGCAGGCCACCGTCTTCGGCGTGGGTGATCTCAGCCTTGATCTCCCGGACGCCCTTGACGCCCCGAGCGACCTTCTTGACCAGGTTCTCCACGGCGTCGAGCGAGATGCGGATCTCGCCGTGCTGGGTCTCATGCACCACGGGGCGCCCGTCGCCCTGGCCGGTCAGTGCCGTCAGGATCAGCCGGACGGAGGCGGCGAAGAAGACGAAGCCAACGATGCCCAGGATAAAGCGGCCAGAGGTCGTCGTCAGGACGCTCTCGATCCAGGAGGTGGCCTCAAACCAAGTGGGGACAATGGCCAAAACGACCATCAACCCGGAGATGATGGCAAGCGAGAAGGTAAAGATGGAGAGGACAACGCGGTCAAAGATGGACACGTGTAGATAGCACCCCTTAGCGCACGCGTTGCTCGTCGTGCTCGTCCGTCTTAAAGGAGACACCGTGGACGTGGATGTTGACAGCCACGCAGTCCAGGCCCGTCATAGATTCCACAGCCCGCTTCACATTCTCCTGCACCCGGGTGGCGACGTCCGGAATCCGGACACCGAAGTCGACGATGATGTAGAGGTCGATGGCGACCTCCTTCTCACCGACCTGAGCCTTGACGCCCTTGGCGAGGTTCTTCTTCCCGAGCATTCGCTCGCCGACCTCGGCGGCGAAGCCACCGGACATGCCAGCGACGCCGTCGACCTCCATCGCGGCGATGCCGGCGATTGTGCCGACGACATCATCGGCGATGCGAACGGTCGATTCGGTTCCTTGCTCAACGGGTCGCAGGTCGCCCTTCTCCCCCGGCATGGCTAGACCCCCTTCGGACGCTACCAAGTATTATACCTGTCCGGAGGCAGAACCTGCAACTGAAGGGTTTTCATGGGGGAGGGGCAGCAGTGGCGCGCGCTACTCCTCCGCTGCCGCTCCCGGCTTCGCCTTCCCGAGCCGATCGAAGGCCAGGGTCCGCATCTTCCAGGGGTAGTCCAGCTTCAGCTTCTCAGCCAGGGGGAGCATCAGCGACTCAAAGCGCTGGGCCAGGCGGTAGGCGTTGCGCCACTGGGGTTCCGCCGCCAGCGGGGCGACCAGCCACTCGCCGAGCTCCTGCTGGAGCTGGGCGCCCAGCCGCGCCTCCGCCGCAAACCAACCCGTTCCCAGATCCCCACCGGCCAGGCGATAGAGCGCCAGCAGGGCGCCCCGGCAGCGCTCCAGATGGCCGTGCGCCGTGAAGGGCTCGCCCTGACCGACGGCGGCGGTAGCCCGGTAGAGGTCGCCCCAGAAGGCGGCGCCCATCGCAATCAGGTGCTCGGAGAGGCTGGGGCTGGCCGGCTCAGGCGTGGGCGTCACCCCAGCAGGCCTGCCAGCGGGCCGCTTCACCTGCCGAAAGGCCGTGAGCGATGGCTCCTCCCCAGGCGCCAGAAGCCGGAGCGTAAAGTCGAGGCCGTCCTCGGTCACGACCTGGAGGCCCCCATCGACGGGGCGGGCCAAAGCGATCCCCTCCCCCACCACGGCAGGCAGGGCGGGGGCAGCGTAGATCAGCTGAAGCGTCACGAACGGCTCATCCGGGGCGATGAGGGCGCTGCCCCCTACCCAGAGGCCATCCACCGCCGGCTCCTGCTGGGCCTTGGCGATCAGGGAGCGCAGGAGGGCGGGTCCAGGGTTCGACATCGGCGGCGTACCTCCTACGAGCAACAAGCTGCCCTCCCAACCTTGGGGAGGGCAGCTTTCATTGTAAGGGAATACAGGAGCGACGTCATCCACTACTTCGCCCGCGCCCAGACCGTGATCCGGTCCGACCGAATCCCCGTCACCTGGCTCACGATATCGGCGATCCAGACGAACTGGGCCTGCGAGACCGACTCCCCCTTCACCACCACCGCCGCAGACTCCTCGGTGATCGAGACGGCGGCATCCTGGTAGCCCCGGGCCTTGATCAGTTGCTCCGCCTGCTTCGCCTTCGCCTCCTGCTCCCCAAGGGCCAGATAGCGCTGCTGGACGAGCTTGCGGGTCTCGGCATCGGTCTTCTCATCGTTCATCACGGTCTGGAACTCTTCCCGCTGGGCTGCCGCCAGTTGGTCCCGGGTGATGCGGTGGTCGGCAAAGTAGGACTCGCCGTCCAGGTCTAGCTGACCGGGCAGCCCTTGGGGTACTACTGGCTTCCCCACACTGGCCAGCGTGGGCACCGAACCAGTCGGCCCCTCCGCCTTCTGCCAGGCCTCGGACTTGGCCAGGACGTAGATCAGCAACCCCCCCGCCAGGGCGAGGAAGAGGCCGAAGCGCAGGAGCTCTGTCTTCTTCTTCACGATGATCACTGGCCCCCCCTCCCGGCTGCGAAGACCTGGACACGGCTCGCTGGAATGCCAAGCTTGACGTAGGTCGCTTGCAGGAGCTTCGCCTTCACCTCGGCGTTCCAGGCGCCCTCAGCCACGACCACTACACCGGCGATAACCGGACGGGTGCGCTTGGCGACGACGGGGCTATCCGAAGCGCCCCCCTTCTGCAGCAGATGGCTCTCCCGGACGGAGGTCGTCTCGGTCAGGCGGGTGGAGTTATCGGCCGCCGTCTCGGTCTGCTTCGTCTTCTCCGTCGTGATATCCTTGACCACATCGACGGCGGGTCCGGACTCGAGCGAGACGGCGACGTCGACCTTGCCGGCGCCCTGAATGCGGGCGAGGAAGGCCATCAACTCCTGCGCCTGTGTCTGCTCCCAGCGGGTCAACTCGTCCTGCGTGACGGGCGCCGTCGCCTGCGCCACCACTGCCGATGGCGCCGCCGGACGCACCGTGACGAGCCCGAAGAGATCACCCGACCAGAGGAAGAGGATCCCCGCCGCCACCGCCAGGAGTACGTAGCGGGCCGTATCCGCCTTCTTGCCGGGGAAAAGGTCCAGTATGCGTTCCCAGATCTGCTTCACGTAGAACACGCTCCTCGTCAGGGGGTGCCGCTGATCGAAATCGGGACCTTGGGGCCGACTTGGGCCCGCAGGACCGCGGTGATGGAGCCGAGTAGGGCCGGATCGAGCGCCTTCGCTTGCGGCTCGGGCTTGCCGCCAACCGTCACCGGTGCGACGGGGCGGACCGAGCCCGGACTGCCCGGATTCGCGACCACATCGACCGCTTCGACCTCGCCCTTGGCGCCCAGTTTGACGGCCACCTGGGCGTCACGCAGACCCGGCAGGGCGAGCAGGGCCTGGCGGAGCGAGTTGGCCATCTCCTCCTCCGCCCCCGCTCTTGCCAAGGCCTCTTGCTTGGAGCCGAAGTCACGGGCGGCGGTCATCACTTGCGAGAGCGAGGGCAGGGCGCCCCCCGCCGGCTCGAAGAGGTGCCACTCAATGGGCATCGGATTGCGCAGGAGCGTCGCCCACGGGGAGATCATCGCAAAGAGAATCAGTAGCCCCATCGTCAGCTTGACGTAGCGCTTCATGTTGCCCATCGGCAGGGCCATCTCGAGGGTGGCGGCGAGGATGACCAGGGTCACTAGGTGGCGGACCCACTCCTTTAGCCATTCCATCCCATCACCTCACCATCAGGGCAATATTGCCGGCACCAACGATGACGGTGAGTGCCACCAGGAACATCAGGGTGACGGCGCCGACAGCCCCGAAGACGGCGTGGAGCGCCTTGGCGAGCGCCGTCAGGAGCTTGGCGATCGGGTCCGCCCCAATCGGCTGGACCAGGGCGCCCGCCAGTTGGTAGACCCAGGTCAGCGCCAGGATCTTCAGGAGCGGGAAGATGGCGATGAAGAAGATCGTGGCAGCGCCCATCAGGCCTAGAGCGTTCTTCAGCATCAGCGTCGAGCCGAAGATCAGGTCGGTCGAGTCGGCGAAGGCGTTGCCCACGACGGGGATAAAGTTCTTGAAGACGAACTTGGCCGTCTTCATCGTCAGGCCATCAGCGACGGCGCCGGCGGCGCCCTTGACGGCGACGGTCGCACCGAAGACGACGAAGGTGAAGGTCAAGACCTTCTTCGCCCAGTCGCTAAAGAGCGCACCCAGCTTGGTCAGCTTGTAGTCCGAGAGGCCGGAGATGATCTCCAGAACGGCCGAGAGGAAGATCAGCGGGAAGTAGACCGTCAGGATCAGCGTCGCCGCCGCGGAGGTGAGCGTGACCATCAAGGGATGGAAGATCGCGGCGGAGGTGACGCCACCCATCCCGGCGAGGATCGTCAAGAGCGTCGGCAGCATGGCGATCATGAAGGTGACGAGGGAGTCCATCACCTGCTTGGCGATCGAGACCGCCAGGCCGAAGCCGGTGACGGCCATGCCGACCATGACCAGGTAGATGACGCCCTGGGCGGCCTTGCCGGTCGTTTCGGTCGTGAAGGCGGAGTTCATCTGCTGCAGCAGGGCGGCCAGGACGGCGATGACGATCAGCTTGATCAGGAGTTGGGCGTTCGCGACGAGTTCACGCCCAAGGTAGCGCAAGAGGCCGCTGACGATCGAGGTGAAGGACCAGGGGGTGCCGCCGCCCTTGTAGATCTGGAGGAACTCGGTGAGGGAGACCTCGGGGCCGTAGCCCTTCCAGGTCTGGTTGAGCTGGTTCAGCGTGGTGTTCAGGTCCCGCAGATCGAGCTGCTGCAGGACGGAGTCTGGGGAAGGGGCGACGGCGTTGGGCGTGGCGGGTCCCGGCGGGGGTGAGCCTTGGGTGCTAACGGGCGGAACGGCCACAGGGCTCGTCCCGGCGAGGGCGACGGGCGCCCCCGCCACAAGCAGGGCCAGCAGGAGCACGAGTCCGAGGAGCCAGCGGTTCATCGGGGATGCCCCCTAGCCAAGCAGTCTAAGCACGGTATCCAGGATCGCCATCATGATCGGGACCGACATCAAGATGATGATCACCTTGCCGGCCATCTCGACCTTGGAGGCGACAGCCTTCTCCCCGCTGTCCTGAAGGACCTGGGAGCCAAAGTCGGTCACGTAGGCGATGCCGATGATCTTCAGGACCGTCGACATATGGGTGGCGTCCACCTTCGCCCGGGCGCCAAGGGCCTGCATGAAGTCGATCACCTGGAAGATGCGCACCAGCATCAGCATGAAGATCAGGACGGTGGTGGCGATCGAAAGGCCAAAGGCCAGCTCGGGCTTCTTCTGCTTGATCAGGATGATCAGCATCCCGGCCAACAGGCCGATGCCAACGATCTTGACGATCTCCATCGGGGCCCACCTCCTCCTAGCGGGCGAAGGTCTGGACGGCGGCGAAGAACTTGGTCATCAGGCCGACGACCATCATCATCACGATCATAAAGCCCATCAATGTGAAGAGAGACTCCTGTTCCTTGCGGCCGGCCTGGCTGAGCAGGCTGCCGACGAGCGAGACGATAATACCGATGCCCGCGATCTTTAAGAGGTCGTAGATCTCCATGCTTTGCGCTCCTTAACTAAGGATGAGAACGATCGCGGCGCCTACCAGGACGGGGCCCCAGCGGGCTAGGCGCTCATAGCGCTCCAGGTTGGCACGGGCGAGGGCCTCAGCACCGGTGAGACGCTCACGGGCGAGGGCGAGGTGGCGGTTCTGGTCATGACGGCCAGTGGCACCCAGAATCGGTGCCAGGGCGGCGAGGATGGCGAGGTCTTCGGTGGTGAGGCTTGTCCGGGGGCCATGAGCCTGGATGGCCTGGCGGAGGGCCTCCTTGGGGGAGAGGGCTTGGCCGTCTGCGGGGAGCGACGGGTCGGTTGAGGCCGGGGCGCCCCCGGAGGGGGATTCGCTGTCAGAGGCGGTGACGCTGGCGACGCCGGCCATCAAGACGGCAGCCTCGCTTAGCAGGGCCGCTATCCGCCCCCCCGCCGCTGCGGCAGCGGAGCGCAGCGCCGCCGGCAGCGGGGTCTGGCCCCACTCGATCTCTGACTGCAGGACGGCGATCGCTGTCTGCAGGGCGCGGAGCTGATGGGGGCGCCCGCTCAGCCTAGTCGCCAGGGACCAGCCGACGAAGGTGGCGGTCCCCATCACGAGCCCGCCACCGATGATCTGCGTAAGCATGAACCTCTCCCCCCTTACTCAGCGCCAGCGGCAGCGATCGGTTGATCGGACGGGAGGCGGCGGGGCCCTCCGGTCGATTCGATCGCCCGCCAGCCACCCTGCTCCAGGGCGATCAGAAGCTCGCCCAACCGCCCTGGCACAGCGTCTGCCGCCAGCACGATCACCCGGCGGAAGGCGCCATCATTCATCAATGCCGCCAGGGCCGGGCGCCGGCGCAGGTCGTCCAGGTTCCGGCCGTGCGCGGTCGCGATCACGGCGACACCAGCGTGGAGCGCCTCCTGTACCGCCTCGCTATCTGCCGGCTTGCCAAGCTCGTCCACCGCGACAACCTGCGGCGACATCGAGCGGATCAGGTTGATCAGCCCAAGCGCCTTCGGCGCCCCGTCTAGCAGATCCGTGCGGGGTCCGAGGTCATGGGTCGGTACCCCCGCCACGGCGCCGCCAATCTCGGAGCGCTCGTCCACCACGCCGACGCGGTGCGGCTGGCAGAGCCCGAATTGCCCGAGGGAGAGCACCCGGCAACAGTCCCGCAGGAGGGTCGTCTTGCCGGTCCCCGGTGGGCCGATGATCAGGGTCGAGCAGAACCGGCCGCCGTCGAGGAGGTGCGGCAGCAGCGGGCGAGCGATCTCCTTGACGGCGCGGGCGATGCGGATGTTGAGGCCGGTGATCGGCTGCAGGGTGCGGATCTCGCCGTTCTCCGCCAGGGCCCGGCCGGTCAGACCGACACGGTGCCCGCCCGGTAGGGTAAGGTAGCCGGAGCGGACCTCCTCCTCCCAGGCGTAGAGCGAGCCGCGAGTGACCAGGTGCAGGACCTCACCAAAGAGCTCGTCCTGGGCGATGAGGGCCGCTGAGGGATCCATCGTGGGGCGCCCGTCCTCGCACAAGAAGCCGTCGCCGCCGACGAACGAGAGCCCAACGGGGCGCCCGAGGCGCAAGCGAATCTCGGTCAGGGCGCCCGGAAGGCGTGTTCGTTCAATGACGGAGGCGAGGCGCGGCGGCAGGAAGGGGCGAAGGGCCGCAGGGAGCATGGGTGGTCCACCTCCTGTACAGAAGATGGATATGCGGGATGACAGAATGAGATGCGTTTGATTGGGGCCAGCCTGGCGGCGCAGTGCGCGTACCAATGGGAAAGGGCGCCCCCACAGGGCGCCCTCTTGGCTTCTATGCTCGACAGGTCCGGCGGCTCCTGCCCCATAACGCTCTCCCCTACAGGGGCTCCTCCGGGCGCCGGTGCGCCGCCTCGCGGATGCGGCGGGGTTTGGGCGGCTCCGTTACGGGCGGGGTCTCGGTCATCACGTGGTGGGCCAGTTCGTCCCGCAGGCGCTTGAACTCCTCGTCGACCAGCTCCAGCATCCCCG
The DNA here is from genome assembly GCA_035298385.1 of Symbiobacteriaceae bacterium. Taxonomy (GTDB): domain Bacteria; phylum Bacillota; class Sulfobacillia; order Symbiobacteriales; family Symbiobacteriaceae; genus DATGYC01. The sequence continues at coordinate 3,665 of DATGYC010000287.1, read as the reverse complement.
AGAGGATGCTGAACTTGCGGCGCAGGTGGGCCGGCATCTCATCGGCCAGGTAGCCGAGGTCATGCTCGATCTCGGCCCAGGCGTGCTGCAGGATCGAGCGGATCTGGATCTCGGCGAAGAGGCCCTCAAAGCGCTTGTACTCCGCTAGCTGGGTCCGAGCCTCGGAGAGCTGCACCACCTTGTGGACCGATATGTAGCCGAAGCGGTCCGCCTCCGTCGTCGAGCGCTTGTCGACCGAGCGGGACTGATCGACCGCGAACTCCTCGTCGATCACCTCCACAACCCGATCGATATCATCGGCGAAGTAGGTCACGACGCGGATGCCGAGCAGGTCGGTCACATCCATCAGGGTCTCATAGTGCTTGCCGTGGCGGACGATCTTCTCGTTCAGCCGCTCCAGGTCCTTGACCCGGAAGTAGATCGAGTGCAGGTGGATCTCGCCAAGCGCCTCCTGCAGCAGCTCAACGAGCTTGCGGCCGAAGGCGTAGTAGACGGGTTGCTCGGATTCGAACTCGCGGACGAGGGATCGGCGATCATCGGGCACGTGGCATCCCTCCAACAGGAGATCGTTCCCTTCTTCCAAGGGTGACATGCTAGATGTATACTCGAAAAAGTAGCAGACCACCTGCAATTCTGAGAGGAGACGACTACGCATGGCCCTCTTTGACCTCTTCCTTCTCCTCATCTTGGGTGGCCTCTGGGGCGGCTCCTTCATCTTCATGCGCGTGGCGGCACCGCAGTTCGGGCCGGTCTGGCTGATCTTCCTGCGGGTCTTGATCGCGGCGGGGGCGCTCCTCGTCTGGACGGTGGCGCAGCGGCAGGCCCCTTCGCTGAAGCGCCTTGGGTGGCAGTACCTTGTGTTGGGCCTGATCGCCTCGGCCCTGCCCTTTACCTTGATTGCGTGGGCGGAGTTGAAGCTCTCGGCCTCGACAGCGGCGATCCTGAATGCGGCGACGCCCTTGATGGCGGCGCTGACGGGCGCCCTCCTCCTGGGGGAGCGCTTCGGGCCACGGCGACTGGCTGGGCTCGTGCTCGGCTTCATCGGGGTCGTCTTGGTGGTTGGCTGGACGGGCCTGACACTGGGCGCCGCGGCGCTGCTGCCCGCGCTCGCATCGCTGGGCGCCTGCCTCTGCTACGCCCTCGGTGCGGCCTTTACCAAGCGGGCCTTTGGCGGCGAGTCGGCGGTGGGGCTAGCGACGGGGCAGCAGATCGGCGCCGTGATCGCCTTCCTGCCGCTCTTGCCCTTCGTGGAACGGCCTGGGGCGATTGAGTTGGGGGCGATCTGGGCGCTGGTGGCGCTGGCGCTGGCCTCGACGGCGGTGGCCTATCTGATCTACTTCGTGATCCTGGAGCGGAACGGGCCGACGAAGACGCTGACGGTCACCTTCCTGGTGCCGCTCTTCTCGTCGGTCTGGGGCGCCCTCTTCCTTAGCGAGTCGGTCGGTTGGGGGGCCGGGGCAGGGCTGGTGCTGATCCTGGGCTCGCTGCTGCTGGTCAACGAGGTCCGGTTGCCCCCGTTCGGGGGGAGAGGGCGGCGTAAGGCGGCGGCTTAGCACGCGAGAGGGCCGGGGGTGTTTAGCCCCCGGCCTTCGCCGTTCTGCCCCTGGTGGATGAGTGATGGGCCCTTCCGGCGGGCGCCCTCCTTGGCTGACCCGCTGTAGGGCCGAGGAGACTAGGTGTGGGCCGCCGGGCCCGACTTGGCGGGGCCGTCCTGGGCACCGGACTGCTTGCGACGGATCTCCGCCAGGTCGGTCTGGGTGTCGAGGAAGAGGCAGAGCTTGCCATCTACCCCCGGTGCCACCTTCAGATAGATCACCCACTTGGTCCGCCTGCCCAGATGGAGGTTGATGGAGGTCATGTAGGTGTAGAGGTCAACCTTTATCTTGGAGGCGTCCTCGTTGACGATCACCGGTACATCACCAGCGCCCGCAGTCATCACGGGGACACCGCAGAGTTGGTACTCTGTGGTCCCCTCCGGGGTGTGCAGCACCAGCGCCGCGGGGCGGTTCACCGGGAGACCCCAGGCCTTGCAAACCTCTGCGAGGCAGAGTTTGCCAAGGGCGTTGTACTCGCCGATGTAGCCCTTCACGGTGATACGCGGAGTCTTGAGGTTAGCCGGCCGCCGCTGGGCGGGCTCGAGCTTCAACTTCTTGTACTCCATGCCATTCACCTCTTCTAGCGGGGCGGAGCAGAACGTACTCTTATATTACCTGCAACCCCAACATATGTCAATAAACTTAAACTATTTCGGCTTTAAAACCAGTTCAGTGCCACCTGCTTCTGCCTGACTTCTGCCAAACCGATGCGCCCTTCCGCCTGACTTCTGCCAAACCGGCGCGCCCTTCTGCCTGACTTCTGCCAAACCGTCGCGCCCTTCTGCTTGACTTCTGCCAAACCGGCGCGCCCTTCCGCCTGACTTCTGCCAAACCGCCGCGCCCTTCCGCTACGTACGAGAGGCGCCACCGCGAGTGGTGACGCCTCTGATCAGCCTAGGTGACGGAGCTACTGGGGATCGGTCGCCACGGCCGAAGCGAGCCGCTCGATCTCCTGTTGGAGCTGCGTGCCCAACTGATTCACCTGGGCGAAATCGGTGCAGGCTGTGTAGTGCGATCGCAGGTTCAGGTGCAACCGCTGGGCCTCCTTCAAGGACGAGATCGCCTCCTGCATCTTCTGCGCATAGCGTTGCTGGATCGGCTCGATCTCGCTGGCGTAGCGCTCATCGGTGCCCGGTTCGATCGCTCGCTCGTACATGTCGAGCACTTCGTCGCTACTCTGGCTGGGGAAGTACTCGTGCGGCGACGTGCTGTCGAAGATGGCCACGCTTAGCTCCGGGAAGATGAGCATGTCAAGACTGTTGGGATCAAAGCCGCAGTGGAAGACCTCAACGTCAACGCCCTTCGCTTCGGCGGCCGCAGCCAGTCGCTTGAGCATGGTGGACTTGCCGGAGCCGGGGCGCCCCTTGATCAGGATGCGCCGCGCCAGGTGGGACGTCAGGGTTGGAATGTGATCGACCGCTCCCTTTGGCGTGGCTGCGCCGAAGAAGAGGTGGCGGACCGCTGCTTGCTTGTGGCGTAGTCGCTCGCCGAACAACGAGTTCGCCAGTTCCTGACCGACTTGGTCTGCCTTCTGGAAGTCCATGTGCGAGATGTAGATGGCCTCCCACTCGTCATGGATGCGTAAGGCTGTGGCAAAGGTTTCGTACGCATGGGCGCAAGCCGCGCGTCTCTCGGTATGTAGGGTGTCGATCTCCTGCATGGCATCGGCGGAGAGTTGCCGAACGTCGACGGCCTGCCCAAACTCAATGCGAACCAGTTCGACATGGGGGATGGCGCTAAGGCCCTGACAGACGCGCTCGTCGGCAATCCCCACCTTGAGATCCTGGATGATCAGGGCGTCCAGGTCGTCGGGGGCGAAGGGCGAGTGGAAGAGTTCCACCGTCTCTCCTTGGTTGATGGCGCCATCGGAGATCTGCTTGAGCACAGCGGACTTCCCAGTCCCTGGGTAGCCGGCCAGCAGAAAGAGCTTGCTCAGGCCCTGGAAGGCGGAATCATAGAGCGAATGGACGCCGCGGGCCGTGTTACCCCGGGCAAACAGGTGGCGAGCTACTCCGACCATGTGGTCACTCCTCTGCAGAATGAACTCGGGCCACCTTATTCCCGGGTGCC
>DATGYC010000286.1:0-3709 GCA_035298385.1 Symbiobacteriaceae bacterium | reverse complement strand
GTCAAACCCAAACTGAATGACTGCCCGCGCGGCCTCCACTACGATTCCCTTGCCCCAAGCCTCGCGGGCGATGTAGTAGAAGATCTCGCCCTTGCCGTGGCGGGGGTTCCAGGAGGTGAACCCGATCGTCCCGATCAGGCGTCCGGTCTCCTTGGCCACGATTCCCCAGGGGCTCACCTGCCCCTTCGCATAAAGGTCTAGGTAGTAGCGGATGCCCGCCTCGGTCTCTTCCTTGGTCTTGTGGGCCTCGAAGGGCAAGAAGCGGGTGACGAGCTCGTCCGAGAGGAAGTGATGCCGGTCGTCTGTGTCTGCCAGTGTTAGCTTCCGGAGCAGCAGGCGCTCGGTCGTTAGTTCTGGTAGGTCACTGAAGATATCCTCGATTTTCAAGCCGGGTCTCTCCTTCTGGATCGCCTATGGAGTACCTGACGAAGTGATGGAATGAATAGTTCCATAGTCGTACGAACGAGCCCCCACTAGGCGGGGGCTATGGCTTTAGCCAGGTGGTCATGAGGGGCGCCCCCTTCCAGTCGAGTGGAAACGTCTCGACACACCCTATTTCTCTTGACCTGTTCCCTTGCGTGTCCCGTCTGGTTTTTCGTAGTAGCGCTCAAAGGGCCAAAGCTCCTGAACCGGAACGCGGAGAATCCGTGCAATCCTGAATGCATGCTCGTTGGAGGGGGGGCGATAGTCCCGCTCCCACTCGCTGATCATCGAAGCAGAGATACCTTGAAGCCGGTTTCGCCGTCGGGGCCACTGCATGGGTCATCACACTCCAGGGGTAAGGGCTCTCCCCTTGAGCCTTGACCATAATGCCCACCTGTAAACAGAAAGGAGGCGCCCCCCACGGTGAGAGGGCGCCCCTATCGCAAGTAACCTAGTTCCCCTTCGCCAGGCGCCGCAGCACCGACTGGAGGATCCCACCGTTGTGGTAGTACTCGATCTCAACCGGGGTATCCAGGCGAGCCGTCACGGTGAACGCCACCTTCGTGCCATCCGCCTTGGTGGCGACGACCTGGACCGGCTGCCGGACCGTCACCTTGTCCGAAGCGATCCCCGAGATCTCGAAGGTCTCGGTGCCATCCAGCCCGAGCGAGGCCGGGTTCTGCCCCTCCAGGAACTGGAGCGGAATGACGCCCATGCCGATCAGGTTGGAGCGGTGGATCCGCTCGTACGACTCAGCGATCGCCGCCTTAACGCCCAGGAGCATGACGCCCTTGGCCGCCCAGTCACGCGAGGAGCCCATGCCGTAATCCTTGCCAGCCAGGACGATCAGGTCGGTGCCATCAGCCTGGTACTTGGCCGAGGCGTCGTAGATCGATTCGATCTCGCCGGTCGGCAGGTACTTGGTGAAGCCGCCCTCCTTGCCGTCCGCCAGCAGGTTCTTCAGGCGGATGTTGGCGAAGGTGCCGCGGACCATCACCTCATGGTTGCCACGGCGGGAGCCGTAGGAGTTGAAGTTAGCCGCCTCGACGCCGTGGCTGAGCAGGTACTGCGCCGCCGGGGAGGTCTTGGCGATGTTGCCGGCCGGAGAGATGTGGTCGGTCGTGACCGAATCGCCGACCATGGCCAGGACCCGGGCGCCCTTGATGTCGCCCTTGCCGGTCGGCTCCATCCCCATGCCCACGAAGTACGGAGGCTCCTGGATGTAGGTCGAGTCACCATCCCACTGGTAGAGCGAGCCGGTCGGGGCCTGGAGCGCCTGCCAGTTCTCGTCGCCGTTGAAGACGGTCGAGTACTGCTTGACGAACATCTCCGGCGTGAGCGCCTTGGCGATCGTGGTACGGATCTCCTCAGCGGTCGGCCAGATATCCTTCAGGAAGACCGGGTTGCCAGCCTTATCCTCGCCGAGCGGCTGGGTGTTCAGGTCGATATCGACCGTGCCAGCGATGGCGTAGGCAACGACCAGCATCGGCGAGGCGAGGAAGTTCGCCTTGACGAGCGGGTTGACGCGGCCCTCAAAGTTCCGGTTGCCGGAGATAACAGCCGAGACGACCAGGTCGTTGGCGGTCACGTCCGCGGCGACATCATCGGGCAGGTTGCCGGAGTTGCCGATGCAGGTGGTGCAGCCATAGCCCACGATGTGGAAGCCGAGCTGCTCCAGCGACTCCATCACGCCGCCAGCCTTCAGGTAGTCGTCAACGACGCGGGAGCCCGGGGCGAGGGAGGTCTTGACCCACGGCTTGCGGGTCAGGCCCTTCTCGGCCGCCTTCTTGGCCAGGAGGCCGGCGCCCATCATGACCGACGGGTTGGAGGTGTTGGTACAGGAGGTGATCGCCGCGATGGCGACCGAGCCGTTCTGGACGCCGGTCTTGGTGGCCACGGCCACGCCGCCGCCCTTGCCAGCCTCAGAAGCGAGCTTCTGGTAGGCGGGCTGAACCTCGGCGAGGGTCACCCGATCCTGCGGGCGCTTCGGGCCGGCCAGCGAGGGCTGAACGGTCGAGAGGTCGAGCTCCAGGGAGTCGGTGAAGAGGGGGTCCGGGGTGGCGTCGGTCCGGAAGAGGCCGTTCGCCTCGCAGTAGGTCTTGGTCAGGGCGACCTGCTCGGCGGTGCGGCCGGTCTGGCGCATGTACTCCAGCGTCAGCTCGTCGACCGGGAAGAAGCCCATCGTGGCGCCGTACTCCGGGGCCATGTTGGCGATCGTGGCACGGTCGGCCAGGGAGAGCTGCGAGAGGCCCGGGCCGTAGAACTCGACGAACTTCTCGACGACGCCCTTCTTGCGCAGCATCTGGGTGACGGTCAGGACGAGGTCGGTCGCCGTGGCGCCCTCCGGCAGCTTGCCGGTCAGCTTGAAGCCAACGACCTGCGGGATCAGCATGTAGGAGGGCTGGCCGAGCATGGCCGCCTCTGCCTCGATGCCGCCAACGCCCCAGCCCAGGACGCCCAGGCCGTTGATCATGGTGGTGTGCGAGTCGGTGCCGACGACGGTGTCGGGCAGGGCGATCTGCTCGCCGTCGATCTCACGCACGTCGACGCAGGGGGAGAGGTACTCCAGGTTGACCTGGTGCACGATGCCCATGCCCGGCGGCACAGCGCGGAAGTTCTGGAAGGCCTTCTGCGCCCACTTCAGGAAGACGTAGCGCTCCTGGTTGCGCTGGAACTCCAGGTCCACGTTGAACTTGTACGCCCACTCGGCGCCGTAGGCGTCGACCTGGACGGAGTGGTCAATAACGAGGTCGACCGGGACGAGCGGGTTGATCTGCTCGGCCTTGCCGCCCAGCTTGGTGACGGCGGAGCGCATGGCAGCCAGGTCAGCGACGACCGGCACGCCAGTGAAGTCCTGAAGAACGACCCGGGCGGGAATGAACGGGATCTCCTTCAGGGGGAGGGGACCGGGCGCCCAGGCGGCGAGGGCCTTGACGTCCTCCTCGGTCACCAGGAAGCCATCGCAGTTGCGGAGCAGGTTCTCGAGCAGGACACGGATCGAGAACGGCAGCTTGTTGATCTGGGTCAGGCCAGTCTCTTCGAGCTTAGCCAAGCGGTAGTAGCCCGCGGCACCGGCGCCCGTCTTCAGGGACGCCTTCGCGCCAAACGGGTCCTTACGCGTCGACATGGTACAGCCCCTCCTCATGCTGGGTCTACGGAACCTTGCCACTCATCATTCTAAAGGATGCTGGAATCGACGTAAATCATTTGAGGGTATGTCACTTCCGTATAGTCCTAGAACGGTAGGGCATGGAGCCCATGGGCTGCTGGAATTGCGGCGCATCGC
>DATGYC010000285.1:0-5884 GCA_035298385.1 Symbiobacteriaceae bacterium | reverse complement strand
GCGTTGTCGCCCAGGCCGGCCAGGGAGTTGAACGGACAGAGCAGCCGATTCTCAGGCAGGATCTGATAGCCGAACGCGTCCGATTGATACAGATCGATCTTGGCAAAGCGGATTCCCCGCTTAAACGCCTCCTCGACCAGTTCGTACTCCGTCAAGGAGTCCTTCTCCTTCGGCGAGGCCTCGCGGCCCTTCGCCTCGATCTCCTCGATGTAGCGGCGCACCGCCTCCGGTCCCTTTGTAATCAGTTCGGCGTCAATGGCGCCTGCGCGGACTGAGAAGTAGGTGGCGTAGAAGAGGAGCGGCTCATGGACCTTGAACCAGGCGATGCGCAGACAGGAGAGGACGTAGGCCGCTGCGTGGGCCTTTGGGAACATGTACTTGATCGTCTTGCAGGACTGGATATACCAATCCGGGACGTTGGCAGCCTTCATGCCCTCTTCCATGTCCGGGGCGACGCCCTTACCCTTACGGACCGACTCCATGATCTTAAAGGCGAAGGCAGGGTCCATCCCCTGGTACATCAAGTAGACCATGATATCGTCACGGCAGGGGATGCAGGTCTGCAGGGTGCAGGTGCCTTGCTTGATCAGGTCCTGGGCGTTGTTCGTCCAGACGTCCGTCCCGTGTGAGAGGCCCGAGATGCGGACCAGGTCCGAGAAGTTCGTGGGCGAGGTCTCCATCAGCATCTGTCGGACGAAGCGAGTGCCCATCTCCGGCAGCACGATCGTGCCCAGATCAAAGGAGAGCGAGCCATCCGGGATGCCGAGCGGGCGATTTCCGCCCTTGGAGAAGAGGCGCAGGACTTCCGGGTCGTCGATCTCGGCGGTCCGGATATCCCAGGTCATGTTTCCGGTCTTGGCCCGGTAGAGGTCCTGGAGCATCTTCAGCATCGTCGGATCATCGTGTCCCAGAATATCGAGCTTCATCAGGGCCTGCTCGAAGGAGTGATAGTCGTAGTGGGTCGTCTTGACCCCGGACTTCTTATCATCCGCCGGGAACTGGACCGGTGTGACCTCCTCGATCTCCATGCCGACCGGGCAGACGACCATGCCGCCTGGGTGCTGGCCGGTCGTCCGCTTGACACCGGCAACACCCGAGGCCAGGAAGCCGACATGCGCCTCCCGCAGGCCTGGGCGGTTCGTATCCTCCAGCCAGCCCTTCACCATGCCGTAGGCGGTCTTGTCTGCGATCGTGCCGACGGTGCCGGCCTTGAAGACGTACTTCTCGCCACCCAGGAGCTCTTCCGAGTACTTCTGGATCTTCCCTTGCACATCGCCCGAGAAGTTCAGATCGATATCAGGGACCTTGTCACCCTTGAAGCCCAGGAAGGTCTCGAAGGGGATATCCTGGCCGTCCCGATACATCGGCGTATGGCAGTTCGGGCAGTCCTTGCGGGGCAGGTCGAAGCCGGAGCCGGTCTTGCCGTCGTCATGCCACTCAATGTAGTGGCAATCGGTGCAGACGTAGTGCGGCGGAAGGGCGTTCACCTCCGTGATATCCATCGCCCAAGCGACAAACGAAGAGCCGACCGAACCTCGGGAGCCGACCAGGTAGCCCATCTCATTGGACTTCTTGACCAGAAGATGCGAGATGTAGTACGAGACGGCGAAGCCGTTGCCGATGATCGCCTTGAGCTCCTTCTCCAGGCGGGCGCCCACCTTCTCCGGCAACGGGTCGCCGTAAAAGCGCTTCGCCTTCACATAGGAGAGCTCGCGGGTCTGCACCTCCGAGCCTTCCAGCACAGGCGGGAAGAGCTTGTTCGGCACCGGGTGGACGTTATCGATCATCGCCGCGATCTTGTGGGTGTTGGTGATGACGACCGCTTCGCAGCGCTCAGGTCCAAGGTAGGCGAACTCCTGCATCATCTCCGCAGTCGTCCGCAGGTAGAACGGGGCGTCATGCTCGTCACGGAAGCCGATGCCGCCCTTGAGGATCCGGCGGAAGATCTGCTGGTAAGGCTCCATGAAGTGGGCGTCCGAGACAGCCACAACCGGCTTGCCCATCCGTTCGCCGAGTTCGACGATCGTCCGGTTCATCTGCAGGAGCTGCTCCTCCGAGTTGACCTGCCCGCTCTCGACGAGGAAGCGGAGGCAGTCCCGGGGGAGGACCTCCAGGTAGTCGTACCAGTCGACGAGTTGCTCGAGTTCGGCCTCGGGCAGGCCGCGTAGGAGGGCGTCGTAGAGGGCGCCCCCGTAGGTCGCTGAGCCGATCAAGAGCCCCTCGCGATGCTTCGCCAGCTCCGTCCGCGGCACGCGGGGAGTCCGGTTGTAGTACTCAATGTGGGACTTGGTGATCAGCTTATAGAGGTTCTTCATGCCGGGCTGCTGCTTAACCAGACAGCTGACATGATAGGGGCGAAGCTGCTCGACGTTCATCCCGGCCGTCAGATTGTTCAGGTCCTCGACCGTCACGATTCCTTCGGCCTTCTCCAGCAGCTTGGTCATCACCATCGCTGCCGTCTTGGCGTCCGAGTCGGCCCGGTGGTGCGAGACGAGCTCGACCTGCAACTCCTTGGTCAGGGCCGCCAGTGTGTGCGAGCGCATATGCGGCATCATCGAACGGCCCAGGATCAACGTATCAAGCACGGGGTTCGCGAACTCCTCGCCCAGATGCTTCATCCGGTGATAGCGCAGGAAGGAGTAGTCGAAGGTTGCGTTATGGGCAACGATGATGGCATCGCCAATGAAGTCAAAGAACTCCCGCAGGGCCACGGCCGGCTCCGGGGCGTCCACGACCATGTCAGGCGTGATGTTCGTTAGCTTCTGGACCTCTTCCGGGATCGGCTTCGAGGGCCGGACAAAGCGTTGGAACGATTCACCGATGACGCCGTTCTTGTAGCGGACGGCGCCCAGTTCGATGATATCATCGCCGATCGGCGAAAAGCCGGTCGTCTCGATGTCGAGCACGACAAAGTCAGCCTCGGCATACGGCACGCCCTTTGGCGGCCGGAGAATGATCGGGGTGCCGTCATCAACCAGGTAGAACTCACAGCCGTAGATCAGCTTAAAGTTCTCCGGGAGCTTAACGTGCGACGCGGACGGGAATGCCTGGGTGACACCGTGGTCCGTCACGGCGACGCCCGGGTGGCCCCACTTGATCGCGCGCTTGACCAGCTCCTCTGGATCGATCATGCCGTCCATGGCCGACATCGTCGTATGGGCGTGCAGTTCGATCCGCTTGGGACCCTCCCAAGGATCGAGCCGTGAGGGCCTGCTGCCGATCATCAGATCATCGGCCAGCATCGTCAACTCCTGGGAGAATTTGTCCACCTGGACGTTGCCGCGGAGCTTTACCCAGACGCCGTTCTTGAGCTGGGAGAGGTAGTCGGGCTCCGTCGCCGGGTCGCGGAAGAGCTTGACTGGCAGGGTATCACCAAGCGAGCCCTCCCGGGAGCGCAGGAGATCACTCACGCCGAAGGAGATCAACTGGCGGCCCGAACGTAGGTCGCGCGTATCCAGATTGACGATCTCACCCTCGATGATCAGTCGATTCTCTTCCTCGGTGATCGTGCTGATCTCGCGGATCACCGCCTCGGCCGGGATAGCACGGCCCTTTAGGAGGCCGTTCTCGCCCACCTTGGCACCGCCTTGGCCGCCAGCCTTCTGAAGGCGCTTCTCCTCGGCGGTCTGGCGCTGCATCCATTCACCAAAGTAGTCTGCGTGAAGGGCCTGGGCCGGGTCCGCGTAGACCGGCTCAGGCGGCAGGGAGGAGTCATCTGACGTGCTGAAGGGATCGGCGGGTTCATTCTCCGCCGCAGCAGCGACTGGGCTCTCCGTCTTGGGGCGCGCATGGACGCGCACCGTGACCCGGAGGGCCAACTCCTGCTCGATCAACTCCTGGAGCAGGACGAGACCGCCAGCGCCCTGGATGAGGTCCGCGTGGGCGCCCGTCTGGCAGGTCAGAAGGAGATGCTGCCCGTCAAGCTGCCACTCGCAGGCGTCGAGCACGCCGGTACAGCGTGGCATCTGGGCCTTGACTGCATCACAGACCTCGCCCCACGCCTCGGCGAGGGCGCCCGTCGGATCAACGGGCGGGGCGCTCAGCTTGATGGCGAGTTCGATCGAGACCGGCAATCCCGGGAAGCAGGCCCGCGCGATCGCCTCCGCCAGTTGCGGCCGAAGGCTGGCCAGCAGTCGAATGGGCGAGGTCAGGTGAAGCCGCAGTGCGCTACTGTCCGCCCGCACGACGACATGGGTTAGCTCAGCGACGTCCAGAAAGGCCTGCAGCGCTGGGGGCAAGGAGGCCCGGTCGAGCAGTTGGAGCCAGTCAGGTTGGGCCATCAGGCCGGGTCACCTCACTTGGGTAAGCGTTGAACTTATTCTAGGCAACAGAGCGGGCGCCCCTTCGTCTGGGCGCCCACCTTGCGCGATGCGTGTACTACTCTTCTTCGGTGACCGAGATAACCCCTTCCACTCCCATTAACTCCCCAATGAAGGCGACGGGATCTGGGTGGCGTCCCTGCATGCGAACACCGAAGTGAATCTCGACCGTGCCGGGAGCCGGGCCAGGGCGCATCGCTACGGCCTTGATGTTGGCGCCAAAGCGGCCACAGACGTCAGCCAAGTCGGCCAAACGGCCGGGCGTATCCGTCACGTGGATCACGAGGGCGGCGCTGTCGCGCTTGTCCAACCATCGCCGCTCCACCTCGGAGAGCGTCTTCAGCGTCAGCACCACGATCACCGCGGTGGCGATCGCCTCCATGAAGTAGCCTGCCCCAACGGCCAGACCAATCGCGGCGATCACCCAGACGGAGGCCGCCGTTGTGAGACCGCGCACGGTGACGCCGTCGCGCATAATCGTGCCGGCGCCCAAAAAGCCGATACCGCTGACGACCTGGGCCGCAATGCGGCCCGGGTCACCGTTGCCGTAACTAAAGGACATGAGCCACATGCCGATCGAGAGCTGCATCAGAAGCGCAGAGCCGACACAGACCAGGACGTGAGTACGAAGGCCAGCGGGGCGATTCCGGCTTTCTCGTTCAAGGCCGACCGCACCACCGAGTAAGGCGGCTAGCAGTAACGGCCCGACGGTCTCGGCGAGCTTGCCGAGAAAGCCATGCAGCAGATCGATCATGGCTTAACTCATCTCTTTTGCTGTACGTACTTGAGGATTTCGTAGTACATCTTTAGCCGGGCGGCCATCCCCTTCACCAGCCCGAGCTTCTCTTCCTTCATCCGGTGGGACATCTCGGGCAGTGAGACCTCTGAGACCCTGAGTCCAAGTTCCTTCGCGTAAAGCGTAATGGCGACCTCAATCCCGTAGCGGGCGTGGTCAATCTCCGGGTCCCGGAACATGTCCAGAAGGAGCGTGCGCGGCACAAGGCGCTGCCCCGAGAGATATGGAGCGACAACCTGGGCGAGGTCAGTGGAGAACCGACCATCGTCAAAGACCCCGACGACCATCTCGGCCTCGCCTGCAAGCACGGGCCCGATCAGCGTGTTGATGTGGACGGGGGTGAGGCCAGTCAGATCGGCATCCAGGAAGAGGATCTGCTCGGCGGTGGAAGCCATGACGCCAGCCCGCATGGCAGCGGCCTTGCCCTGGTTCTCAGGCAGGTCGATCACCTGGGCGCCCGCCTCCCGTGCGAGGGTGGCAGTCTCGTCCGTGGACCCGTCGCTTACAACGAAGACCTCGCTGATGGCCGGTACCGCTAGGGTAGTCATGACCACCGTTTGGATCGTCTGCGCCTCGTTGTACGCCGGGATGACCGCGGCGATTTTCAAAGAGTTCCCCTCCGATCCGTCGGTGAGCAGGGGACGACGTAGGTAGAGCGCCCCGACTCCATTCAACTAAGATTTCCAGCCCGAATGGGCCGTTATACCATATTCACGGTAGGCGCGGGGAACTCCTGCCTCTGTTCGGGTTGGGTGATGGTTCTGGGAGG
>DATGYC010000284.1:0-2540 GCA_035298385.1 Symbiobacteriaceae bacterium | reverse complement strand
AGAGGCGCTCAAGGGACTTGGACATGTTGCCGTCGGTGCTGGTCAGGTTGCGCCAGGCGTTCAGGGAGCTGACGTTGTTCTGAATACGCATGGGATGTTCATCCTCCTTGAAGTTGGGCCGACAGCCTCCATGCCGTCGGTGTGGGACTGACACCATTGATATCGGAGCGAACCATGCATCTGTTAAGTGCATCCAGGGAACCGAAACACAAGTTGCACGAAACCAGTGAGACCGCTAGCGATTTCCCCCACTTTAACTGTCGAATACCGCGGTGACATTGTTTAGCCCTGATTGCCCTCGGGCGTAAAAAATCTGCGCGGGAGTCCCCGCGCAGGTTTTTTACGACAGTACATTGAGCCTCATATGGTGCGTGATCGCCTCCGCTAGCTGGGGCGCCCGCGATAACACCAGTTCCAACAGCATGGGGTTGTTGATGTTGCACAAGGCTGAGACAAGCACGGCCCACCGCCAGGAGCTCCGGTTCGCGAGCACGTCCTGGACCGCCAGCCATTCGAGTGGGGTCACGTGCGGCTCGGCCGCAGCAACCATCTGCCCGCCGCCCAACAGTGCGACCGTGACGGCGTAGCGACGCCAACCCTCGGCACCAGCGTTCTGCCAGCAGACGAGCGCTTCCTCGGGGCGCCCCTGGGCTAGGAAGAGCGAGCCTGCGGCCGGTGCCGCCCGCAACGCGGGGAGCGTCGTTAGAAGCATCTGCAGATGGGGCCAGTCCTGCAGATCAGATAGCGCCTGTGCCAGCAGCGCAAACCCATCGGGAAGTGCGAGCTCTCCCGTCCGCCGAATCGCCTCGGACAGGCCATAGGTCCGGACCCAATGACGCATCAAGGCCCGTGCAGCGACGTTCGAAGGTAAAGCCTTCTGAAGGTGGCGCTCCTTCACTTCAGGCTCCATTGACTGGCCTGCCAATAAATAGGCCAGGTGGCTCTTCGCGTAGTGTGGATCCCCCAGGAGCTTACTGGGATCGCCCAGCTTGGCAACAGCCGCTGAGAGTGCGCCTTGCTCACCCAAGGCATAGGCTAACTCCGCCTGATTCACCCAAAGAACGGCTGATGTCGGGTAGGCGACGGTGCCGCGCAAGACAGCAGCTAGGGCGCCCCGGATGTTCCCCATCACCCGATGGGCATTAAAGGCAAGTAGAACCGGCTCTCCCTCCACCCAGCCGGCGTCCAGCGGCACTTCGCTCAGTAGCCGGAGTGCCTCGGGGGCATTACCGGAGAGGTACTCCTCCACGGCTAAGTAGTAGAGGTACCGCGGATGTCCTGGCTCCGCAATCAGGCAGCGGAGTAAGAGTTCCCGGTTGCGTGATCGCTTACCGGTTGCCCGCATGGGGTCCTCCATGTAGCCGAAGTGGCGAATCAGAGCGGCCGTGGCCAGCACCTTCCCGTTCAAGGCCGTGAGGGAGTTCCCCACGTGCTCGTGAATCGCCCCAGTGAAGTAGATCTCGCGGCGCCGCTGAAACAGGCGAAGCACATAGCTCCGACTGGTCGCACCACTGGCTAGGACAGACTCAATCGGCAGGAGGAAGCCATTATACCCCCCCTGCTGGATCAACTGGGGGATCTCAACCCGCGCCTCCGGCGTCAGTACCTCGTCCGCATCCAAGTGAAGGACCCAGTCCCCGGTTGCCATGGCCAGCGACTCGTTCCGAGCCCAGGCGAAGTCATCCCGCCAGACCCGGTGCTCCACCCGGGCGCCCAACCGCTCCGCGATCGCCACCGTCTGATCGGACGAGCCGGTATCCACAATGCAGATCTCATCCACCACGCCATAGACGGAGAGCAAGCAGTTCTGCAGGTACCTCTCCTCGTTCTTGACGATCATGCAGAGCGAAAGACGAGGCCGGCGGGCTCGCAGGGGATCCTTCGTGGCTACCTTCAGCGCCGCGGCAAGGGCGATCGCCCAGCCTTCTGCACCAGGTGCCACCGGGAAGACGCGGCGCCCATCCAGGGTGGTACCGGCTGCACCAGCAGTAAGAATGCGGGCCGGGAGTGCCGCCCATCCGTCCGACAGAGCCGTGCCCGGTCGGTGCCAGTACAGCAGGGTCCGCTCAGCCCGGTAGAACATCGCTAGTAGCCCCGGATCGGGCGTCAGGAATAGATCGGCCGGCGGGACCTGCTCCACCAGGGGGCGGTCTGGATCCGGGTTGATATGGCGAACCCGCTCATGGAAGTCGGCCGGAACCTCGGCTGGGAGCGCTCCAGAAGTATAGAGCCAGATCACCTGCCCCGCTGCAGCCAACGTATAGGCGAGGGTAGCGGTCTCGGACAGGGCCTCCTCCGCCTCACCCACGAACAGCGCCAACCGAACGGAACGATCCGGCCTCTCCGTCGCCGACAGCCGATCAAGGAGCGCCGCTCGCTCCCGCATGGTCTGCCGATCGGTGCCCTTCAAGCCGCGAAACCAGGTGACCTGCGTCTCATCCACTTTCTCTACCATAGGGGTTTCCACCTCATGAAAAGAACGCCGCCCAGAATCCGGACGGCGCCTGACTACTACTTGGATGGTTTCGTCTGCTGTAAGA
>DATGYC010000283.1:0-2498 GCA_035298385.1 Symbiobacteriaceae bacterium | reverse complement strand
AGAGGCGCTCAAGGGACTTGGACATGTTGCCGTCGGTGCTGGTCAGGTTGCGCCAGGCGTTCAGGGAGCTGACGTTGTTCTGAATACGCATGGGATGTTCATCCTCCTTGAAGTTGGGCCGACAGCCTCCATGCCGTCGGTTGCGGAGCTTACACCAATGATATCGGAGCCTACCTTGAATCCTTTAATAGCCCGGACCTGAATCTGTGAAACCGCTAGCGAGTTCCCCCACTTTTACTGTCGAATCCTGCATCAGCAATGTTTAGCCCTCATTGCTTGTTAGCAGAAAAAAATTATGCTAGGGCAGGACATTCAACTGCATGTGTACGGTGATGACCTCGGCTAGGAAGGGCGCCCGGGCAACGAACTCCTCGAGTAGGTGCGGATTACCCGTATTACAGACCGGGCCCACAAGCAGGCTCCAGCGCCAGGTCACCGCCCCAGCCAGGACGTCCTGCACGGACAGCCACTCCAGTGGCGTCAAGTACGGCTCCGCCGCGGCGGCCAATTGACGTCCGCCCATCAGTGCAACCGTGGCAGCGTACCGCCGCCACCCCTCCAGGCTCCCCTTCTGCCAATAGTGCAGGGCCTCTTCAGGGCGCCCCTGGGCTAAGAAGAACGCCCCTGCGGCAGGCGTCTCTGCCAATTCGGGCCGTGCCGCCAGCACAGACTGCACGTGATTCCATTCCTGCAGATCAACGAGTGCCTGTAAGAGGAAAGCGAAGCCATCCGGAATCCCCAAGGCAGCCGTACGACGAATGGCTTCGCGGAGACCAGCCGTACGAACCCAGTGGCGAATGAGGGCGCGGGCCGCATTCGGCAGCGGAAGTGCCTGCTGCAGCTGGCTCTCCCTCTCCGCCGGTTCAGTGGCCATCACACCACGGAAGAAGCTCACGTAGCGCCCCACTTGAGTTCGATCACCTAGTCCAGCCGTAGCCGGGTTAGTCAGAACGTCCAGTGCTGCCACCACCACGTCCATCTCACCCAGGCCATACCCAAGGGTTGCTTGAGCGACCCAGAGACCAAGCGCGTGCGGATGTGTCAGTACCGCTGTCTGTGCCACCGCCAACGCCGACCGCATCTGCCCAAGATGCTGATGGCACGTGATGGCCAGGGCCGCTGGCTCTGCCTCGATCCAACTGGGGGTGAGCGGTACCTCTTGGAGCAACCGGAGGGCCTCATCCGGCCTGCCGGCGAGATTCTCCTCCACCGCAAGATAGTAGCGGAACCAGCCTGATTCCGGATTCTCTGCCACAGCTTGCAGGAGAAGGCTACGGTTGCGGTCTCGCTTGCCAGTAGCCCGGAGGGGGTCCTCCGTATAGCCATAGTGGAGGATGGGGCTAGCGGCGGCGTAGACCTTTCCACCCATCCGGGTGATCCCTTCGCCTACCTGCTCATGAATGCGGCCGACATAGCGAACCTGGGGGTTGCGCAGGAAGAGCCGCAGGCCGTGGCTCCGGCTAATCCCCGTGGGCGTGGTGGAATCAAGCGGCAGAAGGAAGCCCTCAAACCCGCCCTGCCGAATCAACTGAAGCACCTCGGTCCGTGCCTCCTGCGTCAGTACCTCGTCCGCATCCAAGTGAAGGACCCAGTCCCCGGTTGCCATCGCCAGCGACTCGTTCCGAGCCCAGGCGAAGTCATCCCGCCAGACCCGGTGCTCCACCCGGGCGCCCAGCCGCTCCGCGATCGCCACCGTCTGGTCGGACGAGCCGGTATCCACAATGCAGATCTCATCCACCACGCCATAGACGGAGAGCAAGCAGTTCTGCAGGTACCTCTCCTCATTCTTGACGATCATGCAGAGCGAGAGACGAGGCCGGCGGGCTCGCAGGGGATCCTTCGTGGCTACCTTCAGCGCCGCGGCAAGGGCGATCGCCCAGCCTTCTGCACCGGGTGCCACCGGGAAGACGCGGCGCCCATCCAGGGTGGTACCGGCTGCACCAGCAGTAAGAATGCGGGCCGGGAGTGCCGCCCATCCGTCCGGCAGAGCCGTGCCCGGCCGGTGCCAGTACAACAGGGTCCGCTCAGCCCGGTAGAACATCGCTAGTAGCCCCGGATCGGGCGTCAGGAATAGATCGACTGGCGGGACCTGCTCCATCAGGGGGCGGTCTGGATCCGGGTTGATATGGCGAACCCGCTCATGGAAGTCGGCCGGAACCTCGGCTGGGAGCGCTCCAGAAGTATAGAGCCAGATCACCTGCCCTGCTGCAGCCAACGTATAGGCAAGGGTAGCGGTCTCGGCCAGGGCCTCCTCCGCCTCACCCACGAACAGCGCCAACCGAACGGAACGATCCGGCCTCTCCGTCGCCGACAGCCGATCAAGGAGCGCCGCTCGCTCCCGCATGGTCTGCCGATCAGTGCCCTTCAAGCCGCGAAACCAGGTGACCTGCGTCTCATCCACTTTCTCTACCATAGGGGTTTCCACCTCATGAAAAGAACGCCGCCCAGAATCCGGACGGCGCCTGACTACTACTTGGATGGTTTCGTCTGCTGTAAGA
>DATGYC010000282.1:0-3770 GCA_035298385.1 Symbiobacteriaceae bacterium | reverse complement strand
AGAATGAAGTGGCACTCCTCGCCCTCGTGGGCGTGGCCATCCGATCCGTGCAGGGTGGCGCCTGGGGGCAGTTCCATCACCATCATCCGGAGCTGGCGCCCCTTGGCCGAGAGGATCTGCATCTGCACACCCTCGGAGAGGATGGAGTTGGCTGCCTGCTCCGACTCCCGGACTACGTAGAGCCGTTCCTCCGGCTTAAGGAAGAGGTAGGCCACCGGAACACCTAGGCCGCCTGAGAGGCGCTCTAGCGCTGGCAGGGAAGGGGTCGCCTTATCATTCTCAAGCTGGCAGAGAAAGCCCTTGGAGAGGCCCGAACGCTCGGACAACTCCTGAAGGGTTATCGCCTTCTGATTGCGCGTCTGACGAATTCGTGCGCCCAGTGACATACTCTACCCCCCGCCTAATAGGCCAGATCTGCTGAGGTGGCCACGGCGAAGCCCGGCACATTGACACCGGTGTCAAGCACGCGCTTGAGAGCCTGGCGAGCACGGTGGAGGCGGGCCTTCAGGGCGCCCACCTCAATCCCGAGCATCTGAGCGACCTGGGAGTTGGAGAGGTCGTCCAGATCGCGCAGTTGCAGAAGCTGCCGCTGGGACTCCGGCAGCCGGTCGAGGGCGGCCTTGACCAGCTCTTCGCGGTACTGCTGCTCCATGTACAGGTCCGGGTTGTCGTTCGACCACTCGTCCGCTGTTGCGAGGGAGGCCGACGGTGAGAACTCCATGACGGCGTCCAACGAGTCAGCCGAGGTGCGGCCCCGCTTCCGGCGGATATCCAGGCAGGTATTGGCAGCCAGGCGGTAGAGCCAGGTGCCAAAGCGGGAACGACCCTGGAACTTCGGCAGAGCGGCCAGCAACTTTAGTAGGATCTCCTGGACCGCATCAAGGGCGTCATGGTGGTTGCCCAGCATACGGAAGGAGAGCCGATAGAGCCGATCTTCATACCGGCGTACGATCTCATCAAAGGCCGTATTCTCAGCCTTAAGGTAGGCGGCGACGAGCTCTTCGTCCGTCGGGACGGCCGTCGGCACCGGGCGGGACTTTGGAATGCGCGTAACCGGAACCTCAGACACTGCAGATGACCCGGCCATCACACAAATCCTCCTCTACTATGTAGGCAGGCGCACCTTATGCGTTCCGTGCCAAGTAACTTCGTTTTGTCTGAGTAAACTCTAACACGGAGTTTGCTAGGAGTCAATCCAGTTTGGTGGGACAAAACAAGTCAATCATCCGTCGATTCCGGACGGCATGGTACCGATTTCGGTCACCTCATTCCGGGCAAGCTATTAACAGGAGGTGTTGGAAGTGGACCATGAATGTCCGCGTGGCTGTACCGGCGAGTGTTGCAAGGAGGATGGAACCTACTCGTGCGCGGCTGGTCAGCAGCAGTACTTCGAACTGGGTGAGCGGTTTCCGGAGTGCCCGGTTAGTGGCGGCTCGACGAACTGGACGCGCGTCTCCTAGGGGACGCAGGTGAGGGCGCCCCTGCGGGGGCGCCCTTCGTCGCGCCATCAACCATCTAGATGGTAAACGTGCCCCGATCCGATTCGATCAGCTGGAGAATCTGCTGTTCGTTGCCGGAGGTCGCGTTTATGTAGACCAGATAGCGCTGCTTCCCCAGCAGGCCGGTGAACTCCCAGCAGAGGATGTCGCCCGTGCCGGCGTTGTTCGGAATGGCGGTCAGT
The DNA here is from genome assembly GCA_035298385.1 of Symbiobacteriaceae bacterium. GTDB lineage: Bacteria > Bacillota > Sulfobacillia > Symbiobacteriales > Symbiobacteriaceae > DATGYC01. The sequence goes on along the minus strand of DATGYC010000282.1, from coordinate 2,089 downwards.
TGCACCCGTTGGACAGCAAGCTTCGGGTTCACCTTAGCCTGGGCGGCGTTGGCGGTCACGGTCGGCTTCATCTTCTCCCGGGTGTGGTGGGAGGTGATGTACTGGCGCCCGTCAAACCCGACGATCTCGCCAGTATCCAGGGCGATCTTCAGCTTGATCTGGTCGCGGTAGTGCAGGACCTCCCCGTCCGACCAGGCGTAGACGATTGTGGCCGCGCCGCCCTCGGCCACGCCGTAGGTCGGGACCATGCCGGTGAAGCCGAGCGCGTTCAGGTAGGTACTCCCCTTGGCCTTGGCATCCTTCAGGTTGAGCGTCGATTCGTTGTAGGGCCGGGAGTGGTTCGTCTGAACCAGATAGCCGCCCTCCTTGGCGATGTTGACGCTAAACTGCCCCGTTTCGCCACTGCGCTCGAGCAGGAAGGCGAAGGTCGGGATCTTCCCGTTCACCTCGGTCCGGCTGGTGACGCGGTATTGTGCGAAGTTGGTGACGTACTGGGCGAGCTTCGCCTCCGCCTGCTGTTGCGTGATGGCGGGGCCCTTCATCTTGGGCGGCTCCTTGCTCACATGCTCGGAGAAGGGGCCGTCATAGATCAGGGTCGGCATCTCTTTGTTCGTGTCCGTCACGGTGGTGAAGCCGCCCTGCGTGTAGGAGATCGGCGATTGCTCGCCCGATGCCGGCTTTGTCACAGCCTGCATCTTGTAGCCCTTTAGCAGGAGATTCGGCGTAAAGGCGACGGGCTGGATCATGCGCTGGTTCGTGCCGGTGAAGTCTGCCAGGGCGACCGAGAGGTTGGCGCTGAGTTGATCGGCTCTCGCCTTAATCTGCGTTAGTTGGGTCCGATCCTGCTCGGTCATCTCCTGGCCCGCCGCCTGGCGGTTGGCCAGGGAGGAGGAGAGATCACCGATCTGCTGGATGAACTTGGAGCCTTCGGCGCCCACGTTCGATTCGATCGGCAACTGCTTGAAGGCGTTGCCGGCATCGACGGCGTGTTGCTGGACGTTGGATAGGTAGCGGACCGTCTGCGCGATCGAGCCGCTGGCCAGCGCCTTGCCCAAGTAGGTCTGCGCTTGGTTGGTATGATACGCCACATCATTGACTGTCATCTGACGCTCAGCCTCTAGGGCGAGGGCGAGCTTATGGTTCGCCTGCTGGAGCCGGACGGTGTAGACGCCCCAGCCCACCAAGCCGAGTGCGACGATCGCACTCAGGATCCATCTGCCGATTCGCACAGAAGCTCCCCCTTACTTACCGAAGACGTGCTTGCCGATGCGCAGGGTGATGGTGCGCGACCAGATCCAGGGCGAAGTGGCCGTAGCCGGATTCCAGAAGTAGAGGGCACCATCGGTTGGATCAAAGCCGTTCATCGCATCTTGGGCTGCTCGCACAGCCGCCTCCGAGGGCGGGTTATAGATGGTACCGTTGGAGACCGGCTCGAAGGCGTCGGTCTCATAGACCACTGCTTGCAGCGTGTTCGGGAACTTCGGGTCCTTGATGCGGTTCAGGATGACAGCGGCGACCGCGACCATGCCCTCATACGGTTCGCCCTTCGCCTCCGCAGAGGTGAGGCGCGCCAGCAGGTCCCGTTCGCTTTGGCGTAGGGCTGTGTTCCCTGTATTTCCGTCGTTTGCGGGTGCCCCGCCTCCAGCGGCCGGGGCTGGTGCAGCCGGTGCTGGCGCGGGTGCAGCCGGTTGGGTGGGAGCGGGCGCCTTGGCCGCCGTGGTACCGCCTGCGAGGGGGGCGCCCGACTCGCCGAGGGCTGCCCAGGTGCGAGGACCAACAATGCCGTCCACCATCAAGCCATTCTTGTTCTGGAAGGTGTAGAGCGCCTGAAGGGTTCGCCAGCCATAGACGCCGTCGATCTGGCCCCAGTAGTAGCCCCAATCCTTCAGCTTTGTCTGGGCGACTTTCACATCGGCACCGGTCGAGCCGTAACGGAGGGTGGCGCGTGTCTGCCCGTGTGCCACGAGGGGCACCATCAGGGCGAAGAGTAGCGAGAGGACAAGTAGGCCCATCAGGGTCCGCTTGGACATCTGGTCGTCTCCTTTCTGGTTGGGATGCTCTCTACGCTACAGTCTCCCCAAAAATCGTA
>DATGYC010000281.1:0-5315 GCA_035298385.1 Symbiobacteriaceae bacterium | reverse complement strand
GGCCTGGCACTCGCCTTTAGCCTGGGCTCGATCGGCGCCGCCCTCACGATCTGGGGCGCCGCCCTGACGCTCGGCCTGGTCGGTGCGGGCGCCTTCGTGCTCACAGAGCTCTTTGGCATGCCGGTGCCCGGCGCCTTCTTCTTCGTCTTCGCCTGTGCCGTGGCGACAGGCATGCCGGGCGCCCCTGCCGTCATCCTCACTCGGGCGGGGCTGCTCCTCCTGGGCGGCATCCCCGCCTGGCTGCTGGCGATGGCCGGATGGCTCTGGGATCCGCACGGGCCTGAGCAGGCGGTGGTGGCGGGCGCCTTCCGAGCGCTAGCCGCCCTGCTGGCAGCGGTCGGAACCGATCCCTTCCACTCGGCCCAGCACCAGGCCACCCTAGCGCTGCGGGCGGCCGAGCGCGCCCTGCCGCCGGACGCCGTGCGCTGGCGGCGCCCAAGCGATTATGCACGACTGCGTCACCTGACCGTTCAGGCGGAGGCGCTCTTCCTGGCGATTGTCGAGCGTGGTGCTACCCGGCGCGACCCGACCGATCCGGCGCTGCCGGCCCTCCTGCGCGCCCTGGCTGACGCCGTCGCTGATCCCGATCGGGCGGCCTGCTTGGTGATCCCACCCAGCGCTGAGCCGGAGAGTCTGCTGACGGAGCGCCTGCGTCTGGCTGTAGCGATCGCCGCCGCTCTGGCCGAACCGGCGGCTGCGGTGGCGCCTGTACCGCAGCGGGAGTCGCTCGGCTCCCGTCTGGCCGGGGTACTGGACAAGCGCTCCGCGGTGGTGCCGCGGGCGCTGCGGGTCGGCTTGATGCTGGTCCTCTCGCACCTGATCGCCTACGGGGTGGGCGCCCATACCCCCTACTGGGTGAGCGTCTCCTGCATGGCGGTCATGATGGGGATCACCGCCGTGACCACCCTGCGGCGCTCCCTGCAACGCGTCGTTGGCACGATCGGGGGCGCCCTGCTCGGGCTCCTGCTCCTGCACCTGCAGCCCTCTGGGCTGGCGCTGGTCCTGCTCCTGATGGGGTTGCAGTTCCTGACGGAGTGGGTGATCCTGCTCAACTATGCCTTCGCCATCACCTTTGCGACGCCGCTGGCCTTCATGATGGCGGAGGTAGGCCATCCAGGCCTCTCGGCGCAGTACCTGGTCTCGACCCGCCTCTTCGATATCTGCCTGGGCAGTGCGCTCGGTCTGGCGGGGACGCTGCTCCTGCGACGGCGCCCATCAAACCGCCGCCTCCTGGTCGTGCTCGGCGACGCTCTGCACCTGGCGGCGGCGGTGACGCGGGCGCCCGGAAGTCAGCATCGGCTGCCGCTACGGCGGGCGTTGATCACGCTCCGGATCGTCTATGATGACTTGCTCCGGGAGGGAGTGGCGGTGGAGGACCTCTGGCCGGCGGTGGTGGCGGTGCAGCGGGTGGGGTACCTCTTGCTGGCGCTCTCGGATCAGGGGCGCCTCTCGGCCGAGAGCCAGGTACAGGTGGCCGCGCTGCTGGCGGACTATGCCGATGGGATCACGGCGCCGGAGCAGCTCCACCCGATGCAGGCGCCGCAGGTGCCGGAGTACCCCGCCCTGGGCGAGGCGGTGCGTGCGCTGGGGGAGGGGCTCGCGTGGCAGGAGCGAGGTTCAAAGCTCGAGCCCCAGCGCTGAGAGGGCCTTCCAGCGGGTGTGATCAAGGGCGAGCAGCCGGAGGAGCGACTCTTCCGATGCTTCGGCCCCGGACTTCTTTAGCAGTTTGCGGAGTCGCTTGTAGAGCATCGTGGGCCGCGCCAACTCGATCAAGAGCAGGTCAAAGAGCTCCGGCTCCAGCGGGTAGGCCTCCCGGTACCCGTCCAGCATGGCCGCCACCCAGTCCGAGTCCCACCGCCCGCGCCGATCGAGCGTCTCATGCATGAAGAGCCCCAGATCACTGACCGGCAGGTCGAAGACGACGCTGTCCAGATCGATCAGATAGACCCCATCCGGCCCGACCTGGATGTTCGTCCAGCTCGGGTCGCGATGGACGAGCCCCCAATAACGCTCACCCTTGGCGGCCAACGCGTGGTAGCCAGAGCTTTGCAGAGACTGGACGGCCGAGTCGGCCTGGCGGCAGAGGCGGTCCAGCAGGCTACGCAGGAGCGACTCTTGGTCGCAGCGCCCCCGCCAGGTGCGCGCCAGTTGGTAGGCCTTCTGCTGGCTCGTGGCGTACGTCGTTGCCCACTGGCCCAGCCGTGTATGAAACCGGGCCTCGGCCGAGGGCGTGAACTCACTACCGAGCCGGTGGAACGCCCCCAGCCCAGCCGAGAGGGCTCGTGCCCCATCCACGTCGTTCGGCGCCTCCTGCAGATCGATCCACTGGGTGACGCTGAGCGCCTGTTCACCGACCTGGGCGAACGGCTCACCGGTCAGCGTCCGGTAGAGCGCGGGCACCCGGGCGCCTCGTGCCGTGAGATGCTCATGGGCATCCGCGGTGAAGCGGCAGCGATCCAAGGGCCGGCTGGAGAGCTTCACACACCGAGTCCCGCTCTTGGTCTCGACCCGCCAGACGCCAGCCTGCTGCTGCTTCTTCCAGGCCACCAGATCCATGGAATCAACCGCCAGATCCCACGCCGCCAGGGTGCGGCGGATGCGTGTGCGGAGACTCTTAGAGACCCCGTTCGATGCAGACCCGCCCAACGGCGGTCACCTCCCGCCGTTCGCTCTTCTCCCCTCCAGCTTATGTAACAGGGAGAGATAACGGGAGGATGACGCTGAACAATCCCATGGCGAGGGGCGCCTCCGGTGGGAGGCGCCCCTTTCTCTATCGCAGACTCCAGCGTCTACTTCGGATAGTACCCGGAGACCGTGAACGATCCGCTGCCGGAGTAGGCATCCACCTCGACGGTGTAGGTGCCCGGGCCGCTCACCTGGTACGAGATCGTCTCCGGATTCAGCGTCGACGTCTCCGCCGCGGCCACCGTCGTGCCCGATGAGTTGAGCAGGTAGAGGTCGAAGTCGGTCCCGGCGGGGAAGGAGAGCTTCAGATCGATCGTACCGGCGGCCCCGACCGTGAGGGTGTAGGTGGTGAACCCTCCCGCTGCCAGGCTGCCGCTCTGGCTGTAGGTGCCGGTCACGTTCGGGTTGATCGGGTGCGAGGCGGTCAGCGTGTAGTCCGAGCCGCCGCTCGAGCGGGTGATGTGGATCTTGTACCGCCCCGTCGTCGTGGCGTTGTAGGTGAGCGCCAAGGGGCTGGTGCTGCCCGACTTGCTGGCCACCTGTGTCCCGCTGGGGTTATACAGGTAGATATTCAGGTTCGAGGTCACCGTCCAGCTCAGGTTCAGGCTGATCGTGCCCGTGGCGGTCACATCGATCCAGAAATCCTGGGTCGTGGTCGTGCCGTCCACGTGGCCCGTAAAGGTCTCGTTGGCCGTGCTGCTCCCGCTATTGGAGACCGTAACCGAGACGGCGGTGGAGGTAGCCACGTTGTTCGCCGCATCGTAGGCCTTCGCCGTCAGGCTGTGGCTGCCGTTGGCGGCCGTCGTCGTATCCCAGGACCAACTGTAGGGGCTGGTGGTATCGGTCGACTGGAGCGCCCCATCCAGGTAGAACTCGACCTTGGTGACGCCCACGTTGTCCGAGGCGCTGGCGCTGACGGTAGTGGTCCCGCTGACAGTGGCGCCCGCCGTGGGGGCGGTGATCGAGACGGTCGGGGCTGTGGTGTCGCCGCCACCGCCGCCACCACCACCATACAGGGTCGTGTTCTTGTAGGCGCTGGCGTTGAAGGTGCGGGCGTCATACCACTTGTAGGAAGTATTGCTGGAGGTGGACCAGGGCTCCGCCAGCGGCTCGCTGATGGTGAAGACGTTGTACGGCTCCGGGCTGACCTGCTGCTGCTGGCCGGCGGGGATGCCGACGCTGGGGTCAGAGGTGGCCAGCCAGTTGACCAGGTTGATGCCCAGGGTGGCGTTGTTCACCTCGCCCCACCCGGCGTGCGTGGTCTTGGTCCCGCCCGTATCCTCCCGCTTATACTTTGGGGTGGCATCCTCCCAGGCCGAGCTGTCGCCGATGGCCGCCACCTTGCCGGCGTTCGGCTTGGCGACGGCGACGTAGGCGCCCTCGCAGCGGCCGCCCATCGTAGCCGAACCGCAAGCGGTTGTGCCCACCGTATCGGTGTAGAGGGCGATCGGATCCGTGGACTGGGCGCTCGACCACCGCACGAGCTTGCTCTTGTTCGGGAAGACGATCCCCATCGCCTTGGTGGGATCAGTGATCGCCAAGGTGGCGCCCGCGTGCGAAGAGACGCTGGTGACACCGCTCGTGATATTGAAGGTCTGGCTGGCGGCGAGGATGCCGGGGTCATCCGGATCCGACGGGTTGCCGGCGATGAAGCCGGTCACACCACTGGCCATGTCCATCGCGTTGAAGTGGAAGCGCATGCCGAAGTTGGTGGCCATCCAGTCATCTTCATTATTGAAGGTGTAGGTGGTGGAGGTGGTGGTGCCGTTGTACCAGTAGTACGGGCTGGTGTAGGTCGCCTGGTAGTGGCCGCGGCGCCAGCCGTTGAAGACCTCGGTGGCGTCCCACGTGTTGAAGTTCCGGTCGGCCTGGTAGTGGTCGGCGATCATGAGGAGCCCCTTGCCGCCAGCGACGTAGCTGGCCAGTGCCTGCTCCTCCGCCGTGGTGAAGGGGATGTTCGGCTCCGGGATGATCACCACGTTGTAGGCACCGAGGTTGGTCGCAGTGAGGGGGTAGGCCCGAATCTCTTCCACCGCGTAACCCTGTCCAGCTAGGCCGCAAGCGAAGTCGGACATCGCCCCGTCAATGGTCCAGTCAGCGGCACCGGCGGTGGAGCCGTGGGTGTTGTCAAAGCCGACCTTCTTGCCGGTTCCGGCGCCTGAACCGGTGGGGGCTACGTAGGGGCGCCCGTCGCTGGTCGTCGTCACGGTACAGGTAGCAGCCAGGACCGGGGTTGCCGGGGCCAGGAGAAGGGATGCGGATGCTACCGTCAGGGTGGTCAGGAGTGATGCCAAGCGCCGCACAATGGGTTCCTCCTATCGTTATCGTTGGACCACAACTAACTTATCACACTTGACTGAATTGGTATCTAGGACCAATGTCCCGTGCGTAAGGGGGCTACCAGGACAAGAGAACAGCCGTCGGAACGACGGCTGTTTATTGTGATCGCTGATTAGTTCTCCGGTCCCTTGTTCGCACCGAATCGCTCCGCCTCCTGATCGTCATCTTCGGCGTTGTCCCGGATGACCTTCTGGAGCACAAAGGCCGACATCACCAAGAAGGCCGCTGTGACCGCGTAGTAACCCTTGACCGAGAGCGGCTCCTCTAGGTACCAGAGACCTATGTACTGT
>DATGYC010000280.1:0-9365 GCA_035298385.1 Symbiobacteriaceae bacterium | reverse complement strand
TAGGTCTTGTGCTTGCGGAGTTCAGCGATGAACTCCTCGACGACCTCACGGCCCAGCGCATCGACCCGGTCATCATTGTTACCAAACTTCGGGAAGTCGCCCTCGGTCTTGTAGCTGACGATCAGCCCGGCCTCGTTGCGGACCGGGGTGACCTGGGCGTACTTGATCGCTGAGAGGGAGTCCGCCACGACGGAGAGGCCGGCCATGCCGGTCGCCATCGTCCGGTGGATATCCCGGTCGTGGAGCGCAAACTCCAGCGACTCGTAGAAGTACTTGTCATGCATGTAATGGATCACGTTCAGGGTGTTGATGTAGAGGCGGGCGAGCCAGGCGATCATCTGGCTGTAGCGCTGCCGCACCACCTTGTAATCGAGCGGGCCGTCGGGCAGGGCCGACAGTTCCGGACCGACCTGAACGCCCGCCTTCTCATCCTTGCCGCCGTTGATGGCGTAGAGGAGGGCCTTGGCCAGGTTGGCGCGGGCGCCGAAGAACTGCATCTGCTTGCCGATGCGCATCGCCGAGACACAGCAGGCGATGCCGTAGTCGTCGCCCCACTGGGGCCGCATCACATCGTCCGACTCGTACTGGAGCGAGGAGGTGTCGATCGAGGCCTTCGCGACGTAGTCCTTGAAGCCCTCGGGGAGCCGGGTCGACCAGAGGATGGTCAGGTTCGGCTCCGGGGAGGGGCCGAGGTTGTAGAGGGTCTGGATCATGCGGAAGGAGGACTTGGTGACCATCGTACGGCCGTCCAGACCCATGCCGCCGATCGACTCGGTGACCCAGGTCGGGTCGCCGGAGAAGAGGTCGTTGTACTCCGGGGTACGGAGGAAGGCGACCTGGCGAAGCTTCATCACCAGATGGTCGATTAGCTCCTGGGCGCCCGCCTCATCCAGCAGCCCGCTCTTGAGGTCCCGCTCGATGTAGATGTCCAGGAAGGTGGAGACCCGACCGAAGGACATCGCCGCGCCGTTCTGCTGCTTGATGGCGGCGAGGTAGCCGAGGTAGGTCCACTGGACCGCCTCCTGGGCGTTCTCGGCCGGTCGGCTGAGGTCACAGCCGTAGCTGGCGCCCATCTCCTTCAGCTCCTGCAGGGCACGGAGCTGCTCGGCGAGCTCCTCACGCAGCCGAATCGTTGCCTCATCAAAGTTGCAGGGCTCGGTGATCGCCTGCTCCTGCTTCTTGAACTTGATCAACTGGTCGACGCCGTAGAGGGCGACCCGGCGGTAGTCACCGATGATTCGGCCGCGGCCATAGGCGTCAGGCAGACCGGTGATGATGCCGGTCTTGCGGGCCAAACGCATCTCGGGGGTGTAGACGTCGAAGACGCCCTGGTTGTGGGTCTTGCGCTGCTTCGAGTAGATCTCGACCATCGCCGGATCGGCCTCTTCGCCGTAGGCCTCCATCGAGTCCTGGACCATCCGGATGCCGCCGGCCGGGTAGGCGGCACGCTTGCCGGGCTCGTCGGTCTGTAGACCCCGAACCAGTTCTAGCGCCTGATCGACGTAGCCCGGGCCGAAGGCCAGGATGCTGGAGGCGGTCTTCGTCTCGATCTTCAGGGGCGACCTCGATGCCTGCTCAGCCTTGAAGAGGTCGAAGACCTGATTCCAGAGGGCCCGGGTCCGTTCGGTCGGGCCAGCAACGAAGGAGCCATCCCCTTCGAAGGGGGTATAGTTTAGCTGGATAAAGCTGCGGACGTCCACCTTGCGCTGCCAGTCACCGGGGACGAAGCTTTCCCACGCGCGCATACGTACTTCCTCCTTGACGCCCGGCGCCCCTAAAAGCGCTGTCGGGACATCGTGAATTTCTTCACATTTAGAATAACAGGCTCGTTGATAAGAGAGAATGCGCCCCTCATCGTATTTGTGACTAGGTTCACAAGCCTACGCTGGTGTTGACCCTGTACTCCTCCTTAAGGAGGAGGTTCACACTTCTGACCGACTGATCAGATGAAGGGCTTCGCTCCCAGGTAATAGAACAAATCGATAAGACAGAACGTTAAAGCATCTGGTATCCTGGACGCAAGCCTTGCCCGATCGCTCTTTGACTAAGGGAGGTAGATCCCCATGCTGAATCGTCCGATCGCCCCTGGCATGCAGCGGGGCCAGACGGCGCCGCTCTGTCGCTTTGCACCGGATGACCTGACCACCAACGACCTGATGCCGGTCGTCCTGGAGTTTGAGGCGGCGCCGGTGGCGGTCCAGAAGCAGGTCAACCCTCAGCGTGATTCGGCTGATGTAGCGGCGGAACTGAACGCCATGCATAAGGAGTTCCTGGACAAACTGGCCCAGCAGGGAATCCAGGTCCAGGTAGACCAGTCGGAGATGATCTACCAGACCGAGAACGGTCCGGTCTCCATGACGGTGCCACACGACTTTACCTATATCTTCAACGGCATTGGCGTCAAGATGTCGGGGAACGCCGTCCCGACCGTCTCGGCGATGGTCGGCGTACGAGCCGTCACCTTGAACCGGGAGCGGGTCTACCTGAACCTGGACAAGTCCGTCCCGTTTACAGGGGCGCCCGCCGTCTGGCAGACCGTCGACTCGAGTGGCCGGAACGTCCAGGGCGAGGGCGTCAATGTCGCGATCATTGACACCGGCGTCGACTGGAAACACCCGGCGCTGGGCGGCTTTGACAAGGCGCCGAACGAGAAGGTGACCTATGTCGCCTCCTTCACTGGCGAGCAGCCGATCGACAACTTCGGCCACGGCACCCACGTCGCCGTGATCGCCACGGGCACCAAGGCCTACCCGAACGGCCCGCGCGGCGCGGCAACGGTCGAGGGGATGGCGCCCAAGGCGAAGGTGATGGGCTATAAGGTCCTGACCGCGAGCGGCTCAGGTTCCGCCTCCTCGATCATCCTGGCTATCGAGGATGCGGTTCGCCGGGGCGCCCACGTGCTCAACCTCTCCCTCGGCGACAACCAGGGCGATCCGTTCGCCCCGGAGTCCGCTGCTTGCAACAATGCCATGCTGGCCGGCTGCGTCGTCTGTGTCGCCGCTGGCAATGAGGGGCCGGAGCCCTCGACGATCGGGGCGCCCGGCGCCGCCCACCACGTCATCACGGTCGGCGCCTCCACCGATGACGGTGTCACGGCCCTCGTCGCCCAGTACCAGATGGAGGGTGAGGAGAACCGGCAGATCGAGATGCGGATGCTGGAGGGTTCGACCGCCCTGCCGCAGTCGACGATCAACCTAGCCGTCGTCGACTGCGGTCGTGGGGCGAACCCTGCTTCCTTCCCGGCGACGACCAAGGGCCGGATCGCCCTCTGCGAGCGGGGTGACGTCACCTTCCTTGAGAAGGCGAAGGCGGCGCAGGCCGCCGGGGCGAGCGCCCTGATCATCTACAACAACCGGGAGGGCAACTTCTTCGGTACGCTTGGCGAGGGGACAGACCTGACCAAGATCCCGGTCGTCTCGATCGCCAAGGAAGAGGGAGAGTTCCTCATCCGGTCGATCAACCGGGAGGCTGGCTACTCCTACGGTCAGGTGATGCTCTCACCGACGTTGACCCCGCAGCCGGACCGGCTCGCGGAGTTCTCCTCCCGGGGCCCGAACAATGATGGCTGGATCAAGCCGGAGTTGACCGCCCCCGGCGTCGACATCTACTCAGCGACGATCCTCAAGGCGCCCCGGGCAGGCGATGGAATGGCGGACGAGAGCGGTTACCTCTCAGCCTCCGGCACCTCGATGGCAACCCCGCACGTGACCGGTGCGGTCGCACTACTCCGTCAGGCTCATCCGTCCTGGACGCCGATGCAGATCAAGGCGGCCTTGGTCAACACGGCGGCCACGATGCCGAAGCAGGGTGGGGTAACCGCTCAGGGGAATGGCTCGATGCGCCTTGAGGCGGCCTTGGCCTGCCAGGCGATCTTGGTCACCGCGACCGACCCGATCTGCCCGACCCACTCCTTCGGCCGGGTCATCCACGGCGGTGAGAAGGTGACGGTGAAGCAGGCGCTGACGATCCAACCGCTGATCAGCGACGCAGCCGGTCTCTCCTTCCAGTTGCAGGCCGAGGTACGCCAGGCAGCAGCCGGGCTGACCGTCGAGCTTTCAGCGGGTGAGGTGGTCTGCACGACGAGCTGCATGGCGGCGTTTGACCTGTCGATCACCATGGACGGGAAGACGATCGTGGACGGGGCCTACGAGGGCTTCGTTGTCGCCTCCGGCCCGAGTGGCACCCTGCGGCTTCCCTTCTACGTGGAGGTCGCTAAGTCAGCCTCCTCGCTCCCGGTGGCGCCCCGCCAGGCCTCGGCCCCGAAGCGGATCGGGCCGCTACGGATGGTCGATCGGTAAGTTGAGCGCTGGATGGGCTGGTCCTCCTTCTGGGGGGCCAGCTCCTTTTTGTGGACGCCAACGCTAACCCGCACCTGCTCACCAGGAATCCCGCTCTAAAAGGTAGCTAGCCGCCCGACGACGAACTCTTTCCCTTGGAGGTTGAATACCCATGCTTAAGAACACCTTTCGCCGTCTAGTCGGCGGGTTGATCCTTTTCACGTTCCTGCTTGCGATTGGCGTCTATATCTATAAGACCTGGGGCAACACCTTTGTGTGGGGCGCCCTGGGTTGGGGATTGTCGCTTCTAGGGATCATTGCCCTGGTCATCTGGGCGGCTGCCCGGGCTGACCGGCGGATCAGGGAGCGGGAACGCTCCGAGCGGTAAGGAGGCCGAACACCCATGCAGATCGCACCGACAGGGGTCCACTTCCTCCGTAACGGCCTGCGCATTCTGACCCGGGAGGCGCATCACGCCCCGGTCGTCTCTGTCATGGTCTGGTACGGGGTAGGTAGCCGCAATGAGGGGCCGGGGCAGACCGGCCTCTCCCATTTTCTTGAGCATATGCTCTTCAAGGGGACCCCGGCCTTCCCGCTTGGGGCGGTGGAGGAGGGGGTCAAGGAGCGGGGCGGCGTCTGGAACGCCTTCACCTCCTACGACTACACCGCCTACTATGAGGTTCTGCCTAGCCGCCATCTCGAGTACGGACTTGAGCTTGAGGCGGATCGGATGGCGAACCTCTCGTTCGACGCGGCCCTGACGATGCGCGAGCGCGGGATCATCGTCGCGGAGAAGGAAGGGAGCGAGAATCGGCCGGACTACTGGCTGCTCTCTGCCCTGATGGAGAACGCCTATCAGACCTTCCCTTATCGCCACACGGTCCTGGGGCACAAGGCAGATATCAAGGCCGTGACCGCAGAGGCGCTGACCGCACACTACCGTCGCTACTACTGCCCGCAGAACGCCACGCTGGTCGTCGTAGGCGACTTTGAGACGGCGGAGCTGCTTCGCTTGGCTGAGCGCCACTTCGGGCAGATTGCGCCGGGCGCCCCCGTTCCGCCCCTCACCGCCCAGGAGGCGGAGCAGAACGCCGAGCGACGGCTCGAGGTCCGGCGCCCCGGCCCGACCGCGAAGCTCCTCGCTGGCTACAAGCTCCCCCCGGCCAACCATCCGGACATGGAAGCCCTGCAGGTGCTCTCGACCATCCTCTCGGCCCAGGGTGGCGGCTTTGGCCGCTCCTCCCGGCTCTACCGGCAGATCACGGCGAAGGGACTCGGGACTGGGGTCTCCGCCTCGATCTGGGGGCTACAGCATGGCGGACTCTTCATGTTGAGCGGGGCGCCCACCCCGGAGACGACGCTGGAGGCCCTGGAGTCGGCCCTGTGGACCGAGATCGAACGCCTGCAGCAGGACCAAGTCTCGCCAGCGGAGTTCGCCCGTGCCCAGCGGATCGCACAGACGACGCTCGGCTTCACCCTGGAGTCGATTCCGGGTCAGGCGCGCCTCCTAGGCGCCACGGCCATGTCGGAGGGTGTGGCATCCTTCGATGAGATGTTCAGCCGCCTGGCAGCGGTCACCCCCGCGGATGTGCAGCGCGTCGCCCAGCGCTATCTGGTTCCGGCCAAACGGACGACCGCCAGGTTCCTGCCGGATGCGAGTGCGACCGAGCCGTCTGAGTCCTATCAGCCCCCCGTTCCGGCTGAGGGCGTGAAGACACCTCAGTTTCAGTTGCCCGAGGCCGAGCGGGAGAGGATCACCGTGACGCAGCCAGTCGCGGTTGATCGGGCGCCCGCTGCACCGACCCGCAAGACGCTCCTGGACGTCACTCGCTTCCATCGACGCACGCTGACAAACGGGGCGACGCTCTTGGTCTACCAGGCTGAGTCGCTTCCCTCGGTCTTGGTCCGGCTGACACTGGAAGGTGGGGCGGTCCATGATGGTGACCTGCCAGGGCTAGCGGCCCTGACCGCCCAACTCTTGGTCCGCGGCACCGCAGCGCGCAGCGGGGATGAACTCGCACTCTACAGCGAGGGGCTCGGGATCTCCCTGGCGAGCGAGTCGGGCCGCGAGACAGCGATGCTCCGTGTGAAGGGACTCGCAGACCAACTGCCGCAGGCGATCGAGCTCCTGGCTGAGGTAACGCTCACGCCGACCTTCCCGGCGGATGAACTAGAGCGGCTGCGCTCCCGCACCCTGGTTGGCCTGCGCCAGGCGGCAAACGCCGCGGAGGCGGTCTCGCGGCGTCGTCTGACCGAGGCGCTCTACCCAGCGGGCCATCCCTACCGGATGCCGATCAGCGGGACCGAGGAGAGCGTACCGAGGATCACCCAGGCGGATCTGGTCGCCTTCCATGCCGCTCACTACCGGCCGAACGGGGCGATCTTTACCGTGGTGGGGCCGGTCGATCCAGAGCAGGTCGTCGGGCTCCTGGAGAGCGCCTTTGGCAGATGGACCGGTGGGGCGGGGCGCCCGATGATCCCGCCAGTTGGGCTGGTCGCGCCGAGCCAGGCGCACTTCTCGATCGCTGGCAAGAGCCAGACCGACATCGCACTGGGGTGGCCTCTAGTCGGGCGGGATCACCCCGACTTCCTGCCGCTGGAACTCCTCGCCACGATCTTTGGTGGGAACGGGACGCCGGCGACCAGCCGCCTCTTCCGCAATCTGCGGGAGCGGTACGGCATCTCCTACTATCAGCACGCCCAGTTTGGCCCCGCGATGGGTCCGGCGACCTGGTCGGTCGCGATGGGCGTCAACCCGTCCCGTGTCGGCGAAGCGATCGATCTACTGAAGCGGGAACTGGGCCTCTTGGCGGCTGAACCGGTCCCCGCTGCCGAACTGGCGGGGCTGAAGGCCTTCCTGACCGACTACCCGGCCGTGCAGTTGGAGTCGACCGATCGGCTGGTAGGCCGACTGGTGGAGGCGGAACGGTTCGGCTTAGGCGCCGACTGGGTCGATCGCTATGTCACCCTACTCAACGACCTGACCGCTGAACAGCTACAGGCGGTCGCGGCCAGATACCTGGACCCGGATCGGCTGACGATTATCACCGCTGGCGCTGACCCAGTGGCTGAATAGACGGAGTGAGACCGCCCTTTCGGAGGGCGGTCTTCTTTCTTGGAGGAGTGAGCGGACCCACTCACGAATACCATCAACTTGTCGCACTTATCTGTTAAAAAGAGGTGGGGTCTTGATGGCGCCTCAGCCAAACCGGCCATCCTTCCGGACCTTTCTCTGCCTGTGGGCCTCCCAGGGGCTCTCTCAGTTCGGTTCCTCGCTCTCCTTCTTCGCCATCTCGGTCTGGCTGGTGACGGACCTCTATCCGGCCCCGGAGCAGAAGGCGGCGCTCGCTGCTACCCTCTCGTACGTCAGCCTCGCCTTTGCGATCCCGTCTCTGGCCCTCGCACCGATTGCGGGCGTCTTTGCCGACCGGTACGACAAGAAGCGGATCATGCTGCTGATGGATCTGGGCGCCGCACTGGTCGCTGGCCTCATGGCCTATCTGATCTGGACGGAGCAGTTCAGCATTCACCTGCTTCTCCCGCTTATTGCGGCGCACGCAGCGATGGCCGCCTTCCACGGGGCCGCCTTTGACACGGCCTATCCACTCCTGGTCGACGAGGCGCACCTCCCGCGCGCCAACGGGATGATGCAGCTACTCGGCTCCTCGTCGGCGATCCTCGTACCGGCGGTTGCAGCAGGGCTGATCGCCCTGACGAGTACCGCCTTTGTGCTGCTTTTGGATCTGATCAGTTTTCTGGTGGCGGTCGTAGTGTTGGCCGTTTTGGCTGTGCCACGCGCCGAGCCGGCGGCGGTTCAGCCCAGCAAAGCCACACCTTCACTCTGGCTTGAAGTAAAGGTGGGCATGCAGTTCCTGCTAGAGCGCCGGGAGCTCCTCTGGCTCCTCTCGATGTTTGCGGGCGCCAACCTGTTGATGGCGCCCTTGGGGATCTACCTGCCCCTGATCACTAAGTTCACGCTGGCGACGGACTGGGGCGCCCGGGGCTTCACTTTCCAAGGGGCCTTCGCCCTCCTGGACACCCTCTTCGCCCTCGGTAGTGTGGCTGGCGGCCTCTTTATCGCCAGTTGGGGCGGCTTGAAGGGGCGCCGCGTCTGGGGCGTGATCGTCCCGCTCCTAGCCGGTGGGCTGATGATGATCGGCCTGGGGCTCTCCCATTCGCTCTACCTCTCGGCTGGGGTCCTCTTCTGTTTCAGCTTTGGCAACCCGGTAGCCAACGCCCACTCCCAAGCGATCTGGCAGAGCCGGACGCCTCGTGAGAAGCAGGGACGGGTCTTCGCCGTCAGGCGGGTGATCGCGCAGGTGACATCGCCCCTGATGGTGGCGATCTCTGGCTGGTTGGCCGGGCGGGTCGATCCTGCCTTCATCATCCTGCTCTTCGGTCTCCTCCTGACCGCCTGGGCGACGCTTCAGGCCTTCAACCGGCGGATTCATGCGGTCGATCTGCCCCCGGCGCCCTTACCCGTTGGGGCGCCGGTTGAGGGGCCAGCCTCCTAAAACAGATCCCCCGCCGGGTTAGCCCAGCGGGGGATCCTTTATGATTAGCTATGCAGGAAGTGGCGATGAACAGCGCGGGCAACCTTGCTAATCATCAGCACGCCTTCATGGTCCTCCCACTCACGCAGGTCCGGGCAACCGCGGGTCATGACGCACATGACGTAGCCCTCACCCTTGCGCCAGACGGCGCCCACCTCGTGGCGGCAGCCAGCGACACAGCCGGTCTTGGCGATCACCTTCAGGTTTGGCACGTCCTCCACCCAGTCGGGCTCCATCAACTCGGGCAGGTAGCGCGGGATGTAGGGCGAAACCACGTTGCCCATCATCTCGATGATCTGCTCGCAGAGCGCCGGAGTCAGGACCTCCTTACGGATGATCATATCCATGAGGCGTCCGATATCGGCTGGGGAGCAGACGTTGATCGGCTTGCCGGGGGGAGCCTTGAAGAACTTGTTGTAGAGCTTGATGCCATGCAGACCGAGTTCGGCCATCGACTGTCGAATGGCCTCGGCGCCGACTAGCTCGATGCAGATGTTCGAGGCGGTGTTGTCTGAGATGATCATCATCAGCTTCA
>DATGYC010000279.1:0-6458 GCA_035298385.1 Symbiobacteriaceae bacterium | reverse complement strand
GATGCCGTTGCCGGCGACGGATCTGCACCTGGGCGGGCGGAAGGATCAGGGGAATGTGCGCCGTGCGCTCGCCCCGATTCGGGCTCTGCGCGATAGCGGTGTGAACGTCTGCATCGGTTCGAATAACATCCGGAACGCCTTTACGCCGTATGGCAATGGTGATCTGCTGCAGATTGCGATGCTGGCGATCCCGACGGCGCACCTGGGTGGGGCGGATGATCTGCCTACCGTGCTGCCGATGATCACGTCTAACCCGGCGAAGGCGATGAAGCTGTCGGGGTATGGGATCGCGGTTGGGTGCTCGGCGGATCTGGTTCTGCTGGATACGAAGCGTGTGGCGGATGCGGTGATCGATCAGCCGGCGCGGTTGCTTGTCACGAAGCGTGGGCGGGTGACTGTCCGGGCTACGCGGTCTGTTTCGCTGTTGGTGTAGGATTCTCTCTTGGGAGCGCAGATTGGGTCGTTTGACCTGGTCTGCGCTCTTTTTTTTGGGGATTATGGGGATTTTGGGGATGACCTGGTGTGGGGGGATAGAACTTGGTGTGGATATTTTTCGTTATAGGGGGTGGGAGGTGTCTTTTTATGCCGGAGTTCTTGCATGGGGATGTGACTGAGGCGGTGATTGGGGCGGCTATGGAGGTGCACCGGGCGCTGGGGGCGGGGTTTGTGGAGAAGATCTATGAGAAGGCGTTGGCGCTTGAGTTGAAGTTGCAGGGGGTTCGGTTTCAGCGTCAGGTGAAGGTGCCGGTCTATTACAAGGGGATGGAGGCGGGGGTGCACGTCCTTGATCTGCTGGTGGAGGGGAAGGTCGTCGTTGAGCTGAAGGCGGTGGCGGCGATTGTGGACGTGCACTTGGCGTTTACGCGCTCCTATATGACGGCTACGGGGCTTCAGGTCGGGCTGTTGCTGAACTTTGGGAAGGCGAAGTTGGAGGTTCGGCGGGTGTAGGGGTGTGGGCTGTGGGCTGAAGAGTTTTTTTAACTGGGGATTATGGGGATTTTGGGGATGACCTGGTGTGGGGGGATGGCCTCCGGCGCTGGGTTGGTCGTCATGTCGAAGGCCCTTGGCAAATGCATAGGCCCCTTCTTCTTCTTCTTAGTTGTCAAAAGCCAGCCCCCCACACCTAGTAATCCCCCCAATCCCCCCAATCCCCATAAAAAAAAGAACTGCTACCCCCAGTTCCCAGCCCTCAAATCCCGGACCCCCAACTACTTTCGAGTTCTTTTTCTGGGATTATGGGGATTTTGGGGATGACCTGGTGTGGGGGGATGGCCTCCGGCGCTGGGGTGGTCGCCATGTGGAAGGACCTGTGCTAATGCATGGGTCCCCTCTTCTTAGTTGTCAAAAGCCAGCCCCCCACACCCAGTAATCCCCCCAATCCCCTCCATCCCCATAAAAAAGGAACTGCTACCCCCAGTTCCCCACTTCCCAAATCCCACCCCCCAACTACTTTCCAAAGCATCCACCACCCCTTGCCATACATAAAGATTCTGGGTAATGTTAAAGGTGATGTTTCTTACACCGAAAGGGGCTGTCCTTGGATGCGACTGCAGCGGCATGAGGTTCCGGTCCAGGAGACCTGGAATCTGACCGATCTCTTCCAGACCGACGCCGAATGGGAGACCGCACGCAAGGCGGTTGTTGATCAGATTCCGCAGCTCACCGCTTTCAAGGGCCGCTTGGGCGAGTCCGCTGGGCTTCTGCTGGAGGCGATCTCGACCCTTGAGGGGCTCATGGAGCAACTCCTCCGGGTCTTCACCTACGCCTCTCTCAAGTCCGCCCAGGACGGCTCCGACACGGAGAACCAGGAGCTGATGGGCAAGGCGTACGGTCTGTATGCTCAGGTCGACGCCGCTTCCTCCTTCCTGCGCTCTGAGATCCTGCTCCTGCCGGAGGGGACTGTGGAGGGCTGGGTGGAGACCCATGCTGGCCTGGCTGCCTACCGCCCGTTCCTGAAGAAGCTCCTGGCCGACAAGCCCTACCTGCTCCACCCGCAGACTGAGGAGGCCCTCGCTGCCCTGGGTGAGGTGCTCGACGCTCCCTTCGTCATCTACGAGCGCGCCAAGTCCTCCGATATCACCTGCCCCCCGGTGGTTATCAACGGCAAGGAGATCGCAAACTCACTCTCCCTCTACGAGGATGACCTGGAGACCTCTGCTGACGTCAACGTCCGGCGGGCGGGCTATAAGTCCTTCGCCGAGGGCCTCGGCCAGTTCAAGAACACCCTCGCCGCCACCTGGGCGACTGAGGTCAAGAAGAACATCGTCCTGGCCAAGCTGAAGGGCTTCCCCTCGGCGACCGATATGCTCCTGCACAAGCAGGGCGTCACCCAGGAGCCCTACAACAACCTGCTCGACACCATCCGGGCCGAGTTGGCGCCGCACATGCGCCGCTACGCCGAACTGCGCAAGAAGGTCCTGGGGCTTGACCACCTGCTCTACTGCGATCTCGAGGCGCCGCTCGATCCCGAGTACGATCCCCGGATCGGCTGGGAGGAGGGCGCCAAGACGACCCTCGAGGCGCTCTCGGTCCTCGGGCCGGAGTACATGGAGCTGATGGAGCGGTCGATCGCGGAGCGCTGGGTCGACCGGTGCGACAACGTCGGCAAGCAGACCGGCGCCTTCTGCACCACGCCCTACGGCTCGCACTCCTACGTCCTGATGACCTGGACCGGCCAGGCGCGCAACCTCTTCACCCTGGCGCATGAGCTCGGCCATGCCGGCCACTTCGAGCTGGCGAACCGGAACCAGAAGCTGCTCAACACCGATGTCTCGACCTACTTCGTCGAGGCGCCGTCGACGCTCAACGAGATGCTCCTGGGTGACAAGATGATCCGCGAGGCGACCGATCCGCGGATGAAGCGCTGGGTGATCATCTCCCTGCTGATGACCTACCACCACAACTTCGTGCGCCACCTGTCGGAGGGTGAGCTGCAGCGGCGGATCTACGCCCTGGCGGAGGCGGGTGAGCAGGTGACGGCGGAGCTGCTCTCGGAGACGAAGGGCGCGATCCTCAAGGAGTTCTGGGGTGACTCGCTGGAGCTAGATGAGGCGGCGAAGCTGACCTGGCTGCGGCAGCCGCACTACTACATGGGGCTCTACCCGTACACCTACTCGGCGGGCCTGGTGGCGTCGACTGCGGTGGCGCAGACGATCCGCGAGGAGGGTCAGCCGGCGGTGGATCGCTGGCTGGAGGTTCTGAAGGCGGGCTCGACGAAGACGCCGATGGAGCTGATGGCGATGGCGGGTCTGGATATGTCGACGGCGGCGCCGATCAAGAAGGCTGTGGCCTATGTGGGCTCGCTGGTGGATGAGCTCGAGAAGCTGTTCTAAAAGCAGAGGTGGGGCCGGGGTGCATGGGCGCCCCGGCCCATCGTATAGGGGGTTACTTCGGTGTTGGTGGTGAACAAGGAGTTGGCGCTGCGGGTGGAGCGCTCGGAGGCGGTCTCCTGGGCGAGTCAACTCGAGTTGGTGCGGGCATTGCCGGGGAATCCCCATGGGATCGAGGTCCGCCGCTTTGGTCGGGTGGTGCTCCTGACGGCAGAACGGGTGCCGACCTCCGTGATGGGGAACCGGATTCTAGGTGCGGGCCCTGAGGATGAGGCTGATCTGCAGGCGGCGCTGGACTTTATGGCGGAGCGGGGTCTCTCCCCGCGGGTGGATGTGATGCCCCTGCACCAGAACGGGGAGTTCCTGAAGGCGCTGCATGAGCGAGGGCTGCGGTGCTCGGGCTTCCAGGTGGCGCTCTTTGGGGAGGCTAAGGCTGACCTGCCGCTGCCGGCGTTGACGGTGGAGCGGGTTGTCGAGCCGTCGGTCGCAGCCCGGGTCTATGTAGAGGGATTTGAGGTCTCGCCGGAGCGCGTGCAGTGGGGGACCGACCTGGTGCGGGCGGTTGTGGGGCAGGCGGGCTGGACGGTCTACCTGGCCCGGGTGGATGGCGAGCCCGCTGGTGTGGCGCTCCTCCATGTGGCGGAGGGGATTGGCAGCCTTGCGGGGGCCTGTACGCTGAAGGAGTTTCGGGGGCGGGGGGTGCAGACGGCGCTCCTGCACCAGCGGATCGTAGATGCGGCCTCGGCTGGGTGTGACCTGGTGGTGAGTCAGACGGGGAACGGGACGGTCTCGCAGAACAATATGGAGCGGGTTGGGCTGCGGGTTGCCTTCACGAAGGCGGAGTTTACGCGGTAGATGAACGGCTAGTCTCTGGGGAACGTGAGTAAAAGGGATGTGACCAGACGGTGCGGGCAGTGGTCCAGAAGGTGACACGGGCGCAGGTGACGGTGGCAGGGGAGGTCGTGGGCCGGATTGGGACGGGCTTCGTCGTTCTGCTTGGCGTGGCGCGGGAGGATGGGCCGGAGGCGGCGGACTATCTGGCCGAGAAGGTAGCGGGGCTGCGGGTCTTTGAGGACGCGGAGGGCAAGATGAACCGCTCCCTCCTGGATGTGGGGGGAGCGGTCTTGGCGGTATCGCAGTTCACTTTGTATGGCGATGTGCGGCGGGGGAAGCGGCCGTCGTTCGATCGGGCGGGGCGCCCCTCGGAGGCGGAGCCGCTCTATGAGCGGTTTGTGGGGAAGTTGCGGGAGGCTGGGCTGGCCGTGGAGACGGGGCGGTTTCAGACCCACATGGAGGTCGAACTGGTCAACGATGGGCCGGTGACGATTCTGCTGGATTCGGAGAAGGGGTTCTAGTCACACAACAGGTGACTGGTATCAAGAAGCGAATACTAGCGGGTGCGGGAGGTGTTTTCTGTGAGTTTAGAAGAGATCCGTGAGGCTCTTCGCAAGCTACCCCCTGATCAGCTACGGCAACTCCTGGCGGAGTTTAGTGAGGTGCCTTCTGCCTCAGATCGTGAGGCCAGAGAGGCTGTCGAAGAGATCATCCAGCAGTACAAGCCCGCTCTTAAGCGTTTGGCCGACCGATGAAGATCCTTACTAAACACCAACTGCTTCTACTCCACGACCGAATCGTTGAAGAGACAGGCGGCAGTCCTGGGCTCCGGGATGAGGGGAGAGTCGAAGCAGCTCTAGCCCGCCCATTCGCCACATTTGGCAGTCAGGAACTATTTTCGTCCACTGAGGACAAGGTGGCAGCGTTGACCCACGCCTTAGCCAAGGGACATCCGTTTGTGGATGGCAATAAGCGGACGGCGATGGCGGCAGGTGCCGTCGTACTACTAATGAACGGATATCGATTAACTGCAACTCAGGAGGAGTTCGAAGAGACTGCAGTGGCTGTTGCCGAGGATCGACTTGACGTGCAGGCTTTGGCAGAGTGGTTTCGGAATCATACGGTTCGACAGGGCGGAAGTCCCCCAGTTGCCTAGAGACCGCTGCCCACTGCCAATGGCGGGTAGCGGTCTCTTTTGACCGAGCTTTCACGACCCCAGAGGGCCGCAGTCGACATGATGGAAAAGCGTTCTACAGGTCGGTTGCCATCATGTGGCGCAGATCACCAGCTTGCGGCAGCGGATGGGCTGGCAGCGTGCAGGGGTTGACGAAGATATCGTTGAATTCAGGATAGGGGTTTAGATACCAGCTTCGCGTACAGACTCAAGCGAAGGGGCTGATGCGAGTATGTCGGACCAGAAGATCACACCGTTCCTGATGTTCGAAGGGCGGGCCGAAGAGGCGATGAACTACTACATCTCCATCTTTGAGCGGTCCGAGATCCTGGCCATTCAACGCTACGGCCCGAACGAGGCAGGGCCGGAGGGGAGCGTCATGCACGCGACCTTCTCGCTAAACGGCCAGACCTTCATGGCCATCGACAGCTTCGTCAAGCACGGGTTCACCTTCACCCCCGCGCTCTCATTCTGGGTCACCTGCGAGACGGAGGAGGAGATCGATCGGGTCTTCGCGCAGCTCGCCGAGGGGGGCGCCGTCTTGATGCCGCTGGGCGCTTATCCCTTCAGCCCAAGGTTTGGGTGGGTGGCGGACAAGTTCGGCGTCACCTGGCAGCTGACCCTGAGCGGAACGTAACGCAAATTCAAGGGCGCCACTCCTGTGGTGGCGCCCTTGAGCGCTAGGACCGGTTCGTCGGCGCCGTCCCCAAGCAGAGAGCGATAGGCTATGTGGAAGGAAGTCGGGTAACGTGTCCTACATCGTTGATTTTAAGAATGTGTCGACGGTCGGTTTAGACTCTTCACCTGTAGCAGAGGCGCTTGCCGGTCTACGTGCGAATGAGGCCCGGTACTTTGCCACCAAGTACAACCATGAATTTACGGTTGTACCGGCCAGCGAAAGCCAGGAGACCCTTGCGTATGTGAACCGAGTTCTGAAAGAACGTAATATCGAGTTTGCGGCCAAGCCTTTAGAAACGGCGCGTTTTCAGGTGGAGAATATCAAATGGACCTACGTCTTCTATGAGGATGGTCTTGGGGTCAACGTGATGTACACAGTTGATGACCCGAAGAAGCGGGCCGTTGGGTTTAAGCTTTCGGAGGGGATGGAGGTACCGAAGGAG
>DATGYC010000278.1:0-6607 GCA_035298385.1 Symbiobacteriaceae bacterium | reverse complement strand
CATATCGGAGCCCATCACCTCACCCGTCGACTTCATCTCCGGCGAGAGCGACGTATCGACCGAGGTCAGCTTCTGCCAGGAGAAGACCGGCGCCTTCACCGAGACCCGCCGCTTCGGCTCCGGCCAGAGCCAGCCCATGCCGTAGAGCCCGGCGAAGCCCGACGTCTTATAGATCGCCCGCTCCTTCCACGGCGCAAAGCCCAAGGAGAGCAGCGAGTGACCCGCGATCACTTGCGTCGCCACCTGCGCCAGCGTCAGCCCCGTCACCTTCGTCAGGAACGGCACCGTCCGCGACGAGCGCGGATTCACCTCGATCACGAAGACCTCGCCGCCGTGGATGACGTACTGGATGTTGACCAGGCCCTTCACCTTCAGCGCCAGCGCCAGCTTCGTCGAGTACTCGATGATCTGGTCCCGTGTCTTGCCCGAGAGCGTGATCGTCGGGTAGACCGCCATCGAGTCGCCCGAGTGGACGCCCGCCCGCTCGACGTGCTCCATGATGCCGGCGATGATCACCTGCTCGCCATCGGCGACGGCGTCGACCTCGACCTCCTTGCCCAGGAAGTAACGGTCGACCAGGATCGGCCGCTCCGGGGAAGCCTCCACAGCGTTCGCCATGTACTCCCGCAGCTCCGGCTCGGAGTAGACGATCTCCATCGCCCGGCCACCCAGGACGAACGACGGACGCACCAGGACCGGGAAGCCGATCCGCTGGGCGATCACGACGGCCTCATCGGCCGAGATGGCAGTCGCTCCCGGCGGCCGCGGAATCGAGAGGGCGGTCAGGAGGTCATCAAACTTCTTGCGATCCTCCGCCCGGTCCATCTCCTCGATCGGGGTGCCCAGGACCGGCACGCCGACCTGCGCCAGCGGCAGGGCGAGGTTGATCGCCGTCTGGCCGCCGAACTGGCAGATGACGCCCTCGATATCCGGGTGCTTGCCCGAGCCGTACGGCCAGAGGCCGCCCTCCTGCTCGATCACGTTCAGGACGTCCTCGATCGTCAACGGCTCGAAGTAGAGCCGGTCCGAGGTGTTGAAGTCGGTCGAGACCGTCTCCGGGTTGTTGTTGATGATCACCGACTGGACGCCCTCGTTCTTCAGCTGCCAGGCGGCGTGGACGGCCGAGTAGTCGAACTCGATGCCCTGGCCGATGCGGATCGGGCCGGAGCCGAGGACGATCGCCTTCTTGCCCGGCGGGATGACGGCCTCGTTCTCCCCGTCGTAGCAGGAATAATAATACGGCGTGGAGGCCTCGAACTCGGCAGCGCAGGTGTCGACCATCTTGTAGACCGGGCGGATCCCCATCGCCAGGCGGAGCTGCCGGACGGCGATCCAGGGCTGCCCGACCAGCTTGCCGATGTAGGAGTCGGAGAAGCCGACCTTCTTGGCCTGGCGCAGCCGCTCCGGCGTGAGCGACTCGACCCGGAGCTCCTTCTCGATCTGGACGATCTGGTCGATGCCACGGATGAACCAGCGGTCGATCGTCGAGAGCTCATGGATCCGCTCGACCGACCAACCCCGGCGCAGCGCCTCCGCGACGACGAAGAGGCGCTCATCGTTCGGGCGGACCAGCCGCTCCTCGATCTCGATATCCGCCATGGCGGCAACGCCCGGGTGGAGCATGCCGTCCCGGCCGGTCTCCAAGCTACGGATCGCCTTCAGGAGGGCGCCCGGGAAGGTGCGATCGATCGACATCACCTCGCCAGTCGCCTTCATCTGGGTGCCGAGCGTCCGGGAGGCGGTGACGAACTTGTCGAACGGGAAGCGCGGGATCTTCAGGACGCAGTAGTCCAGCGCCGGCTCCATGGCGGCGTAGGTCGAGCCCGTCACCGGGTTCTTAATCTCGTCGAGCGTCAGGCCGATCGCAATCTTGGCCGAGACCTTGGCGATCGGGTAGCCGGTCGCCTTCGATGCAAGCGCCGAGGAGCGGGAGACGCGCGGATTGACCTCGATCACGATATACTCCCGCGAGAGCGGGTTGAGCGCATACTGCACGTTGCATCCGCCCTCGATGCCGAGCGCCGAGATGATCTTCAGCGACGAGGCCCGGAGCATCTGGTACTCCCGGTCCGAGAGGGTCTGCGACGGCGCCACAACGACCGAGTCGCCGGTGTGGACGCCGACCGGGTCGATGTTCTCCATGTTGCAGATGGTGATCACGTTGCCGGCGGAGTCCCGGATCACCTCGTACTCGATCTCCTTCCAGCCCGCGACCGAACGCTCGATCAGGCACTGGTGGATCGGCGAGAGAGTGAGCCCCTTGACCACGATCTCCCGCATGGTCGGCTCGTCCTTCGCGATGCCGCCACCGGAGCCGCCCATGGTGTAGGCCGGGCGCACGATCAGCGGGTAGCCCGCCTCCTGGCCGAAGGCGAGCGCCTCCTCCAGGGTGTGGACGATGTGGGACTGGGGGACCGGCTCCTCGATCTCGTACATGAGCGAGCGGAAGAGGTCCCGGTCCTCGGCCTTCTGGATGGCCGTCAGGGGCGTGCCGAGCAGCTTGACGCCGTACTTGGCCAGGATGCCCGCCTCGTGGAGCTGCACCGCCATGTTCAGACCAACCTGGCCGCCCAGGGTCGGGAGCAGCCCGTCCGGCCGCTCCTTGGCAATGACTTGTTCGACGAACTCGAGCGAGATCGGCTCGATGTAGACCGCATCCGCCATCTGCTTGTCGGTCATAATCGTCGCCGGGTTGGAGTTGACCAGAACGACTGCAAGGCCCTCTTCCTTCAGGGCCTGGCAGGCCTGGGTACCCGCATAGTCAAACTCCGCCGCCTGTCCAATCACAATGGGCCCGGAACCGATCACAAGAACGCGCTTAAGGTCGCGACGAAGTGGCATGAAAAAGTTCCTCCTAAACGAATGGCGCCTCACGGGGCGCCTTAATTCGCTCTCTGAGCTAGAGTGGTTTACTCGAC
This sequence comes from Symbiobacteriaceae bacterium, assembly GCA_035298385.1. GTDB lineage: Bacteria > Bacillota > Sulfobacillia > Symbiobacteriales > Symbiobacteriaceae > DATGYC01. The sequence goes on along the minus strand of DATGYC010000278.1, from coordinate 3,689 downwards.
CAAAAAAAACGCCAGCCAAACCAGCGGTGCTGCCCAATCCGGACGGCCCAGGTGTTAGGGCGCCCAGGACCCGGAGTGCAAACTCAACGGTGGCCCCAAACGCCAGAAGAAGACGGCCTGGGTGCCCCTGCCCCGGCTGACGCCGAGGGGTCGGTGTACCTCCGAGCGACCTTCAGGTCATCGTATTTACCTGACTCGAATGCACAGACCTGCGGGAGCGAGCGGGGTACCCGCCCCGACCGCGGCAGCCGTCTCGCAGGGGGTTACCTAACCTAGGCCGGCTGTAGCGCCGCACCCTTCTTATTCTTCATGAAGCCGTAGAAGCGTTCAAACAGGTAGAAGTTCTCCTCAGGGCCCGGGCAGGCTTCCGGGTGGTACTGCACTGAGAAGACCGGGCTGTGCAGCATGGCGATGCCCTCTACCGTTCCATCGTTCAGGTTGCGATGGGTCACCTGGACGAACCGCTTATCCAGCGTCGAGTCATCCACGGCGTAGCCGTGATTCTGCGAGGTGATGTAGACCCGCCCGGTCAGGAAGTCCTTGACCGGATGGTTCGTCCCGCGATGGCCGAACTTCAGCTTGTAGGTCTGGGCGCCCAGCGCCAGCGAGATGATCTGGTGCCCCAGGCAGATACCGAAGATCGGTACCTGACCCTGCTCGATCAGGGCCTTAACCGCCTCGATCGCCTCCGGCACGTCCGTCGGGTCGCCCGGGCCGTTCGTCAGCATGATCCCGTCCGGCTTCAGCGCCAGAATCACCTCAGCGCTCGTCGTCGCCGGCACCACAGTCAGCGAGCAGCCGAGCTGCTGGAGCGAACGCAGGATGTTCTCCTTCAGCCCGAAGTCCATCACGACCACATGGTAGCCCTTCCCAGGCCGGTGGTAGATGGCCTGCGTCGTCACCTCACGCACGTGCGAGCGCATAACAAAAGCCCGTGCCTTAGCCACGAGTGCGGCGGTCTCCACCTCCGAGAGGGCGGTCTCACGTGCCACAATCACGCCGCGCAGGGTTCCACCACCGCGCAGGTGTCGGGTCAGGGCGCGGGTGTCGATCCCCGCCAGCCCGATCACGTTTTGAGACGCCAAATACTCGGAGAGGGACTGCGTCGCCTCCCAATGGCTAGGCTCCGGGCAGTACTCCTTCACAATGAAGCCCCTGACCCACGACTTCCCGGACTCAAAGTCCTGCGGGTTGATGCCGTAGTTGCCAATCAGGGGATAGGTCATGGTCACAATCTGGCCGCAGTAGGAGGGGTCGGTCAGCACTTCCTGGTAGCCGGTCATGCCGGTGTTGAAAACCACTTCGCCAACCTGTTCGCCGCGCGCACCAAAAGCGGTGCCCGCGAAGACATTGCCGTCCTCGAGCACTAGGTAACCGAACATATGGAGGTCCTCCTCGATCCGGGCGTCACGGCACCCGGTTAATCTGGGTAGGGAACCCTGCTTATCCTCGCTCATTATACGCCCCTCCTTTGTACAAAGGCAACGGTCATCGGAAAAGTATGATGTTGGACAGATGCATATTTATGCAGGCTGACGGAGTATATCATGCACACTTTATGCATTGCAAGGGCGATGTTAGAAGAGTTGCACCGCAAAGGGAAGCACTCCAAGTAAGACAGAAGACCCAAGGCCAACGCCTTGGGTCTTCTTCTTGCTGCCTAATAGCCGATCTCCTTGATGAACGTCTTCAGCGTCTCAGCCGAATGGACCAGCTTCGCCCGCTCCTCCTCAGTCAGCGGGATCTCCAGCGTCTCGATCACCCCATCCCGCCCCAACAGGGAGGGCACGCCCAGGCAGACGTCCGAGATCCCGTAGTACCCCTCCAAGAAGGAGGAGACTGGCAGCACCGCCCGGTGGTCCCGCAGGATCGCCTCGCAGATCCGTGCGAGCGCAGAGGCGATCCCGTAGTAGGTCGCTCCCTTGAGCCTGATAATCTCTCCGGCCGCGCCAACGGTCTCCCGGAAGATCCGCTCCTTCTCAGCGTCGCTGATCCCATAGCGCCCCTCGGAGCCGACTTGGATCCCCGCCAACTGCAGCGACGACCAGACGGGCACCTCCGAGTCCCCGTGCTCACCGATCACGAAGCCATGCACCGAGCGTGGCGAGACGTCCAGCGCCTCGCCTACCAAGAAGCGAAACCGGTTGGAGTCCAGCACCGTCCCCGAGCCGATCACCTGGGCCTTGGGGCGCCCCGACAGCTTGTAGGCGACGTGCGTCAGAATGTCGACCGGGTTGGATGCGATCAGGAGGATCGCCTCCGGCGGGGCGTACCGCTCCACCTCCGCCAGGATCGCCTTGAAGATCGCCACGTTGCGATGCATCAGATCCAGCCGGGTCTCCCCCGGTCTCTGGGCGGTCCCGGCCGTAATCACGATGATGTCGGCCCCGGCGCAATCCGAGTACGCCCCGGCCGTGATCTGCATCGGCTTCTCACAGGCCATCGCATGGTTCAGATCGATCGCGTCGCCCAGCGCCTTCTGCTGGTTGACGTCGATCAGGACAAGCTCATTGCAGAGCGATTTCAGCACACAGGCATAGGCGAACGAGGCGCCCACGGCGCCGGTTCCAATCAGCACGATCTTTGCCATTAGCGATGACCTCCCAGGGTAGACTCCCAGGGAGTAGTCTGTGCAGAATGGGGACCCGCCTGCAGGAGTTCTTTACGCCGAAAGGGAACAATGGAATCGGTTGCGAAAACGGTTGCACACATGGCGACCGTTGCCCACTTTTGGAGGGAGACACATGCGTAAACGACTCGCCCTCTGGCTCACACTCCTCCTGGCGCTCTCGCTCGTCTTCGGCTGTACCAAGAAGACCCCTGAGCCGCCGAAGGAGACCGGCACGACGATCACCTTCCACTACCACCGCTGGGCCGAGGACTACCAGCCCTGGGACCTCTGGGTCTGGCCCTTCGGCAAGGAAGGGAAATCCTTCCAATTCACCGAAAGGGATGAGTACGGCGCCAAGGCCGTCGTCACCCTGCCCGTTCAGACAGAGAAGGTCGGCTTCATCATCCGCAAGGGCGGTGACACCTGGGCCGGCAAGGACGTCGGCACCGACCGTTTCATAGAAGTAAAGGACGGCAAGGCTGAGGTCTGGTTGCTCGAGGGCGAGGAGAAGGTCGCTACCCAGCCGCCCGACCTGAAGCCCCGCATCCAGTCCGCCTACCTGGACTCCAAGCGAGAGATCGTCGCCAAGCTGACGCATGACCTGGCGTTGAAGGGTACCGGCAGCGAGGGATTCAGCCTCTCGCCCAGCCTACCCATCGCTGGTGTCAAGGACGCCCGGGCTGCTGATGTAGCCCTGATCGGCTATGAGGCGAACGCTACCCAGATCACCTTCATCCTGACACCGGGCAAGCTCGGCTTCCGCAAGGATGATAAGGGCGCCGCCAAGGTCTATATCTCCGGTCCCTTCAATAGCTGGGGCGGCACATCCGGGGGCTCCTTCAAGGCCCAGCCCGAATGGCTGATGAGTTGGAACAAGACAGCAGGCCGCTATGAGCTGACCAAGCCGATCGGTACCGGCGCCGGCCAGGTCCCAGCCGGCTCCGAGTTCAAGTTTACCGAGGATGCTGGCGGCGGCCAGCAGTGGCTCCCCTCCAACAACATCCAGATCACGCTCGGCACCGGCTCTGGCAAGGGAACCAAGGAGGTGGTGATCACCTTGGCCCAAGATGCAGACGTG
>DATGYC010000277.1:0-2599 GCA_035298385.1 Symbiobacteriaceae bacterium | reverse complement strand
GTCATCGCCTCCATCTCCACTCCGGTCTTGCCGACGGTAGAGACCTGGGCCTCCACATGGATCGCCCCGTCGCTGAAGTTGAAGTCGACGCGGGCGGCGGTGATCGGTAGGGGGTGGCAGAGCGGGATCAGTTCGCCGGTCTTCTTGGCTGCCATGATCCCGGCGACCCGAGCGACACCCAGAACGTCGCCCTTAGGGACGCCACCGGACTGGATCAGGGCGAGGGTCTGAGGCTGCATCCGGACGGTGCAGCGGGCGATGGCGGTCCGTTCCGTCTCCGCCTTGGCGCCCACGTCGACCATCCGGGCGTGGCCGGCCTCATCAAGGTGTGTTAGTTCCGGCATCTCGAAGTACCTCCTACTAGCCGCCGATACCGTGCATCACACGCTGGCTGAAGTCCGAAGTGGGATCATCGAAGTTATGCTCCCGGGGCTTCTTGAGGATCGCATCCTGCATGATCGGGATCAGGTCAGCCAGGGGGGCGCCCGGGCGGCGAAGGGCCGGCTTCAGGTCGACCTCGTGGACGTGGCCTAGGCAGGGGTTGATCTTGCCGTCGGCCGAGAGGCGGATTCGGTTGCAGTCGCCGCAGAAGCACTCGGTGACGGCGGAGATGAAGCCGACGGTGCCCTGGGCGCCCGGGATCCGCCAGTACTTAGCCGGGCCGTTCCCCTTGACGCCGCCTCGGACCGGCTCGAGGTCATCAAAGGCTTCGATCAGGCGGCCGCGCATCTCGGCGGCCGGGACGAGGTTCTCCCAGGTGAAGTCGTACGCCTCGGAGAAGGGCATCACCTCGATGTACCGGACGTGGACGGGACGATCGATCGAGAGCTTCGCCATCTCAACGATCTCATCATCGTTCCAGCCGCGGATGACGACCATGTTCAGCTTGACCGGCTCCATGTCGAGGGCGAGGGCCGCCTCGATCGAGGCGAGGATCGGTCCGGGATCGCTGGCAAGGCGGGCGATCTTGGCGAAGCGATCCGGCTGCAGGGTATCGAGCGAAAGGTTGATCCGATCGAGACCGGCCTGCTTGAGTTCTCCGGCCATCTGCGGAAAGAGCAGGCCGTTGGTCGAGAGCGAGACCTCCTGGACGCCCATCGGCTTCAGCTTGCTGATGAACTCGGTGATGCCCTGCCGGACGAGCGGCTCGCCGCCGGTGATGCGGATGCGGTCGATGCCAAGGGTCAGGCCCGCCTCAACGACCCGGAGGATCTCGTCCCAGCTGAGGTACTCGTCGCGGGGGCGCAGTTGTACGCCCTGTAGGGGCATGCAGTAGACGCAACGAAGGTTGCAACGATCGGTCACGGAGATGCGCATGTAGTTGACTTTGCGGCCCCACTGGTCGATCATGCTGGGTTCTCCTCCCTTGGTCGTCGTTGGGGGCGATTATATTCGTTCTACGTCGATCAGGGCGCCCGCCGGGAGTTCGGTCACCTCGGGCGGGATTAGGGCGAGGCCGTCGGCGCTGATCAGGGCCCCGATCGATCCGGTGCTGGCCGGGAAGGGGTGAGCGGTTGGCCTGGCCTCCGCAGGCGCTGGCTCCAGCCGGACCCGCAGGTAGTGGGCGAGCCCCCGAGGGGATTTGACCGGGGCGCCCAGGCGAGCAGTCACCCGCTCGGGCTCCGGCAGGGGCTGGCGCTGGAAGCGGTTGAGCAGCGGTCGGGCGAAGAGGCGGGCCGCCAGCCAACTGGCGCCCGGGTAGCCCGGTAGCCCAATCACCGGCTTCCCCTCAACCAAGGCCAGGATCACCGGCTTGCCCGGGCGCATCGCCACGCCGTGGACGAGGACCACGCCCATCTCCCGCAGGAGGTGGACCGTGTGGTCCTCCGTCCCCTGGGAAGAGCCACCCCCGATTAGGAGCAGATCGACCTGGTCCAGCAACGTCTTGATGGCGCACCGGAGGGCGCACCGGTCGTCCGCCACAATCGGGTGGCGAAGTGGCATCCCGCCCCACCCGGTCACCTCACCCAGAACCATAGCCGAGTTGGACTCGACCACCTGGCCGGGGCGAAGGTGGCTCTCCCCAGGCTCGACCAGTTCGCTGCCGGTCGGGAGGAAGCCGACCCGCGGTTGCCGCCAGACCGGGACCTCGGTGACGCCGACGGAGAGAAGGGCGCCCAGGTCTACGGGCCGTAGGCGGTGGCCTGCCGGAAGCAGGAACTGACCCTCAGCGGCATCCGACCCGATAGCCCGGATATGCTTGCCAGCTTGCACCGGCCGGTCGACGTAGACCAGGCTGCCGTCCGGCGACCAGCGGAGCTCCTCCTTCATCACCACGGTATCAAACGGAGTTGGGACCGGGTGGCCCGTGTTGACGGGGTAGACTTCCGTGCAGAGGCGCAGGGCGCCCGACGAGTTGCCTGAGCGGACCGCGACGCCATCGACGGCGGCGGCGGGGTAGTGCGGGACGGGGCGCCGGGCGTGGACCGGGGCGGCGGTCACCCGACCGAGTGCAACAGAGACCGGGACCGCCTCAGGCTTGGGCGCCCAGCCCACCCTATCCAAGGCCGCGTCGAAGCGCTGGCGCGCCGCTGTCACCGTCAGGAGATCGAGCGGTTGAATCTGCTGCATGGGCGTTCCCTTCCTTGAGCCAGAGTGC
>DATGYC010000276.1:0-6750 GCA_035298385.1 Symbiobacteriaceae bacterium | reverse complement strand
TTGAAGAACCGCTTGACGGTCGCCTCATCCTCGATCAGCGCGACGACGATCTCACCGTTGCGGGCGGTCTCCTGCTTGCGGACCAGGACCCAGTCACCGCTCAAGATCCCAGCGTCGACCATCGAGTCGCCCTGGACCTTCAGGAAGAAGAGCTCCTTCTCATCCGCCCGGACGAAGTCCAGCGGCAGCGGGAACTGGTCCTCGATGTTCTCCTGGGCAAGGATCGGCTGGCCGGCGGTGACGCGCCCGATGACCGGGATCGTCATGGTACGGGTCCGCTCACGGGTGAGCTTCTCCCCGATCAGTTCGATCGCCCGGGGCTTGGTGGGATCGCGCCGAATGACGCCCAGCTTCGCCAGCTTGTCCAGATGTCCATGGACGGTCGAAGAGGAGGAGAGGCCAATCGCCTCACCGATCTCCCGCACCGAAGGGGGATACCCCTTGTTCTCGATCGTGGACCGGATGAAATCAACAATCTGGCGTTGGCGTTCGGAAAGCCCGTCTCCCATCCCCGCGGCACCTCCTGATACTGGATGCTTTGCTTTATCTGGATTATAGCACAGGCGGGCGCCCCTGCAAACGCCTGTTCGCAAATAATAGACAGACCCGCTTGACCAGAACATATATTCGTGCTAGATTGGTCTCGAACAGATGTTCGTAAACCGGATGAGAGAAGACGAAGGGGGAGCCTACCATGCAAGCAAACGTCGTCCGCCGTTCGCATATCGCCCACCGCCCGACGCCGGGCGCCCGGCCGCACCTGACGGTCGTCCCGCCCACCACGAAGACCCGACGTCCGATCGGGCGCAAGGCGGCCCGCCGTCGCATGGTACGGCTCTTGCTCCTCGCCTCCATCATCCTGGCGGTCCTCTTCGGGGCGCCCAAGCTGGTCCAGACGCTCACCCCCGCCCAGGACGTGCCCCTGACGGAGCACCGGGTCACCAGCGGGGAGTCGCTCTGGCAGATCGCCGCCCAGTACCGGCCCGAGTCGGACCCCCGCCAGGTGATCGCCCAGATCAAGCAGATCAACAAACTGGGGGAGTCCACCCTCCAACCAGGCCAGCACCTGCTCATCCCGGAAGCGCCTCGGTCGTAACGGGCCTATATAGATAGGAAGGGAGGGGTTCGCCCCATGGTTCAGTCCGCACTGCCGCTCCACCTGCTCGATCGGTTCACCCGCGCTCGCGATCGCTGGTCAGTTGCACTTGACGGCGCCAGTCGGGGCGACTACTCCAAGTCCCATGACCTAGAGGCCGTCAGCCGCTACCTCGGGCGCCTCGTCGCGGCCGAAGCGAAGACGACCGCTCAGCGGGGGCGTGCCGGCGCTGCCTCCTTGCTGGAACTCTCGCTGTTGGTCGATCGAGCCTTCCCCGAACTGCGGGGCTGGAATCAGCAGGTCGCCCTCATGCGCTACCTGCGTACGCGCACCGCCTAACGGGTCAAGATTGGCACGGCCGGGTCCGCCTTTTTGGTGGATCCGGCCTTTTCGATCGGGTTTTGACCCTTTCTCTCTCGGTTATTCACCCGATCGCGTCGGTTCCTCATTCCCCATTTGCACGGTGATGGTATAATGAGAGTCGGCGTAACTTAACAGAATGAGAGGAGTCGGGGCGCCCTTGAAACTGCGCGTTAAGCGACCGAGCCCCGGGCTGGTCGCCCTGGCAGCGCTCTTGATCGCCTTTGCTGGCGGCTCGCTCATCCGGACAGGCTTCGGAATCGACGGTCCGCATCCGGTCCAGCGCCTGCTGGCTGAAAACGAGCCGGAGGAGCATATCCGGGCCGTGACCCTCTCTGCGGATGAGCTGATCCTGGCGACCGAGAAGGGGCTAATCGCCCAGAGCGGCCGCCGTTGGTTCCGGGTCGCGAGCGCGCAAGGTGCGTTCTATACCGCCGCCCCACTCGGGCAGCGGCTCTTCCTGGGCGGGCCACAGGGCCTCTTTGCCTGGGACACAAAGCTGACCAAGCTCTCGGACCAGTCACCCGGCCTCCTGGCCGCTGGCGCTGGACGGATCGTTGGGCTGACCCCTGGCGCCCTCGTCGAATCGACGGATGGTAGCCAGTGGACCCAACTTAGTGAGCCCCCTGCTGGCTCCTACTTTAGCCTGGCGGTCCACCCGACCGACAAGAGTCAGGTCTACCTGGGTGGCCGGGACGTCGTCCTCTACTCGATGGATGGGGGCCGCACCTGGCAGCGCTCCGACGGCCTGACCGGTGATGTCTCGGCCATCCTCCCAGACCCCAAGACCCCGGACTTGGTCTACGCCCTCGCGGGCGGGCGCCTCTGGTACTCGCTGACGGGTGGCACCACCTGGTTGCGCTCCGTGCAGCGCAACTCCGACCAGATCTTCGTCCACCTCGCCCTCTCGTCTGACCCGAAGAGCGGGCTGGTGGGCGTGACGAGCGATGGTCTGGTCGTCGAACAGCTAAATGAGCCCAAGTAGCTTGTAAATCGGAATCGTACATCTGAGGTGTCAGCCTTGATCTGTCCGGAATGCGGCACGCAACTAACCGAGAGCGGACGCTACTGCCATACCTGCGGCTGGGACCAGAAGCTGGCCGCTGCGGGCAAGGCCTCGGCCGCGCCCAGCCAGCGCCCGGCCTGGAAGCGGCGCATTATGGCCTGGACGCTCGTCTTCTTCGCCGCCCTGATGGGCTTTGTGATCATGGTCCCGGACTCCAGCGCCTCGGCCTCCCTCAAGGTGGGCCAGGCCGCCCCGAACTTCGAGGTCGTCGACCTGGACGGCAAGCCGGTCTCCCTCGCGAGCCTGAAGGGGCGCCCCGTGGTGATCAACTTCTGGGCGACCTGGTGCCCGCCCTGTCGGCGGGAGATGCCGGAGTTTGAGGCCGTCCTCGCCCAGCACAAGGATTCGGACCTCGCCTTCTACGCCCTGAACGTGGGCGAGTCCAAGCTGGCGGTCGAATCCTTCCTCCAGCAGGTCGGCGTCAAGCTCCCGGTCCTCTTGGACCAGAATGACATGGCCCAGAACGCCTTCAAGATCCTGCCGCTCCCGGCGACCTTCTTCATCGACCGGACGGGGCGGATCACGGCGATCTCTGAGTCCCAGATGACCCGCGTGCAGATCGAGTCCGAGATCGCCCAGATCCTCGGTCAGTAGGCCCCAGGCTGGAGGTCAGATACCGTTTGGAAACCCCATCCTTTCTGCTCGCCTTCGCGGCCGGGTTGGTCTCCTTCCTAACCCCCTGCTGCTTGCCGATCTATCCGTCCTTCCTCTCGTATGTGACCGGTGTATCAATCAACGATCTGGAGCAGTCGACGAAGCAGACCCGGGCACGGATTCTGGCCCACTCGATCGCCTTCTTCGTCGGTTTCTCGACGATCTATGTCGCGCTCGGGCTCGGCGCCTCGGCCCTCGGCGTCTTCTTTAAGGAAGGGCGCCACTGGTTCCGCCTTGGTGCCTTCCCGATCGGGCTACACACCCTGGGCGGCCTCTTCGTCGTCCTGATGGGCCTGACGATGCTCGGGGTGATCAAGCTGCCCTTCTTGCTGCGCGAGCATCGCCTGCAGCTGGCCAATCGGCCCAGCGGGCTCCTCGGCTCGGCCGTGATCGGCATGACCTACGCCGCCGGCTGGACGCCCTGCGTCGGCCCGATCCTCGGCGGGGTGATCTACCTGGCTGGCTCCAATCCAGCCGCCGCCGTGCCCCTACTCCTGGCCTACTCCGTCGGTTTCGCCGTGCCGTTCATCGGCCTGGCCTACGGGCTGGGCGCGGTGCCGAAGCTGACCCGCTATACCGGCGTGATCGAACGCGTCGGGGGCGCCTTCATGGTGCTGACCGGCCTGATGATCGCCTCCGGCTATATGGAGCGCCTCTCGGCCTGGCTACTCCGCATCATCCCGTTCACGGGCATTTAGTACCCGCCTCCGGAGGGAAGTGCCGAATGACTGAACCAACTACACCTACAACCTGCATCACCTGCGGGGGCGCCCTGCCCCCGGCTAGTCACTTCTGCCCCAAGTGCGGTGAAGCCCAGGGCGCCATCGAGCGCCCGCGTCTTCGCCAGACCAAGTCCCTCGGTGAGGGCTGGACCGAGTTCCTCGACAAGGCCTGGGACTTCTTCGCCTCCGTCAAGGTCGCCTGGGTCTTGATCATCCTGATCGCCGTCGCCTCGATCGCCGGCACCTTGATCGAGCAGGAGTCACTCTACAACGACTGGCGCCCGCCCGAGCTGTACTACCCGGCCCGCTACGGCGAGACCCTGGGCCCGCTCTTCATGAAGCTGGGCCTGACCCATGCCTACTCCTCGCTCTGGTACGTGACGCTGATCGTCCTGCTCGTGATCAACCTGATCATCTGCTCCTTCCACCGACTCGTGCCACTGCACCGCATGCTGGTCAAGCCGCAGGTCTGGAAGCTGCCGCACTTCATCCGGCGGCAGGAGGTGGTGATCGAGCAGGCGGGTACGCTCGAGCAGGTCGAAGCGAAGCTGAAGCAGCGCCGCTTCAAGGTCCTGCGTGACCGCGAGAACCTCTACGCGGACCGCGGGCGGATCTCGCGGTACGGCCCCTACATCATCCACATCGGCCTGATCATCTGCGCCTTTGCCGCCTTCGCCAAGGCGATCCCCGGCTGGGATGAGACACGCGACGTCTGGATCCAGAATGGCCAGACCGTCAAGGTCCCCGATACGAACTTCGCCTTGACCAATCAGAAGTTCACGGTCGAGTTCTACGAGAACGGCGCCCCGAAGCGCTACGCCACAGATACGGTCGTCTCGGAGAACGGCGAGACCAAGCTGACGCAGACGATCGAGGTGAACCATCCCCTCGCCTGGGCCGGCTGGGAGATCTACCAGTCCTCCTGGCGGGAGGAGCCGGGCACGGCCCATGTGCAGGTGGTAAGTGCCATCGATCAGAAGGTGATCACCACGGTGGCGCTCGACCTGCGCCAGCCGGAGGCGAGCTACCCCCTGCCGGGTGGCTACACCCTGGCCGTCCGTGACTACCTGCACGACTTCCAGCTTGATCCGGAGACCCAGCAGCCCGTCAACGGCTCCTATGAGGTGAAGAACCCGGCCTTCCGGGTCGAGTTCCTCGATCCGAACGGCAAGGTGATCGGCGCCGCTGCCCACCTGGTCTTCAGCAAGGAGGACCCGATCTACAACGGGCCGCTCTACCTGAAGACCGAGAAGGTCGACACCAAGTACTTCACCGGCCTGAAGCTCCACCGGGATCGCACGGTGCTCTTCATGTTCGGCGGGCTCGCCGTCGTTCTAGGCGGCCTTGCGATCACCTTCTTCCTCTTCCACTTCCAGGTCTGGGTGCGGGAAGAGGGGGGCGTGGTCCTGATCGGTGGCCGTGCCTACAAGAACAAGTACGGCCTAAAGCAGGAACTGCATCGACTCTTCGCCGTAGCCAACCCCGAGGATGAAGGGAGCCTAGATGACGATGAATGACGCACTGATTCAAGTCGCGCAACTCCTCCTGCTGGGCGCCTTCGCCAGCTACCTGACCTCGACCTTCCTCTACGTCTTCGGTCTGATCAACAACCGACTCTCGGGCGGCACCAAGTCGACCCAGACGGCGACGTGGGGCCAGCGGATTCACCTGGCGGGCGTCATCCTGCACTTCGCGGCGATCCTGACCCGCTGGCAGGGCTCTGGCCACTGGCCGACCTCCAACATGTTTGAGTTCGTCGGCTTCATGGCCTTCACCGGCATGCTCGCCTTCCAGGTGCTGCATTACCTGTACAAGCTGCCGATGCTGGGCGCCTTCGTTGCGCCGCTCGGCGCCACCGTCCTCGCCTACGCCTACGTCTTCCCGCCCAAGATCGCCCCGCTCGTGCCGGCGCTGAAGTCCTACTGGCTGCCGCTGCACGTCTCGATGGTCGCCCTGGGCGAGGGCTTCTTCATGGTCGGTTTCGGTTCCGCCCTGCTCTACCTGCTGCGCACCCGTGGGATCGAGATCGCCCGGGCGGAGAAGGCTGCTGCCGCTGATGCGGCGGTCGATGATGAGGTCGTGACCGATGGCACCCGCGGCGTCGTTCGGCCGGTCGGCTCGGTGACCGGTGTCTCGGTCCAGGCCGATGCCTGGCTTCGGCGGGGCCTGGAGTTCCTCTTCTACCTGCTGCTCGTCATGGCCGGCTGGACGCTCCTGGCGCTAGCCTTCCGTTACAGCGGGGCGAAGTGGGTCTTTGACAACGCCACCTACACCCTGCCGCCGTTGATCGGCCCGTCGGGCGCGGCGCTCGGCTCGAAGGAGTTCCTGGGGATTCCGATGCCGTTTGTGACGGCCCCTGTCGGCTGGCGGGGCAAGAACTTTAATACTCTGCTCTACGCGGCAGCGGTTGGTGCCGTGCTCTACGCGCTCGTGCGGGCGCTCCTGCGGCGCCCGATCGGCGACGCGATCGCCGTGAAGGTGAAGGGCAAGCTGGAGCTGCTCGATGAGATCTCCTACCGGGCCGTGGCGATCGGCTACCCGCTCTTCACCCTGGGCGGTCTGGTCTTCGCCATGCTCTGGGCGAAGGAGGCCTGGGGCCGCTACTGGTTCTGGGATCCGAAGGAGACCTGGGCGCTGATCTCTTGGTTCGTCTACTCGGCCTACCTGCATGTCCGCCTGGTGGCGGGCTGGGCCGGGAAGCGGTCGGCCTGGATGGCGGTGCTCGGGTTCGGGGTTGTGCTCTTCACCCTGGTGGGTGTCAACCTGCTGGTGGTGGGCCTGCATTCGTATGCGGGCGGCGATATGTAGATAGGTGAGGCCCCCGTACCCGCTGTGGTACGGGGGCCTTTGCG
>DATGYC010000275.1:0-2587 GCA_035298385.1 Symbiobacteriaceae bacterium | reverse complement strand
TTCGGTCTCGACGTAGAGGGTCCAGAGGTTCTGCTCCGTGATCGAGTCACCTAGAAAGACGATGCGCTCGTGCGGGCGTAGCTGCAGTGGCACAGAAGGGGTCCCCTCCGCTACCTTCCGTCGTCGGTCGGTGATGATTAGCCTTTGAAGCTTCGTGTGAGGGGAGGGGGAATCCTGCGAGTGAGGGCGGGAGGGCGAGGCGAAAGCGCCCGAAGTGGCAGGCCCGGATGAGGTTGAAGCAGCCTGCGACTGCGAGTCCAGCGGATCAGTCTTTACCGAGCGCCCCCTTGCCCGTCATCTGTCCGAATCCGGACACTGGCGAGTGAGGAGGCGCTGTTAGTTCATCCCTCTGCTAAAATGAAACCAGAACTGTGTGACGACAGGAGGCGCCGTCGATGCCGGACTGGTCCTACCATACCCTCTTCAAGCCTATACTCTTTCGACTGCCGCCGGTGCAGGCCCGTGACCTCACGCTAGGGGTGATGGGGCGCTTGGCCTCCCGCCGCTGGGGCCCACAGTTGATCGAGTTCTTCGGCCACATGGCTCCCGCCAAGGCACTGCAGACTTCGATGCTGAACGTTACCTTCCCGACCCCCGTCGGCCTTGAGGCGGGACTGGACCGGGACGGCGTCGGGATCGGGGCTTTGGCGCGCTTCGGCGTCGGTTTTGTCGAGATCGGGCCGGTGACGGTGGGGCCGGTGTGTGCGTCGGTGGCAGTTCGGCGCCAGGATGCAGAGGAGGCCGTCTGGTCTCCCGACGAGCCCTTCGGTCCGGGCCTCGACTCCTGGTTGAAACGTTTAGCGGTGCCGCTACCGGTCCCGGTGGGCGCCAGGCTCGCGTGGGCGCCCGGTGCCGATGCGGGAGTAGCTGCGGCGGAGCGGGTGGAGATGCTCCTGAAGCTGGCGCCGCATGTTGCCTTCTTCACCTTGGAGGCGTCAGACCCCGCCTGGAGCGAAGCGGACTGGCGAGAGCACCTCGCGGTCATCGTCGCTGCTGCCAAGACGGTCGGGCGCCCGGTCTTGCTCTCCCTGCGCCCTGAGAGCGAAGTGCCCAGTCACGTCGATGGGGTAGATGGTTTTCAGGTAAGCGGAGGCATCCGCCACGATAACGGATGGCTGGAAGGACCAGCGGCAATGCCGGCTATCGAACGCTTACTAGCGGCGCTACGGGAGCGGTTCGGCGCATCGATTCCGATCATCGTCGGCGGCGTGCAAGAACCGGCAGATGCGCTGGCCCTGCGGAAGGTGGGAGCGACGCTGATCCAGGTGGGGAGCGGGCTGGTCTTTAGCGGTCCGGGACTGCCCAAGCGTATCAACGAAGCGATCCTCTGGGAGGGGCGGGGAGAGGCGAGGGTGAGCCGAGTCAGACCGGAGCCCACCACGAGGGCTGCGGACCTGTCGGGCACCGGCTGGCTCTGGGCGGTCCTCTTCGGTGCGGGGGTCTGTCTGGTCGGGCTCCTCGCCCTTCTGGTCGCTATCTCCTCGGTCGTCCTGCCCTATGATGAGGCCTGGGTCGGGCTGACCCGCCTCCAACTGCACGCCATCAATCCCCGCCTCCTCGCCTTCATGGCTCATGACCGGGTCTCGGTGACGGGGGCGACGGCGGCGACGGGGATCCTCTTCCTCTGCCTGGGCTGGTTCGGCATGTGGAGGGGCGCCCACTGGGCGCGCCAGACCTTATTGGTCGGAGGGCTAAGTGGCTTCCTGACCTTCTTCCTCTTCATCGGCTTCGGCTACTTTGATCCGTTACATGCCCTCGCTGTTACGCTCCTGCTGCCCTTCTACTGGGGCGCCCTACGCTTTCACCGGAATCGACCGGGTCCAAACGCCCCGCCGATCCTGCGGCGAGACCGGACCTGGCTGCGAGGGCAGTGGGGGCAACTCTTTTTCATCGCTCTGGGTGCAGCGGTCTTGACGACGGGCCTCGTGATCATGGGCTTCGGCGTCACCCGGGTCTTTGTGCAGACCGACCTTGCCTATCTGCAGACGGCGGCAGACTCCCTGCACTCGGTCAATAGCCGCTTGGTGCCCTTGATTGCGCATGATCGAGCGGGCTTTGGCGGCGCCCTCTTTACCAATGGGCTGACGATCCTCTTGTTGTCACTCTGGGGCTATCGGGCGGGGGAACGCTGGCAGTGGTGGGCGATGCTCCTCTCGGGGCTGCCCTCGTATGTGATGGCCCTCTGGGTCCATCTGGCGATTGGGTATACCTCCTTCATTCACCTGTTACCGGTCTACGTGGGAACACTTCTGCTAGGCTTGGGGCTGCTCTTCTCCTACCGCTACTTGATGGGGGAGGTGCGGGCCGATGCGAAGGCCTAGGGCGAGGCGAAAGCGTAACCGATCGCCCCCGCTGCCTAGACAGCGGGGGCGATCTGTATCTTCGACTACTGAGCCATCCGCTTGTTGACGGCCCCGATCAGATCGACCAGACCCTCCGTCGCCTTGCCTTGCCGATTCTTGGCGAAGTAGGTCTCGCGGGTCAGCTTCAGCATCTCATCGACCGTGACGCCCTTGGTGCGGAAGTTGGCGCCCATGTAGAAGCGCAGGTTGTAGTTCTGCTGCGTGTAGATCACCAGGTAGAGGGT
>DATGYC010000274.1:0-3442 GCA_035298385.1 Symbiobacteriaceae bacterium | reverse complement strand
TACTCCTCCACCAGCCCACCAAAGCGCCGCTCCCGGCGCCCAAACGACTCGAGCGCTCGGGCCAGATGCTCCCCGTTAAAATCAGGCCAGGCGATATCCGAGACGTAGATCTCACTATAGCTCGACTGCCAGAGCAGGAAGTTCGAGAGCCGCATCTCCCCGGCGGTCCGAATCACCATATCGATATCCGGCAGACCCTTCGTATAAAGATGCTCACCCAGAAGCGCCTCATCGATCGCACTCGGGTCGAGCTCGCCCGCCTGCAGCTTCACCGCCATCGCCTTGAACGCATCGACCAGTTCGGCCCGGCCACCATAGTTGACCGCCAGGTTGACCGTCAGCCGGTCGTTCCCCGCCGTCAACTCCACCGCCCGGCGAATCTCCGAGCGCTGCGGCTCCGGCATCTCATCGATGCGGCCCAGGGCGTTCAGCCGCACGCCGGCCTCGTTCAGCTTATCGATCTCCCGGCGGCAGTACTCCACCAGCAGGTTCATAATGAAGTCGACCTCCGGCTTCGGCCGCTTCCAGTTCTCCGTGGAGAAGGCGAAGACGGTCAAAACCTCGATGCCTACGGAGGGCGCCGCCTCGATCGTCCGGCGCAGCGCCTCCACCCCCGCCCGGTGCCCCATACTCCGGGGCATGCCACGGCGAGTCGCCCACCGACCGTTCCCGTCCATAATGATCCCCACGTGGCGCGCCCGCTTTGCCGAGGGTACCGGCTGTGTATTTCCAGTCATGAACTTCGAAAGGCTTAGAGCCATCTTTCGATTCCTCCCTCGATTAACTTAGCGCTGCCGGCCTAGATAAGACAGAAGCTCAGTCACCAGCCGCTCGACCCGGCTGGCATGCAGGCTGTAGAAGATATGCTTGCCCTCGTTGCGCACCCGCCCCACCAGTCCGGCCTCGACCAGCAGACGCAGGTGGCGAGAGACCGTCGACTCATTGACCGCCAGCCGCTGGGCCATCTCTTGGGCGGGCAGGTCATGGGTGGCGACCAGGCGGAGCAGCTTCAGCCGGGTCGTATCCGCCAGGGCCGAGAAGCCCAAGGTCATCGACTCCGGTGGCTCATCATCGAGGACCGCCGTGATGCCAAGCTGGGGCGCGTAGAAGAAGAGCTGGACGGCGCCCAAGCGGTAGAACATCAGCCGCCGGGGGCTGAAGACGGAGGGGATGAACTGGATCCGGGTCAGTTCCGAGAGGGGAACCCGCATCCCCTTGCCCCACTCCAGCAGAAGGTCATGCCCATCACCGGTGACGCTGACCCGATCCGAGAAGTGGGTCATGAAGTTCAGCGGATCGGTCGTGGCCAGTCGGACCGATTCGGCCTGCAGGGACTGGGTGATCAGCCCCGTGTGGGCAGCCACTTCGGGGGAGATCACCTCCCAGTACTGCAGCAGGGCCCGGGCTAGATCCTGGTTCGCCAGTCTGGCGAGGGCATCGGGGACCGGGACTGGACCCTCCCGTTCCAACTGGTGGGCCAGTTCGAAGAGGTCGGCCTCCTCTGTCAGGATGCGCAGTTCGTCCAGAAGTCCATCAGGCAGCTTGGCCTGGACACGGGGGACCCAGGGAGCGGCCGTGCCGAAGCGCTCTGGGTTCTGGATGACTAGAATGGAGAGGGCCAAATCCAGCAGGGCTGAGTAGCCCAGATGGATGCGTTGGGAGAGGGCGTCTTGCTTAGTCATGCAAACGTCCACCTTTCACTTGTGCCGTTGTGCAACTATCAGAGCGTGGTTGGGGTGCTCTCCGGTTGAATAACGGCGGTTCTCCCTCTAAGGTTACTGTACGGGAGCAGCATTTATCAAGAAAAAACGAAAGAGGGGGCCGGCGGGCCTCCCCGGCTAATCCACCCAATACCCTATTATCACTCAGATCGGTTTGCCAGTAAGCTTAAGCTTGAGCGTGATCACGGAGAGGTGTCGCCATGCTTCCCAGCGAGCTGATCGAACGCTATCACACCGACGCAGAATCCGTCCACGCTACCTGGTTCCTTGACGAAGGGCGCCTCAAGGCCTTCCGGACGATCAAGCACGGCATCCGAGCGCTCGTCCAAGATCTAGAGGCGGGCAGCTTCGCCAACGATTACCGAGGCTCGACCCTCGAGACGGTGGTTGAGGCGATCGCTGAACAGAAGCAGGTCTTCGCCGGCGCCGCCCATCCGTTCTATTGGAAGCCGAAGCTGCGCATCCCGGATATCTACGAGAGCCGCCCGAACCAGCAGCGCTTTGCCGCCTTGCTGCGCACCGCCCTTCGGACCGCCGATGAGGGCGCCATCCTGGCCGAGATCATGAAACTGGCCGCTGACCCCATCAAGGGCCTCGGTCCCGCTTCGGGAAACCTCCTCTACTTCCTCCATCCCACGACGTTCCCCCCCTTCAACACGGCGATCCTAGAGGGCTATAACATGTTGACCGGCTCTAAGCTGAAGCTCGGCCAATGGCCCTCCTATCTGCAGATGCGAGATGGCCTGCTCCAGATGGTGAAGAGCGGCAGCGGCCGCCTCTCCCGTGACCTGGGCGACATCAGCGGACTCTGCTTTGAGGTCGGCTCTGCCCGCATGATCGCACCGGAACTGCCACCGGAGGCCCTCGCAGAGCTGACGGCCAAGTGGGAGAAGGAGACGAAAAAACGCCACCGGGAGATCGAGCAGGCGATCACTGAAGAACACGAGCATGCGGAGCATCAGGGGCGCCTGGCCGAACTCGGCGCTGCGTGGGGCTTCGCCGTCTGGATCGCCCGGAACGACCACAGCCGTGCGTGGAGCAAAGGAAAGCTGGGCGCCCTGACCCTGAAGACCCTGCCCGATCTGCCGCTACCCGCGGAGACGCGCGATACGGTCGAACTGATCGATGTCCTCTGGCTAGATAAGGCGAGCCTAGAGATCGTCGCTGCCTTCGAGGTCGAGCGCTCCACCTCCATCTACTCCGGCATTCTGCGGCTCTCAGACCTCGCCCTCTCCCTGCCGCGCTGCCAAGAGCACCTCTACCTGGTCGCCCCGGATAAGCGGGAGAAGGAGATCATCGCTCAGCTCTGCCGACCATCGATTGCAACCGCTGCACTCCCCCGTCCTGAGTACATCCTGTTTGCAGATCTCGCTTGTAACTGTGCACAGATGGCCAGGTTTGGCGAAGGTCTTCCCACACTGAAGAAGATCTCAAAGCGAGTCGGATAGGATTCGTCGCCCTGCTATACCACCCAAGGAGGACCAACCATGAAGATGATCGATCCAGTCTGTGGGATGCGTGTAGAGATCGAAGAGGCACAGGCACGGCTCCAGTACAACGGTGAGGTCTACTACTTCTGCGCGCAGAGTTGTGCCATCACGTTTGCCGAGGATCCGGATCGCTATGCAATCAAGTCAGATAGTCCGCGCCGGGAGTGCTGTGGTGGACAAGGTCAGCATGCCGGTGAGAAGGCCGGCCACGGCCATCACGGTTGCGGCTGC
>DATGYC010000273.1:0-13192 GCA_035298385.1 Symbiobacteriaceae bacterium | reverse complement strand
GCTGGTCGAGTTGGAGACGACGATGGTGAGCGAGGCGATGGATGGGTTACCGGTGAGCGGGCTGACCTGAAGCGGGTCCGGATAGGTGCTGATCGCATAGGAGAGAAGGCAGGTGTTCCCGGCGGACTGGCTGACGCTCATCAGATCTTCTCCTTCGGCTACGAGTAGAGTTCCGTGACCGGAACTGGGTCACCGACGCGTTCGGGCGAGACCGCCCCGTGGTTACTTGCTGCTCTTCAGGGCGCCCGACAGTTGCAGATATCCGGTTCGCAGTGAGGCGGGCACGTTGCTCAGCATCGCCGTCTGGTCGACCGGCCCGATCGGGAAGGGCTGCATCTGCCCGGCGACCGACTCTAGCCAGGACCAGGTCCCGTTCTGCTCCGTCGGCTGGGGCATCAGCACCGTCACCGAGCCGTCCTGGCTCACCTGGGCGCCCGTCAGGAGCGGGCCGACCCGGAAGAAGAGGGCCATGTTGGCAAGCGCGGGGCCGACGAAGCGGTTGGGGATGCTCAGTGCTGTCGTGGGCAGAATCCCGGTCGTCGCGTGAACCACGGCCCGCGGGTCGACCAGCATGGTCAAGTAGGCCTCGCTGCTCGAATTGAACTGGAGGGTCAGCCCGCTCCCGGTCCCGATCGGTTGGATGTACGGATCGGAGACCTCTTCGGGCAGGTGGACGGCGTGGAACGTGGTGTAGTCCGTCCCGGTGAAGTAGCCCAGGAGCCCGTCCTGCTGTAGGTCGAGCGCCCCGAGGCGGATCGCGAAGGGGTAGGAGGGGACGCTGGGCGCCAGCGGGTTGAAGGTGTACTGCCAGGACGGATCGCTGATCGCTGGACCGTCCAGTTCGAACTGGAGGCGGGTCCGGCAGAGGGCGAGCGGCCGGCCAACCAGGACGGAGAGGTTCTGGTCATCCCGATTGCCGAGTGGGTCGATCGTCCAGAGGGTCTCATCGATCACGTGGAGGAGGTCCTCGAAGGCCTGGACGGCGGCGGCGCCGCCCAGGTTGAGCAGGCCGTTGATAAACTCCTGCAGGTGCGGGAAGGGCAAGAGGCTGGCCACGGTCTGGTACGGGCCGCCGGGGGCGCCAGTCCAGTTGAGTTGCTGGGCGCCCTGGTCGTTGGTGATCACGCCGAGCTCGCCGAGCGGCCCGCCCTGGTTGTCATAGAAGGCGAGGGCGCCGTCCAGGTGGTTCGGAATCACCCAGGCGCAGACCGGATTGACCTCCTCGTCCAGGTTCAGGACTTTGTTGTCGTCCGTGGCGGAGACGAAGTCGAAGTCGAGGCGCCCGGGCTGCAGGAGCCGGAGCGGCGGCTCGACGAACCGATAGGGCTCCTGGGGCAGGACGGTCTTGGTCGGCTGGAGCCCCTCGGCCAGAATCGGGGTGAACTGGGCGCTGGTCTTGCTGTTGACCACCTCGACCGACTGGCCGAACCGGTCGACGACCATCACCCGGTTGAAGTAGAACTGTCCGGAGCGCCACTCCTGGAAGAGCGAGGCGGGCCAGCCCTGGAAGGGGACCTTCTGGGTGGGACTGGGCCCGGGGGTGTACTCCGCTTCATAGGCGATCAGGTCTGCGAGTGTAACGTTCGGGAAGAGCTGGGTTGAGGCGTCCGGCGTCCGGTTGGCGAGCGGGTTGCGCAGGGAGAGGCCCTGCTGGAAGCCGTCCAGGCTCTGGGAGAGGAAGTCCCAGCCGTCCGTCTGGGTGATGAAGTCGGAGAGGGCGGCTAGGTCCGGGTTCGGGTGGAGGTTCAGGTACTTCTTGAGCTGCGCCTGGAAGTTGTAGGCGCACTGGGGGGTCAGGAAGATCCGCCCGCTCAGGGAGATTGCTGTCGTGGTCTGGGCGCCGTTCCCCGTCCAGGCGTAGTCGGTGCCATCAAAGGTCCAGTTGGGCGTGCCACTCGTGTCATGGCTGATCGGGTAGTAGTCGACCTCCCACATCAGGAAGAGGGGCGCCCAGGGCTGGACCCAGGCGGCTAGGTCGAGCGCCGGGACGACGCCGATCAGGGACTGCTCGGCGGTCATGGTGGTCTGGAGAGCCTGGATTACCGCCGGGTCGCTCGTCCCAAGTCCACGGGCGGCGATCAGGGTGGCGTTGAGCGGGTCGAGGAAGAAGAACTCGACCAGGAGGGCGCCCACCACCGCCGGCAGGTTGGTCAGATCCAGGGTGGGGATGCCGCCCTTCAGGCTGGCCAGGGTGATGGGCTGCCCCTGGAAGGTCAGGCCGGTCACGATCTGATCCGGGAAGCGGCAGGGGAGGGCGTCGTCCGTGCTGAGCAGGCCTGAGGCGTTGGTCCCCGCCAGGAGGACGACCGGGTTGTTCGCCTGGTAGAAGCGTGGCCGATTCGCCCGCTTCAGCTCGTACTGTGGCGAAAGCCCCTGATCGTAGGCGAAGGTCGCGATCGCTTGGGCGAGCGCCGACTGGCTGTTCCCGTCCGGGACCTGACGGGCGAGGTTCTTCACCGTCTCGATCTGCTGGTAGACCTTGTAGAGCAGCCCGTTCTGGTTCGCCGGATCGAGTTGGTCGGCGAACATCTGGGGTGTCATGCCCGACGGGTACCGGTTGGGCGGCAGGTGGGCGGCGTACTGCTGCTTCCACCAGAGGGCGTAGAGCTCCCACTGCATCGACTGCATGGTCAGGCGCGCCTCATCTAGGGCGTTCTGGGTCTGGTTGAGTTCGACCAGCCAGGCGGGCTCCGTCCAGTTCGGGTCGGGATCGGTCCCCGGTCGGGCGACGATCTCCCAGATGTAGCCGCCGGGCTGGGAGCCGAACCACTGCTCATGGATCTTCTGCTCCAGGATCTGTGGGCCATCCGGCTGATCCAGGGTCGGGAGGAGGTCGTACTGGAAGGCCTCGAGTAGCTCGACGTTCAGGATCTCCTGCTTGCCGGCGTCTGCCGCCTGCTTGGCGATCAGGGCGGTCAGGGCGTCGATCGAGGTGTTGCCGACGGCGAGGCAGACGTCGGCCGGGGCCGGCATCGCAGACGAGGGTGCATCACCGTTCTTGGACCAGTTCACGCCCCAGGCCAGGCCGTGGTAGATCGACTGCGTGGCGGTCTCGGACTCGGAGACGGACCAGCCCAACTCTTGCAGGAGCGTGGTGAACTCCCCGTCAGCGAGGGGATCCTTGGCCGAGTTGGCGTACCAGCCGACGACGAGGTAGCTGAGCGACTCCTGGTCGGACAGGCCGTCGAGGGTGTCATGGATCGAGAAGACGTTCTCGGTGTAGGGCTGGTAGGCGGCGAAGGTGGCATTGGCTGGGCTGACCGCCGTCAGGAAGAGGTCCGGCTTGCCGGTCTCCGTCCACTGGGGGTTGTTCAGGTTGACCTTCCGCCCGATCGATGTGACCTGAAGGCTGGAGGCCCGGGGATCGATGTAGGGCGAGGTGCCCTGGTTCGGATCGAGGAAGTCGCTTTCGACGACCCAGGCGGTCGCCGTGCGGGCGCCCAGCGGGCCGCTATAGCGCAGGACCAGCCAGCGGTTCGGCACCAACGGGTAGGTGGTGGTGCCGGTGGCGGTCTCGTGGGCGCCCTGGCGGAGCGCTGCGGGGAGGGTCCAGTGCAGGTAGACGCCGTTGTAGGCCGGGTTGGACGGCCAGTCGTTGGCGTTGCCGGAGAAGGGGGGCGGCTCCGGGCTGACAAAGTTGGTCATCGCCTGGTAGTTCATCGACCAGCGCTGGAAGTTCTGGCCGATCCGGACCCGGTCGTTGACGACCAGTGCCTTGACCTCTACGGGCACCAGAAGGACGTTAGGATCAGCCATGGTGCGCCTCCTTCGGGGGCAGGAATGACTGGCGCTCGGGCGCCTTGACCATCTGGAGGGCGAGGTCAGCGGGGCCGAAGGTGCTGACCCCGGGGAAGGCGGCGGTCAGCTGCGGGACTAGGCTGGTGGGGCCGTCGTTGATCTGCAGCACCCGGTTGCCGACCGTGCCGGAGACCGGCCGGAAGTACTGGGCGAAGCCACCGCTGGTGGGGAAGGTCTTGCCTAGGGGCTGCCCGATCGGATCGACGAGGCTGCGCAGTTGGATCAGATCCCCGTCCTCGACGCCGAAGCGGAGGCCCTGGAGCGGCTCGCTCAGCGTCACCAGATCCGGGATCCCTTGGAAGAGGGCGATCAGCACCTTGGGCGAGAGGGACTCCTGCCGGATGTTGGTCAGGGTCGTCCCGCCCGCCTCGGCCTTGACCACGAGGCCGGGCCAGCCGGAGATCAGCTCCGAGCGGATCAGCAGTCCGCTGATCGGGCCGCTCGGGACCGCCTGGGCGATGGCGTCAGCCATCACCCCCTTCATCACCTGGTGGAGCAGCAGGTCGCGGCTGGACTCCGTCCCGATCGAGAGGGCGCCGTCCGTCAGCGCATCGAGCCAGTTCGGGTCGACGTAGAAGAAGCGGAGCGACTCGACCGGGAGCATCCGCTGATCAGGGACGAGGTGGTTGAAGGGGACGCCGACGAGTCGGCGTAGATTGGCCAGCCACTGGGCGACCGGGATCAACTCCGTCTGGACGGTCGCCTGGAGGAAGGTCTGGACGTTCGGGTCGGCCAGGAAGGTCTGCAGGACCTGGACGACGCTCTGGCTGGAGACGGCCTTGACCGGCTGGGCGGGGCCGGGCGCCCCGCTGCTCGCATTCAGGCTGGCGAAGGCCTCGGTCAAGTGGTTACCCAGCCCCGCCGAGAGCAGCTTGTCGAACGACTGCCGGACCAGATCCGACTGGGCCAGTTGTTGCAGGTCCGCCGGATCAGCCAGACCAGCCAACTGCAGTCGGTCAACGATCAGGTGCAGCAACTGATAGGTGGCCCGGCGGTAGTTCATCAGGGTGGTACCGAACGACTTGTCGGCCAGGGCGACCGCCCGCCCGATCTCCCAGGCGGCGGCGTAGGACTGGTCAAAGACCCCACTGGCCTGGTCGTAGATCATCACCTCGTCTGAGGCGGTAATCGGCGAGCCGTTGGTTGGGAGGGTCGGCGCGACGACCGGGGCGAGCGGCCCGCGGTACCAAGCGAAGGACTCCTCGCCGAGGGCGGTCTTGTAGGAGAGCGGGAGGTATCCGTCGTTCAAGCGCTTGAGTGCCGCCGCCTGGGCCGGCGTCGGGTTGGCGGGCGGGTTGCTGACCGGGAGCTGAAGCAGGATGCTTGACGGGTCCCCGCCCTCCTGGGTGACGAAGTTGGCCATCAGTTGGGCGAAGGACTGGTCAGCCGCCGGGGCGGAGATGAAGGACCAGTTGGCCAGGGTGACCAGCTGCAGGCTGGCCCCGTCCGGGAGGGCGGTGCCGTCCAGGTACTTCGCCCAGCCCTCCAGCGAGATCAGGTGGACCAGGTTCTGGCCGCCGGCGGCGCCGTCCGTCCCGGTGGAGAGCGGGAAGCGGTTGGCGACCAGGGCGCTGAACCAACCGGTCTCCACGGCATCCCCGGCATTATCCACCTCGCGCACGTGGGTCAGGTACTTGAGTTCGGCCAGTTGCGGGACCAGGGCCTGGAAGACGGTCGCCGAGACGGTGATCGTCTGGCAGTTCGAGTTCAGGATCTCGGTCGAAAGGCTCTGCGGATCGATCCCCGGCTTCAGGATCTTGCCGTTCGGATCGGCCGTCAGCAGGTCGGCGACGGTGGTGAGCTGGACGGTGGCGCCCTGGAGCTCAGCGGCCTCAAAGAGCAGGAGGGCGAGCCAGGGGATCGACTTGTCCGAGGCGGTCAGGTAGCGCTCCCAGGGGAGGGAGCGATCATCGAGGACGATGTGCGGGAGGATCTCGCCATAGATGCCGTTCGACTTGTCGGGCGGGTAGAGGGCGTGGACCGCATTCGCGGGCAGGGTGAACTGGGGCGCCCGGACCTCCACCAGCTGGGTGATCGGCTGGAAGTAGGAGCCGGTGTCGATCCCCGTGATCGCTTGATCGATGGTGATCGTGTACGTCTCCGCCTCTAGTGGCGGGATGGTGTTGTCAAAGAAGCGGATCGTCGGCGATGGGTTGCTCATGCCTGTTCCCCTCCGCTCGGCAGAATCAGGGGCTCAGCGCTGAAGAGGCTGCCCGCCTGGGCGGCCAGGTTGGTCAGGGAGCCGTTGGTGAGCGGGTCGGCGCCCAGGGATTGGAGGGCGGTGAAGAGGTCGGTGCGGGCGGAGACGGTCCCGCTCGCCATCAGGCCGGTCTCGATGATCCGGATGGTCTGGTCGGAGGTCTGCGGGGTCGGGCCGCTGGGGCTGACCCCGTTCGTGAGCGGCAGGCCACCATCCGGCGAGAGCGGGTCGTAGCTCAGGTTGGCGTTGACGTCGACCGGTCCGATGGACGGCCCCGGCTTGACGGGCGGGGCGACAAGGGTGAGGCCGGTGAGCTGGCTCTGCAGGAGCGAGTCGCCGCTCGGCACGTTGGTGCCGGTCTGGGCGCCCCAGAGGGCGGTCGGAACGTTGCCGGTGTTGGTCGAGACGGACCAGCCAGCTGCGATCAGGTCGACCTCACCCGACGCCGTGCCCACGAGCGAGACCCGCTGGGTCGCGGTCAGGTCGGTCACCTGCATCGGCTGGATATCCAGCTTCTTCCCCTGTTGGTAGGGGGTCGTGCTCTTCGTCCCGAGGAAGAGTTGGGTCGCGGGGATGGCGGAGGCGGTGCTGAAGCTGAAGGTGCCGGGCCGGACGATCCAGACCTTGGGCGGGTCGGCGTCGGCGGCGTCGGCTGCGCGCATGACGCTCGTCCCCTTCTCCTCACCCGCTAGGCCGGCCGCAGCGTTGATGGTGGCGGCGGCGTTCGAGGCAGGCAGGAGGGAGGTGAAGCCAGTCCAGTCCACCTTCGGCGGTGCGGAGGGCTGGTCGGCGCCAAAGTCGACCGTGAAGGAGATCACCCACCAGTGGACGGTGACCGTGCCGCCGGTCGGTGGGCCCCAGAGTGTCAGGTCGGCGCCCAGTTCGACGGCGAAGGTCTTGCTGGTGAAGCCGACGTCGAGCTTGTAGGAGGCGCCCACGCTCACCCCAATCGTGGCGATGAAGTGGAAGGGCTTGTACCAGATGATCAGGTCGGCGTAGGCGGTGAACCAGGCCTTCAGATTCCCATCATGGAAGTTGACGGCCAGGGCGCCACCCGCCATGATCGCCGCCGGGGTGAGCGCCATGTAGGCGCTACCGGAGAGGCTGACCATGTCGGAGATCGACCAGGTGAAGCCGACGGCGGGGATCGACGGGTACCAGGCCGGCTTGACGAAGTAGGGGCTATAGCCGCCCAGGGTGAGCACGAAGTCGCCGAAGTGCTCGTTCCCGGGGAACCACATGTAGAAGGCGAAGCCGCCGGTCAGGACGCAGGACGGATCGATCAGGTACGAGTTAGGCGAGAGCACGGCTGAGGCGGCGAAGAAGCCCTTCGTCACCTCAAAGAGGACCCGGATCTGCAGTTCGACCTTGGCGTAGGTGACCGAGCTGTCCGGCGGGAAGCTGGCGGTAGAGAGACCGATCAGGGAGAAGGAGAGGTCGTTGCCGATCGCCACGACGGCCAGGGCCTTGGTCTGGAGCAGCTCGACCGTGCTGAACATCAGGCCAGCGGCGAACCAGAGTTGGCCGAGCTCCGGCGTCACCCAGGGGTTCGCTCCACCGGAGAGGACCTCAAGCGCCTGCAGGGGGCCAGCGTTCTTGCCGCCCAGCACGCTCGGATCGGTCAGGCCAGCGACGAATGGGAACTTGTAGATCTCATTGATGTCGGGGAGGCGCAGGTTCGAGTTGTAGCCAAAGCCGCCCGCCAGGCCGGTGACGAAGAAGTAGGGCGGCCCGCCGAGCGCAGCGTTCAACTGGGCGAAGATGAAGAGGGAGGGGTTGCCGCTGATGTCGGCGTAGGAGCCGAAGGCGGTCAGGCCAAACTTGCCAGTCTGGATGATCGCTGCGCCGTCGAACTCCAGCGTGACGGGCGGCTTCGGGTCCAAGCGGAGGAAGGCGCCGCCGATCTCTAGCGGTAGGTTCTTGTAGTCGATCCCGAGCCCGCGCAGGCTGAACTGGGGCTCGAAGTTCGTCAGCGGGGAGCCGACGCCCAGCCCTTCCAGTTCGATCGTCAACCCGGCCATGGCGAGGGAGGCGCTCAGGTAGAACCAGAGCTGCTGGTCCGCGTACCGGATGCCGATCTTGTTGAAGGTGACGGGGCCGAACGACTTCTGGATGTTGAACCAGCTCGTCCCGTCTGAGGCAGCGGCGCTGGTCGTGGTGACCGTGGTTGAGCCGGTCCCGCCGGGCGGGCCGACCTTGGTGTTGCTGGCGGTCGACTGCGGGCCATCCATGCCCAGGCTGAGCGGGAAGGAGGCGTCGCCGAAGATGAAGTCGGCCGAGAGGGCGACCTGACCCGTCGTGCCGAGGGAAGGCAGGGTGGGGAAGCCGGTCTTGATCTCCGGGTTGACCAGCTTGGCCACATCCGCCGTGATCGGCGCCGAGGCGATGATCACGTAGAGCTTGTCGATGCTGATCGTCTGGAGCTTGGCCAGTTCCTCGCCGATCAGGGGCAGGTTGGAGAGGTTGATCGGCTCCTTCTGGCCGATCAGGAAGTAGTACTGGCGACTCCCCTGGACCGGCATGGTGACAAAGACCGCGTTGCCGTAGTTCTGGGAGGCAGCGGTCAGGACCAGGATCCCGTTGGTGAAGTCATAGGTGAAGCTGGCCTCGGTCAGCGCTAGGTCGAGCGAAGGGGGGATCGTCGGCAGGGTGAAGCCGAAGGCGGAAGCGATATCCGCAAACTGGAGCGGGTTCGCCTCCTGCTTCCACTCGGCCGAGATGACGGTCTTGGTTGCGTCATCATCAAAGGTGAGGGAGAAGTCGATCTCCTTGGTCGTCCCATCCTTCTGCGGGGAGAGGAGCTTTAGGTCGCCGGCGAAGTGCTTGGCCCAGGTCTGCTTTGTGCTGTCGTAGGCGAGGTGGATGGTGGGGCGGAAGTCGACCCCTACCCCGGCGATGGTGGTGGTGCCCAGGCAGGTGAAGTCGAAGGTGGGGGCGCCCGTCGTCAGGCCGAGTTGGACGTTCTTGACCTGCGCCTGCTGGATCGGCTCCGGCAGGGCGACGCCAAAGAGATCCGCGATCCCCTGGGCGAACTCGCCCACCGGGATGGCGTCATCGCCGACGGTCGAGCCCTGGAAGGACCAGCCCGTCGTACCGCCTAGGTACCCGGCGCCCAGGAGAATCCGGACCCCACCGACCACAAAGGTGGCCAGGAGCTGACCGGTGGGCGTATTGGTCGACTGACCGTTGACCGTCAGGTAGAGCTCGGTCAGCTTGATCCCGGTCACCAGTTCCCAGTCGGTCACGATGTCAAGCTGGCCCAGGTATGTAAGGGAGGGCACGTCCAGGGAGAGGACCAGCTCAGAGAGCGTGGCGTCAAAGAGGGTGACACCGGGCAGGTACTTGTTGAGAACGGGGGTGAGGGGGATCGGGTCCTGGAGTTGGGCCTGCAGCCCAAGCCCTGGGATGGTGATCCCCGTCGAGACGTAGACCGTATCCTCGATGTTAAGCGTGGCAAAGATCAGGGCTGAGACCTGATCAAGCACGGTCGGGTAGAGGATCGAGAAGGTGACGCCCAGGACCTCAAAGGCGAAGACGTCCTTGATGATCACCCAGGGGTTGGATGACTGGATGGTGATGGTCGCCTGGACGATCGAGTTCAGGGTCGGGTTGACCGTGACGGAGAGTCCCGCCAGGGAGAGTTCCTTGGCGAGTGGGACCACGTCGGTCGGGATGATGTTGAAGTTGCCGTTGGTGGCGAACTGGGTCAGGGTGTTCAGGTCGGCGAAGGTGACGCCCGTGAACTGGCCGGAGAGGGTGTAGTCTGCATCCGGGTCCGAGGGGAAGAGCGCCTGTAGCTTCAGCGACTCCTTGCCACTGGCCCCGGTGAAGTCAAACTGCGCAGCGGCGCCGAGGGCGGGAACGGCGACGCCCTGCAGGTTCGGCTGGGCGCTCAGGAGGAGGGTGGGGCTGGTGAAGCCCATGGCGCCCAGGAAGGGGGCGCTCCAGGTCAGGTAGCTTAGGCTGACTGACCAGTCGGCGAGGCCGACTTGGATCAGAATGCCGGTCACGTTCGTTCCATCGTTCGGGAAGCTGACTTGGCAGGGGGCGCCCGCCAGGCTCTGAATCGTGATCGTACCGCTGACCGTCAGCGCCGTCGCATCGGCTTGGGCGTTGACCACGGTCAGGGTGGAACCAGGGAGGTAGCTATCAAAGAGCGACTTGACGCCGTCGATCCCCAGGGCGGTATCCGCCAGGGTGAAGGTCGACCCGGGCGCCGTGGCCGCCAGCAGGGCCTGTAGTTGCTGGACCGTCATTCCCATCACGTCACATCC
The DNA here is from genome assembly GCA_035298385.1 of Symbiobacteriaceae bacterium. Taxonomy (GTDB): domain Bacteria; phylum Bacillota; class Sulfobacillia; order Symbiobacteriales; family Symbiobacteriaceae; genus DATGYC01. Next base: position 2,920 of record DATGYC010000273.1, on the reverse strand, counting down.
CTTTGCGCAGGCTGCGTCAGCAGGTGGTCTTGGGTCCGGTCCAGCCAACGGTGACGGATGGGTTCCCTGATGAGTTCAGGTAGTAGTACCAACTGCCGCCGGTCGCCTCGAAGTTGACGCCCGTGTGGTCGTACTGAATCTCGTAGAGCGTGGTGCAGATCGCTTGACGGCTCGGGCCGACGGCGAGGAACTTCCGATAGTTGCTGGAGCTGGAGTCATCCTCGTACAGTACATAGGGGTGGCAGAAGTCCTTTGGCAAGTCTGAGATGGAGGACCAAGTGAGCACGTTATCCAGCAGGGACCGGGTCGGCATTCCCTTGCCGTTCGAGCCGAACTGACGGGTATCAGAGGAGACGACTACGTAGTCCGGTGTCAGCGCCTTGATCCACGCCTCTGAGGAGGAGGTTTGGCTGCCGTGGTGCCCCATCTTGAGCACGGTCAGGTTGGCGTTGGTTAGCCGGCTTGAGATCTTGTTGGTCTTACAGCTGGTGATGATGAAATCCTCGGTCTCCTCACTGGCATCACCCATCATGAAGACCTTGTTGTCGTTGTAGATGAAGAGCAGGACGACGGAGTTGGTGTTTCGGTTGTGTGAGTCTTTGGCCTTGGGGCTGCCGGAGGCGTTCGCAGCCAGCACATAGCAGGTGACACCGGCGCGGCTCAGGGCTGCATTCACCTTGGCGCCGCCGAAGGTGTTAGGGGGCGCCGAGGCGTTGCTGTGTGCGCTCAGCCAGTCATAGGTGGCATTCGATTCGTTCTGGTTCTTGTAGAGGTTGATGTCACAGCCGTAGTAGACCTGATCGACGGTGACGCCGGGCGTGATGATTACATCTTTAAGCATGTTGTAGTGGTCCTGGTCGGCATGAGTCAGGACGAGGTTGCTGATCTTGTTGCCAGCGGCCGGCAGCACACGATTCAGAACCGTGGTCACCTCACCAGAGACGACGGAGCTGTTCTTGATCGAGCCACAGTCGACCATTACGAGCGAGTTATCTGGGTACTGAATCAGGGTGCAGTCACCTTGCCCCGCATCCAGGAAGGCGAACGTGAGAGTAGCCACGGCGTCTCCTCCATCCTGTGAAACGATCTTTTCAGAACGATTAATATAGTAACACATTTGGTACAAGTGTAAAAGTTTTTTACAAAAATGAAACAACCCACTCTCGAACGAGTGGGTTGTCTCTCTCTTGAATCGGGGGATTACCCCTGTTGGTTCAGCGCTGAGATCAGGGCAGCCATACCGCCCGCCGGGTCGCCCTTCTTGGACAGGTAGAGGGCCTTCACCTGGGCGTAGAGCGCCTCCGGCTTAAGCGGCGGGTCCATGGCGCCCATGGCGAAGCGGATGTCATAGTTCTTGGTCGCGAAGAGGACGAAGAGGAGCTCGTTCGGGCCGGGCGCCCCGCCCTGGGCGAGCCGGTCGTCCAGGTACTTATCCAGATCTTCGACCGACTCGTTGACGATCTCGATCTTATAGCTGAAGTGAGAGGGGGTGGAGAGGGCAGCCTCCAGGGCCTTGCTATCCCCGGGGATCGAGCCATCGGCTGGGAGGGGCTGGGCCGGTGGGGTCGTAGTGCCGGGCTGGCTGGTGCCAGGCTTGGTGCTCGTTGTCGGGTTGGTCGCGCTCGGGGCGTTGACCGGCGGGGTTGTGCTGGTCTGGCCCTCCGGGCCGTGGCCGGGCCAGGGGGTCGCCTTGGCGCAACCGGCGAGCAGGGCGCCCAGTAGGGCGAGTAGAGCGAGGCGGCGGATCATGCAGATCGACTCCTCTCGGGCGGGCTTGTTCTAGACAGGCCTGGGGGCTCGTACCCTTGGGGTAGAGCCTAGGCCCGTATTGGGGGGAGCCCGCGTTGGATTGGAAGGCTTCACTGATCACTTTCAGCCTGATCTTCTTGGCCGAACTGGGGGACAAGACACAACTGATGGTGATGTCCCTCTCCGCGAAGTCTCGGTCGCCTGCGGCTATCTTCTTTGGCGCAGCGGCGGCCCTGGTCGCGTCGGCCCTCTTCGCAGTGCTGGCCGGTGACGTGCTGCTAAGGCACGTGCCCCTTCGCATGGTTCGCCTTGTAACGGGAATCTCCTTCATCATCATCGGAGGAGTCTTTGTATTCAGAACGCTCAAGTAGTGGAATCCCCGGTCTACCGGGGATTCTCTTTATTGGACGGTCTTCCGAACCTTTTGGTTCAATGCTGGCCTCTATTGGATAGACTTCGATGTGAAAGGACGTGTATGCGGGTATGTCCCGTTTTGTTGGTACAGCGCTGGTTATTCTGGGGGTCTTCCTGGCCGTAACCTTCTTGGTGAAGAGCGCTTGGCTCTTCGTGCTCTTGGCGCTCCTGTTTGGGGTGGGCGCCTCGACGGGCTTGGTTGGCCGCTGGGGGATGGGCGTGGCTGGCGTGCTGTTGCTGATCGCCCTGCCGGGGCTCTTCTTTGGCGCAGTGGGGACCTTGCTCCATCTAGCGATACGGTTCGCTCCGCTCCTCTTGGTGATCTGGGGCATCTCGATGCTGATGGGGAAGGGCAAGCGGCGCTGGTAGGCGCAGGGATCCGTATCATGAAGAGACCGCTCCATGACAGCCTAGTCATGGAGCGGTCTCTTACATGCCCTGTGGACCTGACACGCAAGTATGATAAACTAGGGGTAGGGAGTTGAGCGAAATGGCAAAGGCTCATCGGCTGTTGACCAAAGAGGTGGTGCAGGGGTCCCCTGCATTGAAGGACGTGCTCGAAGAGGCACGGTCTGGACAGTTGGTGATCTCCTATGAGGGGGAGACGTGGGTTCTTCAGTCAGTGAAAGATATCACCCACACCTTTTCGCTGACTGAACTGCCGGAGTTCAAAGCGGCGTTCGCCGAAGCTGCGGACCACAAGAACCACCTGGATGATGCTGAGATGATGCGATTGCTTGAGCAAGAGCTCGAGAAT
>DATGYC010000272.1:0-4283 GCA_035298385.1 Symbiobacteriaceae bacterium | reverse complement strand
AGGGCGTCGAGCGGCGGAAGCTCCGCCTGGCCGGCGCCGCCGGGCGCCTCGATGCGCTCTCGCCGCTGGCGGTGCTCGGGCGCGGCTATGCGATCGCAAGGCGGGCTGATGGCTCGGTTGTCAAGGCGGCCTCGAGTGTGGCGGCGGGAGAACGGCTTGACCTGCTCCTGCATGAGGGGAGCCTGCAGGTCGAGGTAAAGGAGGACGGGAAGGCGTGAGCACGGAACTGAGCTTTGAGCAGGCGATGGAGCGGCTGGAGCAGGTAGTCAAGGAGCTCGAGGGCGGCGATCTGCCGCTGGAGAGGTCCCTCGCCCTCTTCCAGGAGGGGATCGGGCTCGCCCGCCAGTGCGGCGTCGCCCTGGATGAGGCGGAGGCCCAGATCGAGAAGCTGATGCTAAAGAGCGGCCAGTTAGTGACGGCACCGCTGCAACTGGCCGAAGAGTAAGGACGGGAGGCTCCCGCTTTGGATATCGCCGCCTATTTGAAGCAAGAGGCTCGTCGGGTAGACGAGTATTTAGACCTGTATACACGGGCGTCGGGTCAGAGCGCAGGCGCCCTTGCCGCCACGTCGCAGACGGGCGCCGAATCGGCAGCGCCGGAGCTCGCCCTCGCCCCGGACGCCATCCTTGAGGCGATGCGCTACTCCCTGCTCGGCGGTGGCAAGCGGCTCCGGCCGATCCTGGTGATCGCTGCGGCGGCCGTCTTTGGCGCCCCGGCTGAGCGGGTGATGCCCGCAGCATGCGCCCTTGAGATGATCCATACCTATTCATTGATCCACGATGACCTACCGGCGATGGATGATGACGACCTTCGCCGGGGGCGCCCGACCAATCACAAGGTCTACGGCGAGGCGATGGCGATCCTGGCTGGCGATGGCCTGCTGACGCTCGCCTTTGAGATGCTGGCCCGGCAGGCGTCGCTTCCGGCGATCGATGCCCGAGCGGCTCTGCGGGTCGTCGCTGAGGTAGCGAGTGGGGCTGGCGCCGCTGGCATGGTCGGCGGGCAGGTGCTCGACATCGCCTGGGAGACGAAGGGCGCCGAGGGCGAGACCCTTGCCCAGATCCACCGCCTCAAGACCGGTGCGCTCTTCCGTGCCTCCCTGCGGGCTGGCGCGATCCTGGCCGGGGCGGCGGCGGCTGACCTGGCTGCGCTGGACGCCTACGCAGAACACTTCGGCCTCGCCTTTCAGATCCAGGATGACGTGCTGGACGTCATCGGGGATGCGGCCAAGACCGGCAAGGGTGTCGGGCGGGACGAGAAGCACGACAAGTCGACCTATGTCCGGCGCTTTGGGCTGGACGGCGCCCGCCAACTGGCGCAGGACGAGGTCGCCGCAGCAAAGGCAGCGCTGGCTACCTTTGGCGATCGGGCCGATATTCTGGGGCGGCTGGCAGATTTTGTCGTTGACCGGGATGCGTAAAGCTGATACGATTCGATTTGTCGGGTCCGGTACCATAACGCCGGACCCGTCTCTTTGTCCAACGAACGACGACGTAAAGTTTACTCGTTGGGTGGTGCAGTATCCTAGTCGGTACTACCTTCTCTGAAGGCGGGCCTAAAAATCCGTCAAGGGCACATCGATGAGGCCTCTGGTGCTGGCTGCCGATGCCCAATCGGGGGCTGGTGCTGGGGGTACCGCTAAGGGCGACGGTCCGATGCGGCCGGGGTGTAGGGCGACTCACAATGGCATGTGAGCCACGACCCACATTCCGTGGAGGCCTGCGTCCTTCGTGGCGGTTGCACCAATGTGAGCAACAGGGCTACGGCGCAGTGACGACCTGCATGCGGTACTGAAACATGGTGAGGTGCTGTGTGCAGTGTAGCCTGCCTTGCGTAGTCGGCGCGGGATGGGAGCCGGCCCCCGCAAAGGGCCGTAAATCCTTGTCGGAGACTGGCCAGTCGATGACAGGGATCATTTCCCCTGAAACGCCGTCTGCAAAAGAGGCTAGGAGAAGGTGTGTTGTTGAGGAAAACTCCTAGGCTGTTCGCAAGAGGGTTACTTGGGATTAAAGTGTGGTCTAAGTGGTAATCTAGCCCTGCCGTAGGCAACTCGGCAGCGCGGCCATAAAGGGAAACCGCCGGGGCGGCGACGCGCCGGAGGCCGTGGGGAAAGCCTGCTGGACCTAAGCCACAAGATTTACCAGGTAACCTGCCACCCTACAACTTTTTGGGGCCGTCCCTGTCCCCTTTTGGCCATCAAACTCAGCTGCAGGTTACCGGGGAGAATGGGCGCCCGTCCTAACGGATAGAGGGTCCCGGCTCCCCGTCTTCCTGTACCCTTGAAATGGAGCGTGTCGTATGGCCCAGCCTGACAGTCGAGGGCCCGCTAAGCGGGCGCTCCGGGTCGGTCTGCTCGCCTTCTTCCTGGCTGTGATCGTAAACTGGTCGGCTGGTCTGGTCCTTTCGTCAGTGCCAGCCTTCCTGGCGATGCTCGTCGTCCTGCTCCTGATTCTGACTGGTGTTGCTTTTGATATTCTCGGTACAGCCGTAACCGCAGCGGAGGCTGCGCCGTTACATGCAATGGCGGCCCGTAAGATGCTGGGCGCCCGTCAGGCGATCTGGCTCACAAAGAACGCCGACGCGGTCGCCAACTTCGCCAATGACGTGGTCGGTGATGTGACCGGCGCCGTCACGGGTGCAGCGGGCACGGCCGTGGCCCTACGCCTCTCCACCGCCGTTGCAGCGGGGAACCTGGCCTCCGAGGGCCTTGCGCTGGCCATGGTCGGCCTGATCGCTGCCCTAACCGTAGGCGGCAAGGCGGCTGGCAAGTCGCTCGCCATGGAGCGGGCGACCGATGTGCTAATGCTGGCCGGCCGCGCGATCTGGGCCGTGGAGAAGGGGACCGGCCGCCACTGGACCTCGTCGCGCCCCAGTTCCTCAAAGAGGAGGAGCACCTAAATGCGTCTTGCAGACCTGACGAGTCCCTCCCAGTTAAAGGAGCTGTCCCAGGCGGAACTTCTGACCCTGGGTGAGGAGATTCGGCAGACGATCACGGAGACGGTCGCTCAGACCGGTGGCCACCTGGCGCCGAACCTGGGTGTCGTAGAGCTAACCCTCGCGCTGCACACCGTCTTCGACTCGCCGACGGATAAGATCCTGTGGGATGTCTCCCATCAGTCCTATGTCCATAAGCTGCTGACTGGGCGCTTTGCGCGCTTCCATACAATGCGCCAGTATCAGGGCATCGCTGGTTTCACGGATCCCAAGGAGTCGGTCCATGACCACTTCCACTGGGGCCACGCCTCGACCTCGATCTCGGCGGCGGTGGGCCTGGCTAAGGCGCGTGACCTGAAGGGTGAGGACTGGGCCGTCATCGCCGTCATCGGCGACGGCGCCCTGACCGGCGGCATGGCCTATGAGGCGCTCAACCATGCTGGTCATGACAAGACCAAGATGATCGTCATCCTCAATGACAACACCATGTCGATCGCCCCGAACGTGGGCGGTCTCTCGCAGTACCTCGCCAAGATCCGCACCGGCGAGCAGTACAAGGGCGTCAAGACGGCGATCGCCGATGCGCTCAAGCAGTTCCCGATCCTGGGGCAGCAGGCCTTCGAGTTCGTCGACCGGCTGAAGGAAGGCGTCAAGCACCTGATGGTGCCAACGATGTTCTTCGAGGACCTCGGCCTGACCTACATCGGCCCCGTCGATGGGCACAACCTGCCCGCCCTGCAGGAGGCGCTCCGCCAGGCGCACGCCTACAACGGCCCGACGGTCGTCCACGTCGTCACGACCAAGGGCAAGGGCGTCTATTACGCCGAGCAGCTGCCGGATAAGTTCCACGGCGGCGGCCCGTTCGATCTCAAGACGGGCAAGACGGCGCCGGGCGCCGTCACCTACTCCGAGGTCTTCGGCAACACGATGCGCAAGCTGGCCGCGCTCGACCCGCGCGTCGTCGCCATTACGGCGGCGATGCCCTCAGGCGTTGGCTTGACCAAGTTTGCCGCTGAGTTCCCAGGGCGCTACCACGATGTGGGCATCGCCGAGCAGCATGGCGTCACCTTCGCCTCCGGCCTCGCCAAGGCGGGGATGCGCCCCTTCTTTGCGGTCTACTCGACCTTCCTGCAGCGGGCCTATGACCAGGTGATCCACGACGTGGCGATCCAGAACCTGCCGGTCGTCTTCGCCTTGGACCGTGGTGGCTTGGTGGAGGATGGGGCGACCCATCAGGGCGTCTTCGATATCGCCTACCTGCGGACGATCCCGCGGATGGTCGTGATGGCGCCGAAGGATGAGAACGAACTGCAGCAGATGCTCTACACCGGCCTGCAGCACGGCGGTCC
>DATGYC010000271.1:0-15850 GCA_035298385.1 Symbiobacteriaceae bacterium | reverse complement strand
AACCGGCGGCGCCTACCGGCCTCATCGAGGCGTTCAGCGTGCAGCTCCGGAGGGAACTTCAGCAGGTCCGGCCATAGAAGCGCTTGCAGTCTGAGGGCGCTTCCTCCCTGGATGGTCGAGATCGAGCTTACTTTACTCCATCATAGCTGTTCGTGTTGAGATTGATTCTAGAGCAGTAAGGCTTGTGAGTCAATAGGGCTCGAACCTTTGGGTCTGGACTTTCGTAGGAGGAGTAGAGGTGGTAGGGCGGCGCTCTGTTGCATACCCTTGGACTTACGGGCACAATCTGCGCTTGACCTGCCGTCGGGCGCCCCGATTCCACGCATCGGTTAGAGAGGGGTTGAGCGGAGGGTGTTTCAGGGACGGACTAATCCGGCGCAGATCGAACTGGCGCTACGGCAGTTACAGATGGTCGCAACGCTTCTGGAGCAGTCTGTGCAGGGGTGGGAGGCACAGCTACAAGGGTCCGCCGGAGCGAGCGATCTCCAAGCGGCGGCTGACCTGGCCCGTTCACTCGGTCAGGTACTGGGGCGGGCTGCTCGGGGGCTGGGGGATGGGGCCCTCACGCGGGATAGCGGAGCCACGGTGACGCCGCTGAAGCGGGCCCACCGCTACTTTCCGGAAGGAATCGGCTAGCCCGAGGTGTACGTAGCAAAATGGGCGCCGCCCTCCCACTTGGGGAGGTCGGCGCCCTTCGCTCTACTTAGATCCCGCCCTGCTGCAGCAGGAACTGGTTGCCGTCCGGATCGACGAAGATCGCCTCCACGCCGCCCCAGAAGCGCTTGACCGGCGGCTGGATAAACTCGACACCCTTGGCGGCTAGCTCTGCGTGCGTCTTCTCCACGTCATCGGTCTCCCAGAAGATGTTCGAGAAGCCGCCCACCTTGGCCTCCCGCCCCGGCACCGGCCGGGAGACGACCAACTTCGCCCCACCACCGGGCGGTTGGAACATCATGAAGGTAATCCCCTCCGGGGTCTTCTGGTTGACGATCAGCGTAAAGCCCAGCTTGTTCTGATAGAAATCGATCGCCCGCTCGTCATCCGTGACCAGGATCGAGGCCGACCGCATCCGCAGCATGGTAGACTCCTCCTCAAATGGACAGACAAGCCCATTATAGACGAAGAAGCAGAGCGACTCCTACTGTTTTTCGGCCTCCCACTCCAGTTCATAGGTCGTGCAGTTGGCATCCTTCTGGAGGATCGTCCCCGCGGCCTTGCCGTCGCTGGGCGCCCCTCGCTTTGCTAGTCGGCCTGCGCTGCCTCCCAGTCCTCCCGTAGGAGGCCCATCATCACCTGATCGCGGTAGCCCTTTGTCGTCCACATCGCCTTGCGCAGGCGCCCCTCCTCGACGAAGCCGCACTTCTGGTAGCAGCGGATCGCCCGCTCGTTATCCGAGAAGGTATCAATGTCGATCCGGTGAAGGTTATAGCTTGTAAAGAGGAAGCGCACGAACTGGCGCACCACCGCGGTGCCGTAGCCCCCGGCGCCCCAGTAGAGGACCTCTTCATCCGTGCGAAATCCATAGAGGGCAGGGACGTCCTGCAGTGTAACCGGTCGGAATCTGACCACCGGGGTACCCTCCGATCACATAGAGTCAACGTAAGAAGATCGTACCACACCAGGGAACGTTTTCCCTCCCTCGTGTGTCTGTAGGGTACTTGAACGAAAGGGAGGGATCAGATGCGGCAGAGTGACGAGGCCTTCCTCGCCCTTCTCCGCCCGGAAGAGGGCAAACTCCTCCGGATCGCCCGGGCGCTGACCGGCCGTGAGGCCGACGCCTGGGAGATGGTGCAAGATGCAGTGGTCCAGGCCTACGAGCGCTTCCATACCCTCCGGGGCGGCCCGGAACTCTTCGCCCCCTGGCTTCGGCGGATCCTGGTCAATCGGTGTAAGAACCTCCTACGGAGTCGGGCACGGCTCGTCCTACTAGAGACGGCGGCGGAGGCCGATCCGGATCCGACGCCGGGGCCGGAGGCCCAAGTCGAGGCGAGCCACCTCTGGGGTGAGGTGATGGAGCTGGCGGAGGATCACCGGCAGGTCCTGACGCTGCGCTACCTGGTCGACATGCCGGTCGGTGAGATCGCCACGCTCCTTGGCGTACCGGAGGGCACGATCAAGTCCCGGATCTATCGGGCGCTGGGCGCCCTGCGCAAGCGACTTGCAACCGATCAAGAGGAGGCAGACCACGCATGAACCTCGAACAGCAGCTCAAGATGACCGGTGAGGAGTGGCTTGGCCAGGAAGCGCTCAGTTCGGCAGCGTCGGCCCGCCTAACGGGGGCGATTCGGCAGCGGGCGCGGCGGCGTGGGCTCCAGCGCTGGGGCGCCGTGGCAGCCGGCCTTCTCCTGGTCGGGACCGGTGGCTTCTACGGTCCGATCGTCACCTCCGTCGCCTCAGACCTCCCCTGGGTCGGCCCCTACATCCAGCAGATGGTCGGCCATGACGACGGCGTCGTCTGGGCCGAGGGGCAGGGCTACGTCGTCCCGGTCGGCAAGTCGGTGACGAGGGACGGCTACACCTTTACGGTCGAGTCGATCCTGGCCGATGGCGTTCGGACCGAGGTCTTCTGGTCGATCGCCGGCCCGGACCTGCATAAGTCGAAGATGCCAACCTACACCTTCAACCTGCAGAAGGGGACGGAGGGCTGGAGCGGCAGTCTTAACTCCGTCGACGGCAAGCTGATCGGCAAGCTCTCCTTGCCGCCGCTGCCGCATTCGGTCTCCCTCGTTGGGCTGCACGTGGATGAGATTGCGGGTATCAAGGGCGACTGGTCGGTCTCCTTCACCGCCTCCCGCAAGGCGCTCGATCCGCTGACGAAGGTGGTGGCGGTCAACCAGAGCCTGAAGGGCGACGGGTATGACCTGACGGTTACCAAGGTCACCCTTGGTGCAACGGGGACTGTGGTCGAGTTGGAGGGCGAGACGGCGCCAGGCTTCGAGATTCGGGACGCCGAGCTGGTAGGCGGCTCGCGGGCGCACGGCTCCGCCGGGCACAGCGAGACGAACGGCGCTAAGACACGGGAGTACTACCGCTTCGAGTTCGACCGGCTCGATCCGCTGCCTGAGACCTTGACGCTACGTCTTGGCCGCGTGACCCAGCTTCAGAAGGGCGGTCCGGTCCTGCCGCTGCAGCCGGGCGCCCAGACCGAGTGGCGCGGTACAACCTTCACCTACGACTCGCTGCAGGTGGTGGACGGAGTGACCGAGGTCCAACTCCTCGTCGATTCGGGCGCGGAGCCGAAGAACCTGATCCTCGACCTCCCGACGTGGGCGATCAAGACGCAGTCGGGCGCCGTGGTCGAGTCCCGGGGAGTCGGCGGGAATGGCGGCAAGCCGGCTCGGGTGACGATCCGCTTCGATGGTTCGATCACCGATGGCGTTGAGCTCCAGGCGGTTCGGCATGCTGAAGCGCTCCCCGGCCCGTTCGATGTAACGATTCCGCTGCAGTAAGATGGCAGATCGGCCCTCGTCTTGAGGGCCGGTCTTTTGCTATGCCGCTCGCTCCCGTACCCAGCGCTCCCGGCGCCCGGCCAGCAGGAGCGTGAGCAAGAGGGCGCCGAGGCCCACCCAGAGCATCCGCTGCTGCATCAGGGCGCCATCCAGGTCTGTGGGCTGGTACTGCAGGAAGAGGTAGCAGAGCCGGTTCAGCTTCGCCGGGTAGAGCAGGTCGAGACCCCACCAGAGGCCGACGACCACGACTCCACCAATCGGATGGCGGGCGATTGCACCGCCTGCCAAGGCGGCGCCGCCGAGGGCGCCCGCCGGATAGAGCAGCACCGTCAGCAGGTCGGCCAGAGGCAGCTCTGCGTAGTACTGATCGATCGACCAGCCCGTGGCGCCCGCCACCAACGCCCAGAGCAGCAGGGGCAGCGCCACATGACCGAGCAGTTGCAGGAAGGCCGGACGCCGGTAGCTTAGGTGTAGCTCGGCCGCCCCCTCAGAGCGGTCCAGTGCGGGCAGCGGGGCCAGGAAGAGGGCCAGGACCAGGGGCAGGTAGACCTCCAGGATGAAGGTGGCCTCCTGCCAGCGTCGTAGCGAACTGTACGGATGGAATCCATTGCGGAAGAGGGCGATGAGGAGGATCCCGTGGATGGTAAAGAGCACCGCCCAGGTCCAACTCGCCTGCGCCTTCAACCTAGACCAGAGGAGCGTCATCTCGGCCCCTCCGTCGCCAGTCCAGCCAGCGCCGCCTGCACCTTCGGGTCATCGCCAGCCGCCGCTTGCACCACCTGGATCAGCCTCTCCAGGGTGAGGCGCCCGGTAAACCGCTCGCCATACATCTGGCGGAGGATCTGGTAGGCCGTCTCCTTCCCCTTCCCCGCTTCGACCTGCCAGAGCAGGGCGGCGACTGGGTCATTCGCGCTGCTACCGTACCAACGGCCTTGGCTGGAGCGGTACATGAAGTGGGCGAAACCCTGGGTCAGGTCGTGGAGCTGGTGGGACTCATTCATGCGCCACCACTGCTCAGGGGACTGGAGGACCAAGGAGTAGATCCTCGTCACCTCGGCCTCCTGGTCGCGATAGCCCATCGTCGTGCCGTCAAGCAGGAGGGCGTTCGGGAAGGCTGGGGCGGTCCTAGCCCACGGGCTATTCCAGATGATCTCATACGAGACCTCAATGATCCGCAGTGGGTCGTCCCGACCGGGAAGCATCGTCAGGTAGGGGCGCATGTTCTCGGCATACTCTGCCGCCATCTCATCCGCATAGGGGCGAGTGAGCGGTGACAGGTTCAGCGCCACCCCTGCAACCTGGCGAGATCCATACGGTGTACCGACCAGGTAGAGTCCATTCGCCCGCTCGCCCGCATTATGGAGCAGGTTCAGGTCACTCCCGGTCACGCTCAGGGCGAAGGAGGCCGGCGGCACAGGTCCACCCTCAAAGATCGACGGGTCACAGTCCCGCTGCCCTACTGGGCAGATCTTCAACTGATACGGGAGCGACTCCGGGGTCGCCACCGGGTACCAGCCCCAGTTGGCGGGGAGGACGATCGACTTGGTGCTGATATGGGCGCCCAGCTTGGGGCCGTCCTTGATCCGACTCTCCCAGACCGTCCCAGACCACTCCCCTTGGAGCGAGAGGGACTCGCCCGGCCCGAGGGGATGTTCCAACTGAAGAAGGTTCCCCTCGTGGCGGAAGGCGACCGGTTCACCGCTCGCCGTCGTCAGACGGGAGAGCGTGAAGGTCTGCCGCAGGCCCAGTTGGGGCTGATCGATCCGAACGTCCGTGACGTTCGTCAGGACCCAACTGCCCCTGGCAGTCAGCCGATGCGACTCAGGATCGAGCTGGACATCAAGTTGGTACTGGTCTGCGGCCAACACCTGGCGAATCGGTGCCTCGAGGTCCTCGAACGTTCGGACCGGCATGGCCTGTACATTCGCCTTGGCGGCTTGGATCGACGCCTGCCAGGGACGGACGATCCCGACGGCGCTGCCGAGGGTGAGCACCGCGGCGAGCAGGATGCCTAGCGCGGCAGGGCGGGTCGGTAGGTGCCGCTCACGTGAGCGCAGCAGGAGAAGCGCGGCGCCCAGGAGCAGGGCAAACCCCAGGACGTAGAGCCGGTTCAAGTAGAGGGATGCCTCCACCAAGACCAGTCCGTGGTCGGTCAGCGGGAAGTAGAGCCCGCTGGCGGCGAACTCGAAGAGGGGCGGCAGGCCCTGCCCATCCCGGCTAAGGGCGATCGTGCCGATCCGGGCGCCCAGCCAGACCAGTGCGCCTGCGATATAGCCCAGGAGCGGCTGCCGGATCACCTGACCCAGCAGCAGGCCGAGTGCTGTCGTGAAGAGCAGGGTGACCGGCGCAGCCATCAGCCAGTGCGACGCCAGGAAGAGCCAGTCCACCGGGTGTCCGATCACGACCGAGACCAGGCCGATCTCCGTCCAGAGCAGCAGGCTGACCGTCACCCAGGCGAGGTAGGTACCAGCCGCACGCCCAACCAGGAAGCGCCAGAGCGGGTAGGGCAGCGCCGCCAACAGCTCTTCGGACCGCTCGGAACGCTCCTGCTGGCTACTGGCGATCGTCAGGAGGAGTTGACCAAGGAAGAAGAACGGGATCAGGAGCATGTCCATCATTTGCAGGGCGCGGAGCAGCAGGCTCCCCGACGTAACCCAGCCCATCAGCCCTGCGGTGCCAAGCGAGACGACCCAAAGGCCGGGCGCCCGCAAGAGGAGCCGGAGCGTCATCTGCAGGGAGGCACGCATCAGGCCGCCCCCTCTCCGGTCAGGCAGAGATAGCCATCCTCCAGCGTGGGGGGTAGGCTCTCCCCGATGCCCAGGGGCCGCTCCGGTGCGAGCACGCGCAGGGAGACCGCATCAGACGTACGACGGGCCGAGACGACCTTTAGCGTCGAGCGCACCCGCTCATACTCCGCCGCCGGGAGATCGAGTTGCCAGACCTGCCCGGCTGCCGCTTGCATCAGTGCGGTCGGCGAGCCCGTAAAGCGGACCCGCCCCTTCTGCATCACCGCAACCGACTGGCAGGTCGCCTCGATATCGCTGGCAATATGCGTGGAGAGCAGCACGATCCGGCTGGTGGAGAGGTCGGCCAGGAGGTTACGGAAGCGGAGCCGCTCCTCCGGGTCGAGCCCCGCGGTCGGCTCGTCCACGACGAGGATCTTGGGGTCACCGAGGAGCGCCTGGGCGATGCCGAGGCGCCGCTTCATCCCGCCAGAGTAGCCACCGAGCGGCTTGCGCCTCTCGTGGGTCAGGTTGACCCGTTCAAGCACGTCGGCGACTTGGCGCCGGCGTTCAGCGCCGGAGAGTCCCTTCATCGATCCGACGAAGTCGAGGTACTCGGGCGCCGTCAGCCGGCGGTAGAGGCCGAACTCCTGCGGCAGATAGCCCAGGATCCGCCGGACGCGCTCGGGCTCGACCAGCCGGTCGATGCCATCCACCGTGATCTTGCCTGCGGTCGGTTCCATCAGGGTGCAGAGGATGCGCATCAGGGTCGTCTTGCCGGCCCCGTTCGGGCCGAGCAGGCCATACATGCCAACCGGGATCGTCAGGTCGATCCCGTCGAGCGCCTTAACTTGACCGGGGTAGATCTTCTGGACCCCTTCGAAGCGGATCTCCACGATCGATCACTCCATGTGTGGTGAGATAGAGGTGGCCATCGGCCAAGCTGTCCAGTTCCTCTGGGACGTGGGTCGCACAGAGGATCAGCCGGTCGGCGGCCAGTTCACTGAGGCGGGCGCGCAACTGGCGCTTCTCCTCCAGATCGAGCGCCGTCGTCGGTTCATCCAGAATCAACAGTTCCGGATCATTGAGGAGCGCTGCCGCGAGGGCGAGCCGCTGCTTCATGCCGGTCGAGTACTGAGCCACGAACTCATCAGCTAGCTGCAGCTCAGCCATCAGCTGGTCGACGCGGCTCCGGCGACTGAGGTGGCGAATCCCCTTCAGGGCAGCAAGATAGAGGAGCCAGTCGCGGGCGGACTGACCCGGTAGATCCAAGGGGTCCTGCGGGACGTAGCCAAGCTCCCAGCGAAACGCGACCGGGTCAGCCCAGATCGAGCGGCCCCGCCAGCGAATCGCACCGGCTAGCGGGCGAAGCAGGGAGGCCGCCGCCTTCAGGAGCGTCGACTTGCCCACCCCATTCGGCCCCGTCAGCAGGTAGAGCCCTCGGCTGGCCTCAAAGCTCAGGTCCGCTAACACCGGTTCGCCATGTCGATAGCCCAGGGCGACCTGGTCAAAGATGAGCGTCATGCTACCCCTCCCGACCGAGTAATCGGTGGAGGGGCGCCCGACCGATCGACCAAGCGATCAGGCCAAGGCCAACGCCGAGGGCGATCAGTTGGACAGCGGGGCGGTCTGCCCAGGGCGCGGCAAAGAGGGAGAACTCCCTGCCCACGCCCACGAACTGCGTCCCCCAGATGCCCGCAGCGACCGCTAAAGCGGTCAGCGTTCCCGCGTAGAGTGTGAGTAGCAGGGTGAGGCCACTGAAGAGGAAGAGGGCGGCGGTCCAAGGGAGCAGGAGGGCGCCGGGCGCCCCCAGGAGGAGCCAGAGCAGACCGCCCAAGACCAGGTGAGTCCCTGTAGAGACCAGGAGACGACCGAGCAGGACCTGCGCCGGGTTGACGGGGGAGGTCAACTCGACCTGAAGGGCGGCGCCCCGCATGGGGACAAGTGCCCAGAGGAGGCCCAGGATGACGACCGGCGGGGCGATGATCGCCGGGGAGATGCCGGTGCCCTCCAGCGAGAGGGCCAGGAGATAGCCGACCGGAAGAGCGAGGGCGGTCCCGATCCACCAGACCCGACCGAGCAACCGCGCCTGGAGCAGGAGCGAGGTGAGGAAGGTAAATAGAGGCTCACGGGAGAGTCCAGTCACCCGGAAGCGCTCTGGCTTCGGCGCCGGGACGAGGGGCCGGAGCCGCTCGATCACGGCAGCGGTCGATTCAATTGAGGGCGCCGGGGTCTGCCAGAGGTCCAGCTTGGTCAAGAGGAGGTCCAGGCTCTCCTCGGTCATCTCTTCATCGATCTCGGTCGCCATCTCATGGGCGATGCGGGTGCGCTGGCTGCTCATGCCTGGTTCCTCCTCGCAGGGGCTGGGTCTAGGAGCGCTCGCTTCAGCTTCTGGACGGCGTGGAAGAGGCGGGACTTGACGGTGCCGGCGGGCAGACCCGTCGCGGCCGCGATCTGATCGACCTTCAGGTCGCCCCAGTAGCGCAGGACCAGGACCTCCCGCTCCCCCTCTGCCAGGGCGCCCACTGCGACAGCGACCTCGGCCTGCTCCGCGATTCGCTCGGTCAGATCGATCGGGGCGGGCACCTCCGGCGAGAGCGGCTCCGCCGCGGGGTGTGCCCGCTGTTCGGCCGCCCGGCAGTGGTCCTTGTAGAGGTTGTGGGCGATGGTGTAGAACCAGGGGCGGAAGGGCTGGGCTGGGTTATACTCGCGGATGCGGGTCATCAGGCGGATGAAGCACTCCTGGGCGAGGTCTTCGGCTGCCTCCCGGCGCCCAGTCAGGCGGTAGAGGTAGGCGTAGATCGGCCGGTGGTACCGATGCACCAAGGCCTCCATGGCGGCCTCGTTCCCTGCCTGCAGTTGGCGGCAGAGCTCCTCATCATGAATCAGGGGGGATCCCTCCCTGTGGGTCGGTGCTAGTGAAGATCTTCATATGTACTACGAAGTAGCACGGGAAAACGTTCATCCCTCAAAGAAAGAATATGAGGTGGAGCAATGCTCCACCTTCCTCCGCATAAATAAATAATGTGATAGCCCCAGTAGGCGTAACCATTCGGCGGAAGATGAGTTAGACAAGTCGTAGTCCAGTTTCGCTAAGGAGACTCGTTCATGAAGCGCAAGCGACTCATCGCCGTAGCCATTGGTCTGCTCATCGCCCTCGCTGCCCTCTACGGGATCCGCCAGTACCGCCGTCGACCGAGCCCCTGGCAAGCCAGCGTTCTGCAGACCGTCTCGCTCCGGATCCAGCTTGATGGGGTCGATGCAAAGCTGAGTGATGAACTGTCCGCCATCACGGTCGATCCACCGGTCTACGTGGCCAAGGTGGCGCCCGGGATGCGCGAACGCACCTGCGAAATCGTTGCCGCAAGCTACAAGGGCGCCGTCGGGATCTCGCTGGCCGCCTTCTGGGACCAGTACTCGTCATCGTACGTCTCGGCGGGACCGGTGCAGGGGCCCGCGGGTGATTCGTACATGATCTACGTCGCACGGTAGTCGCTGGTCGAAAGAACGGGGCGCCCCCATCAGCCGATGGGGGCGCCTTTGCTTTGACTACCTCTTCTCAATCAAGGACTGGATGTTCTTCCGGTACCAGTACGGATACAGGCCCTCCGGTACACGGATCGACTCGACCGGCTCGCCGCTGGCCGCGACCTCCTCCGCCCGCTTGAAGAGATCTGTCAGGTACTGACGGGCCCAGGCGTAACCCTCGGCGGCATCCACCGGCTTGCCGTGCCCAGAAACGAGCCTCTTGGCGCCCAGCGCCTCCAGCTTGTCCAGGATCGGCAACCAGTTCGCTGGCTGCCCCAGCGTCACGATCAGGTTGTCGCCGGGGATGACCAGGTCGCCCACGAAGAGGATCCCCTCCGCCGGCAGCCAGAGGACGGCGTCACACGGGGAGTGGGCGCCGCCAAAGGTCATCAGGTGCGCCGTACGCTTGGAGCCGTGGAAGGTCATCTGTCGCTCGAAGGTCAGGGTCGGCAGGCGCAGGTCTGCGGGAGTGGGGTAGGCCGCGAAGAACTCGTCGTACTCCTTGAGGACCCCCTGGAGCCTGGTCCGCTCGGCCTCATCGGTCGTCGCGGCCAGTCGCTGCCGGACCGACTCCTCCCCGGCCCTGATATCGCCCTTCATCGCTTCCAAGCTCGTGGCGCCCCGCTCGGCAATCGCCTGGCGGGTGATGCTGGAGGAGACGATCGTGGCATGGTCAGCAAAGGCGATATTGCCCTGGATGTGGTCCGGGTGAACATGACTGTTGATGACGAAGGTGGCCGGGCGCCCGGTCAGCTCCTCGGCCTTCGTCTTTAACTCGTAGGCAGAGACGGGTAGGGAGGTGGTGTCGAAGATCAGCGTCTGATCCCCCAGATCGATGATGCCGGCGTTTACGCCAGCAAGGGCAGCCCAGATACCATCGGCCAGTTGCTGGAACGACGAGAAGTTAGACATCCTAGCGCCTCCCCATAGATAGAGACGCCCTTCACCTCGAGTTCCCTGCGGTGCGAAGATCGCTCCGTCCGCGGGAACTCAATGTGACCTTTCACAGGTCGGGCGCCTTATATATGACGAACGGTTTAGACTTTTAGTAACGCTTCGGCATTCGCTCCGCCCGGCGGCACGATCGGGTAGACGTTCTCCGCCGCCTCTACCCGGCAATCGAGGAAGATCGGGCCGTCGTAGGCCCGCGCCTCTGCGATCGCTGCCTCGAGGTCGCCCAACCGGTCGACTCGGATGCCGCGGATCCCGTAGGCCTCGGCCAGCTTGACGAAGTCCGGCATACCGGGGCGCAGGTCGACCTCCTTGTAACGGCCATCGTAGAAGATCTCCTGCCACTGCCGGACCATCCCCAGATAGCCGTTATTGAGCAGGATGATCTTGACCGGGATCCGCTCCGCCACGATCGTGCCCAACTCCTGGATGCACATCTGGACCGACCCGTCGCCGGTGATGCAGACGACCTCCTTCGCCGGGCAGGCCACCTTGGCGCCCATCGCCGCGGGGAGACCGTAGCCCATTGTGCCTAAGCCACAGGAGGAGACCCAGGTGCGGGGCTCGGTGCGCTCCAGGTAGTGGGCGGCCCACATCTGATGCTGGCCCACATCCGTGGCGATGATCGCCTCGGTGCCGAAGTGGCGCTGTACCGCCTGCAGGACCTGCTGCGGCTTGGGCGAGCCGTTCGGGTCGTCCAGGACGACCTCACCGGGGCGCAGCCCCCAGAGCGGGTGCTGCGCGTGCCACTGCTGCACCTGCGTCAGCCACTCCCCATACTGCCCCTGCCAGCCCGCCAACTGCTCACCCAGAGCAGCGAGGACGGCCTTGCAGTCACCGATGATCGGGAAGTGCGCCGTCAGATTCTTCGAGATCTCTGCCGGGTCGATATCAATGTGGATCACCTTCGCCTTCGGGGCGAAGCGGGCGGTCAGGCCGGTCACCCGATCGTCGAAGCGCATGCCGACGGCGATCAGGAGGTCACAGTGATAGACGGCCCGGTTGGCCGCAAAGGTGCCGTGCATGCCAAGAAGGCCAAGGGCGTTCGGATGATCAGCCGGGAAACCGCCGAGACCCATCAGGGTCGAGACGACGGGGGCGCCCACCCGCGCCGCAAAGCGGCGGAAGGCTGGGGCGCCGTCCGAGTGGATGACGCCACCGCCGCAGATGATCACCGGCTGTTTGGCCTGCCGAATCTGGGCGGCTGCAGCCTCGATCTGCTCGAAGGCCGGTTCGGTCTGGGGGCGGTAGCCCCGTAGGGAGACGGGACCGGGCTCCTGGTAATCGATGAGGGCGTTGGAGACGTCCTTTGGGATATCGACGAGGACGGGACCGGGGCGCCCCGTGCGCGCGAGATGGAACGCTTCCTTTATAATACGGGGCAGATCGGCGGGGTCGTGGACCACGTAGTTATGCTTGGTCACGGCCATGGTGATCCCGGTGATATCCGCCTCCTGGAAGGCGTCCCGCCCGATCAGGGGCCGGGGCACCTGCCCGGTGATCGCCACCAGGGGGGTTGAATCCATCATGGCGTCGCAGAGGCCGGTGACCAGGTTGGTGGCGCCAGGTCCGGAGGTGGCAAGAACGACGCCGACCCTGCCGGTGGCTCGGGCATAGCCCTGGGCGGCGTGGATGGCGCCCTGCTCGTGCCGAACGAGGATGTGCCTCAGGGGGCTTTCATAGAGCGCATCATAGATGTAGAGGCTGGCCCCGCCGGGGTAGCCGAAGATGGTAGTGACGCCCTCCGCCTCTAGGCACGTAAGCAGGGCGGCAGCAGCTTTCATCTCCATGTCGGGTCGCCTCCTTTGTCCAGTGTTGGGCGGCTTAGTGACAACGAAGGAGGGTACAAATCGTTACTCCGGTATCTTCAGGATCGCTCCGGTGTTGGCAGAGGTGACCATGCGGGCGTAGCGCCCAAGCCAGCCAGAGCGGATCTTGATCGGGGGCTTGACCCAGGAGAGCGCACGCTGAGCCAGTTCCTCATCGGGGACCAGCAGCCGAATCCCACGCCCGGGGATATCGATCTCGATCTCATCCCCATCCTTGATCAGGCCGATTGGGCCACCCTCAGCCGCTTCCGGCGAGATATGGCCGAGGCAGATCCCGCGGGTGCCACCGGAGAAGCGGCCGTCCGTGATCAGGGCGACCTCCTTGCCCAGGCCCATCCCGACAATGGCTGATGTGGGCGCCAGCATCTCCGGCATGCCGGGGCCGCCCTTCGGGCCCTCGTAGCGGATCACGACGACGTGGCCCGCCTGCACCTTGTCGCCGAAGATCCCTTGCAGCGCCGCCTCCTGGGAGTCAAAGCAGATCGCCTTGCCCCGGAAGAGGGCCACGCTGGGATCGACGGCACCGGTCTTGAGGATCGCCCCATCGGGCGCGATATTGCCGAAGAGGGCCGCCAAGCCGCCGGTCTCAGTGAAGGGGTTGTGGACCGTACGAATCACCTGCCGGTTCCGGTTCTCGGCCTTCGCCCAGAGTTCGCCGAGGGTCTTGCCCGTCGCCGTCAGCGCAGCGGGATTCAGCGTGCCGGGCTTCTGGGCCAACTCCCGGAGGATCGCCATGACGCCGCCTGCATCGTGAACGTCCTGGATATGGACATCCGGGGCGGCAGGCGAGACCTTGCAGATGTACGGGACCTTCGCCGAGAGGGCGTTGAGGCGCTCGATCGGGTACTCCACCCCCGCCTCGTTGGCGATCGCCAGGGTGTGCAGGACGGTGTTGGTCGAGCCGCCCATGGCGATATCGAGGGCGAAGGCGTTGTCGAGCGCCGCCAGCGTGACGATCTCGCGGGGCTTCGGGCCGTGGTTCAGCGCCATCTCGACGATCCGCTTGGCGGCTGCCTTTGCCAACTCCTCACGCTCGGCGGACGTGGCCAGTGCGGTGCCGTTGCCGGGAAGGGCGAGCCCAAGCGCCTCGCAGAGGCAGTTCATCGAGTTGGCGGTGAACATGCCGGAGCAGGAGCCACAGGTTGGGCAGGCGTTCTCCTCGAGGTCCTGCAGGTCCTCGTCGCTCATGATGCCTTGGGCGTGGGCGCCCACGCCCTCGAAGACGGAGATCAGGTCCGCCCGCTTGCCGTCCTTCGTCTGACCGGCCGCCATCGGGCCACCGGAGACGAAGATCGTCGGAACGTCGATCCGGACCGCGGCCATCAGCATGCCGGGGGTGATCTTGTCGCAGTTGGGGATGCAGATCATCGCATCGAGCTGGTGCGCCTCGATCACGGTCTCGACGGCGTCTGCGATCAACTCCCGGGAGGGGAGCGAGTAGCGCATGCCGATGTGGCCCATGGCGATGCCGTCGTCGACACCGATCGTATTAAAGAGGAAGGGAACGCCACCGGCCTCGCGGACGGCCTGCTTGACGAGGTCGCCGAACTCCTTCAGGTGGACATGCCCCGGAACGATATCGATGTAGGAGTTGGCGATGCCGATGAACGGCTTGCCGAAGTCCTCCGTGGTGACGCCGGTTGCACGAAGCAGGGAGCGGTGCGGGGCCCGTTCGGGCCCCTTCTTGATCGTATCAGAACGCATAGGACGCGACATGGTACTAATCCCCCCAGGCCCGCATCTGCCAGTTAGGCGCTGGCTCCGCAGACAACATATCGTCGTAGGTTTCGTCGTGGTCCAGGTTGATGCCAGACTCGCGCGCGAGGATGTTTGCGCCGACAACCGCCTTGTTGGGCTGGACGGCGAGGCCCGTAAGGGACTGCACCAGGCGGGAGGTCCGGTAGAGCTCCTGCGTCTTGATGCCGGTCTCGATCTGCCAGCGGTCCTTACGGGTCTCGAGCGCCATCACGACCTCTTCGAGGGCGGCGTTGCCGGCCCGCTCGCCGATGCCGTTGATGGTCGACTCGAACTGTAGGGCGCCCGCCTCGAGGCCGGCCAGGGTGTTGCCGACGGCCTGTCCGAGGTCGTTGTGGCAGTGGGCGGAGAAGGTGACGAGCCCCTCAGGAGCGTCGACATGCTCGATCAGGTGGTGCATCAGGTCATGGTACTCCTTCGCCGTGGCGTAGCCGAGGGTGTCAGGGACGTTGAGGATCGTAGCGCCAGCCCGGACGGCAACGGTGAAGATCTGGGTTAGGAAGGAAGGCTCAGAGCGGGTGGCGTCCTTGGCGGAGAACTGGACCTGTAGCCCAAGGGACCTGGCGTAGGCGATCGCCTCACGGGCCATCGTGACGACCTCGTGCGGTCTCTTCTGATCCTGCGCCATCTGGATGGGTGAGGTGCCGAGGACGATGTGGATGCGCCCCTGGCGCTTGGCGCCCCCGAGGGCGGCGTAGACGGCATCGATCTCGGCCCGATTGGCTCGAGCCAGGGCCGCGATCTGGGGGCCCTCGATCGTCTCGGCGATCCGCTTGACGGCAGCAAGGTGACTAGGGGAGCCGCCGGGGTAACCAGCCTCGATGACGTCCACCCCTAGGCGGGCAAGCTGACGAACCACCTCCAGCTTCTGCTCGGCTGTGAGACCAAAACCAGGGGACTGCTCGCCGTCTCGGAGCGTGGTATCGAACACCGTAACTCGCCTTGCCATCTACCGTCACCTGCCTCTGGTGGTTGTAGTCGGGTCCTTTGTCGGGTCAGGTCGGCCCCGGCGCTGGTCGCTCGGGTCACCCTGCGCGTGGTGGGCTGTGTCCGGCCCGGCTGGCCTGAACACCCGGACTAAATGGGGCAGTCGGGACGGCTAGACGAGCGGGCCCCTAACAACTAAGCCTCACAGGGCACTACCCCACTCACAAACGCTAACTTTTATATGGGGGGTGGGTGGCGCTACCAGACTCTGCTATTGTCCCAGTTCCCGCCGCCGACGCCGCAGGGTGGACACCTCCGACCGACCTTCAGGTCATCGTGCACGCTCAACTTGCAGGCCTAGACCTGCGGGAGGGAGCGGGGTATCCAACCGGAGAGCGTCGGCGGCGCTAGCAGGGGCCTACTAACCAGCTACTCGTTACCCGAAGTGCCAACCGCCTTAGGCAACCACGACATCATCTCGCGCAACCCACGACCAACAACCTCGATCTGATGCTCTGCCCCACGTCGCCGCATCGCACCGAACTGAGGCCGACCGGTCTGATTCTCCAAGATCCACTCCTTCGCAAACCGTCCCGACTGGATATCCGCCAACACATCCTTCATCCGATCCTTCACCGACGGGTCGATCACCCGCGGCCCCGAGACGTAATCCCCGTACTCCGCCGTA
>DATGYC010000270.1:0-3078 GCA_035298385.1 Symbiobacteriaceae bacterium | reverse complement strand
ATCCCGAAGGTCGCCAGCTTCGCCTGCCCCGCCGGGGTGATCCGGCTCGAGGACCAGGGCGGGTCGAAGACGAAGGAGACGGCGGCCTCGGTCACGCCGGGCACGGCCAGAACGGCGGTCTCGATCCCGGCCCGGATCAGGTCCAGGGCGGGGCAACCGACGAAGGTCGGGGTGACCTGTACCTGGACCTTGGCGCCATCGGCGCTCACCCCAGCGATCATCCCCATCTCGACGACGGAGATGACCGGGATCTCGGGATCCTTGACGCCCTCGAGGGCGGTCCAAACGGCCTCGACCATCTGTACCACCTCCTACCAGCTAGCGCCGGGCGCCGAGTTGCGAACCTCGCTCATCGTGGCGAGCAGGGCGCCAAGGTCGGCGGTGTGGTGGCCGAGGCGCCCGTCCTGGTCCGGCGCCGGGAGTTGGAGGCTCAGTCCAGCCGCAACGACAGAGGCGGAAGCGACTGCCGTCGAAGCCACGAGATCCAGTAGTCCCCACGCCTGCAACTGGGGCGCCACGCTCGTTGCCCAGACGGACCAGAGCGAGGTCGCCGTCACCGGGAAGAACTCAGAAGGGGTCACCTCACCCATACTGAAGAGCCCGCCGACCTCTGCCCAGACCCCCGGCAACGCTGCCGCGAGCCGCCTCTTCCCCTCCGCCGTCTGCGCCAGCCGCTTCAACCAGGTCTGGTGGTGGAGCCGGTGATAGCGCTCCTCCCGATTGATCTTCTTCGCCAACTGAGCGAGGGGCTGGTAGCTCGACTGGGCCGCGATCGTCAGCCGGGCCGCATCAAACTCGTCATAGAAGAAGTGGCGCCAGAGGAGTGCCGCCCAGTCCCAGTTTGGATTGGACAGGTAGCTGCCCTCGCCGTGCGCCCGCTCGACAAACAAGGCGTTCTGCCGCGCCGCGGCGGGGCGCCCAAAGGCCAGCTCGTCCGCATCCCCCTCGCCAAGCTCCTGCAGGAGCCGGTAGAAGGCCGTAGCGTGGCCGATCTCATCCTGGGCGATCGAGGCGAAGGCGATATCCTCTTCAATATGTGGCCCCAGCCCCAGCCACTCGGAGCACCGATGCCCGATGATTAGTTCGTCGTCTGCCATCTGGTAGAGCAGTCGCCGCAGGTCGTCCATAAAGCTCCCCCTAGTCCTGCACGAAGTCCCGCTCAAGGTCGAGCAGGGACTTCTTGTATTTGCGCCAACGCTCAGCGTTCTGCTTGTTATAGCCCGTCAGCAGACGGTAGGTGCGATCCGACTCGCTGGCAAAGAAGTCCGGGTCGCTATAATCGGTGGCGTGGACCGCCTCGCTCCGGACGACCCAGATCGAGACGGCCGGGTCGCGCCGTAGGAAGGACTCGCGGGCGAGGAGCAGGGCGTCATCGGGTGAGCCCGCATCGACGGAACCAACCCAGACGTGCGGGGAGGCGTGATCCTTCTGGATGAAGACTTGGTAGATGCCGAACATCTTGCTCCTCCTAGCTTGCGGACTGGGCGCCCGCCATCAGGGCCGCTCGGACCCACTCTCCCTGCTCGTAGGAGAGGCGGCGCAGACCAAGGCGCTCCTGCGAGAGCGGTCCCTGGTTGCGCGCAATCAGCTTCAACTTCGACCAGTCCGGCGGCGTGTACCGATACAGACCGGCCGCCTCATCCCAGTGGAAGTCCGGGTCCGGAATCTGCAGCCCGAGCGAGTGGATGCGCGGGACGTACTTGGCGAAGAACTTCTGGCGCAGCTCCTCGTTCGTCTTCGTGCGGAAGCGGTACTTGAGCAGGACCTGCGCCGAGGTCGAGGTCGTGTCGGCCGGGCCGAAGAAGAGCAGGAGCGACTCCCACCAGCGCTCGAGCGCCTCTTGGAGCGACTGGCGCTGCTCCGGGGTCCCCTCCGCTAGCGCGAGGCAGATCGACTCGCCGTGCTGGATGTGGAAGCCCTCCTCCGCGCAGACCCGCTGCAGCACCCGGGCGTAGGGGCCATAGGAGGAGTCGAGCAGCGCCGCCTGCGAGACGACGGCCGCCCCATCGACCAGCCAGCCGATGATCCCGCAGTCCGCCCAGGTGGGGGCGGGCATGTGGAAGACGTTGTGGAACTTGGCCTCGCCGGTGAAGAGTTCGTTCACCAGGTCCTCGCGGGTCTTGCCAAGCGGCACCGCTAGGTCTTCGGCGATGCGCAGGATGAGCTGGCCGTGGCCCATCTCGTCCTGGACCTTGGCCATGAGCGAGAGCTTGCGGGCGAGGGTTGGGGCGCGGGGGACCCACTCCTTCTCGGGCAGGGCGCCCATGATCTCGGAGAGGGCGTGCATCTGCATGAAGCGGACCAGGTAGAGCCGGTACTCGTCGGGCATCCAGTCGGTCGCCTCGATCTTCTCGCCGCGCTCGATGCGGGCCATGAACTGCTCTAGCTTCTCTGCCTCGGTCATCGTGTTGAGTACCTCCGTTTAGGTCCGTGGCTGAAGCCCTTCCAAGACCAACCGCCAATACCGTTCGGCGACGTCGGAGGGGCTGAGTGGGCCAGTCGGGTCGTACCATTCGTAGAGCCAGTTGACGGCGGAGAGGATCAGGAGCCGGGCCATGCGCTCATCGAGCGGCTTGAACTCGCCCCGGCGCACGCCCTCGGTCAGGATCTGGCCGAGCTGCTGCTCGTAGGCCTTTCGCCTAGCAGCCACCTCGGCCCGACGCTCCGGGGTGAGGGCCTTCCACTCGTGCATGAAGACGGTGGCGTGGGCCCTTGAGGCGGCGACGACCTCGACATGGGCGATCATCGCCTGGCGAAGCTTCTCTGCCGCGGGCAGGTCTGCTACGACCAGGGGCTCAATGGCGCCCAGGAAGCGGTCGGCGGCCTGCATGACGACCTCGTAGAGCAGGTCCTCCTTGGTCTGGATGTGGGCGTAGAGAGAGCCGGAGAGCATCCCGGCCGCCTCGGCGATCTCGCGGATCGTGGTGCCGTGGAAGCCGCGCTCGCTGAAGAGGCGGACGGCGACCTCCAGGATCAGGTCCTTGCGGGTCGGGCGCCCCATGGGCCTGCCCCCTTCCGATAACCAAGCGGGCGCTTGTTTCTCTATTGTAGGATAGGTCGTTTGATTCGGTCAATAGT
>DATGYC010000269.1:0-23382 GCA_035298385.1 Symbiobacteriaceae bacterium | reverse complement strand
GGCGGATCGGCTGATCCACCTCTCGCCGTCGAACTCCTTCCTCCGCCCGGATGAGATCCAGTACCTGGTGGAGGCCCTGTTAGAGGGGCTGCCCCTGGAGCAGCTCCTGATCGTCGCCTCCCAGGCCCACCTGGTCGATGGTGGATCGGACGCCTCCCTGGCGCAGATCCTGGACGGTGGGGCGGACCGCCTCTATGAGGCCCTGCCGGTCAACTTCCGGCGGCAGCACCAGTTCCGGGCGCTGAAGGAGAAGATCCGCAGCCGGATGGTCAGCTACTCCGTCGGTTGGGCCTCGATGCGGGCGCCCCTGGAGGCGGCCCTGCTGCAGATGATCCAGCCGACCGTGCCGGTGCCGGTGGGCTAACGCCGGCAGGAGCTACCCAGCCTGCAGGCGAATAGGTAGCTCGACATTCCGGGCCTCCGGATGACGACCCGGTGGGGGCCAGGAACTGCTCAAGCCTGCCACACGAGGAGATCGGAACGACTGATGCTTACCATTCGGACGGAGACCCCCGCCGACTACAGCGCCATCGCCGCCCTGCATTATGAGACCTTCCTCGCCAACAACCCGGATAACCCCTTCGTCGTCGAGCCCCTGATGGTCGATCTGCTCCGCCACAATGAAGGGTTCGACCCCGAACTCTCCATCGTGGCCGAACTGGATGGGCAGGTCGTCGGGCACACCCTCTTCTCGCCCTTTGGCTTCATCGTCCTCGGCGAGACGCTTCCCGGGGTGATGGTCGCCCCTGTCGCGGTCCATCCCGCCCACCAGGGCCAGAAGATCGGCGCCGCCATCATGGCAGAGGGGCACAAGCGAGCCACCGCCAAGGGCTACGCCCTCTCGCTCCTCTGCGGCCACTCCGACTACTACCCGCGCTTCGGCTACCTGACCGCCGTCTACGCCCTCGGTGGCAGCCGCCTCACGGTTGAAACGCCAGCCTGCGATGCCGCCACCTGGGCCGAGCGCCCCCTGCAGGCAGCGGATCTGGACTGGATCAACGCGGGCTGGTCCCGCCTGCATGCGAATGATGGCCTCGCGCTGAACCCAGGGACCGGCCTGTCCCAGTGGATGGGGCACGGGCCCGGCGTACAGACCCGGGTGCTGACCGAGAACGGTGAGCCCGTCGCCTACGTGCGCTACACCAGTGAGGGCCAGGCGCTCCGGATCCGGGAGCTCGTCCTGGCCAAGGGCGAGCTAGCCGCTCCCCTCGCCTTCCTCTCCCAGCGCCTGCAGGCGACGAAGCTGCACCTGCCGTTCCCGGCCTCGACGCTCACGCTCGACTGGGCTGCGCAGGTGGAGGACGTCCAGACTGGTCATCCGCCCTTCATGGTCAAGCCGCTCACGGAGGACGGCCCGATCAACCGCTACTGCGAGCAGGTCCTGGCGGGGGCGCTCAAGCCCTCCATCATCACCTTCCCGGCGCTCTTTGATATCGAGGGCTAAAGTTGCCCAGCGGACCGGCGTAACCACGCCGGTCTTTTTCGCATCCTAAGACCACGGGATTGTCACCGCGTGCCAAACTATGGTAGCGTAGGTTTGATAACCAGCAGATCAAAGGAGGATCCATCCTTGACCACCGCTGAACTGGTCGCCTCCCTTTCGCCGGAGCTTCGGCTTGCCTGCGTCAACACGATCAAGATGCTGGCCGCCGACGCCGTTGAGAAGGCCAAGTCGGGCCACCCGGGCGCCCCGATGGGCTGCGCCGACATCGCCTTCGTCCTCTGGTCCGAGTTCCTGCGCTACGACGCCGACGCCCCTCGCTGGCAGAACCGGGACCGCTTCATCCTCTCGAACGGTCACGGCTCGATGCTCCTCTACGCAATGCTGCACCTCTCCGGCTTCGACCTCTCGCTGGACGAGCTGAAGAACTTCCGCCAGTGGGGCTCGAAGACCCCGGGCCATCCGGAGTTCGGCCACACCGTCGGCGTCGAGGTGACGACCGGTCCGCTCGGCCAGGGCATCGCCCACGCCGTCGGCATGGCGATGGCCGCTGAGATGGCCGCCGCCCGCTTCAACACGGACAGCTTCAAGCCGATCGACCAGTATATCTACGGCATCTGCGGTGACGGTGACCTAATGGAAGGTGTCGCCTCGGAGGCTGCCTCCCTGGCCGGCCACCAGAAGCTCGGCCGCCTGATCTTCTTCTACGACGACAACGAGATCTCGATCGACGGCGACACCGACATCTCCTTCACCGAGGATGTCCCCAAGCGCTTCGAGGCCTACGGCTGGCACGTCCAGCGGATCGACGGGCACGACCATGCCCAGATCAGCCAGGCCGTCAAGGCCGCCCAGGCCGTCACTGACAAGCCCTCGCTCATCGTCGCCAAGACGATCATCGGCAACGGCTCGCCGAATAAGCAGGGCAAGGAGATCTCTCACGGCGCCCCGCTCGGCGCGGAGGAGATCAAGCTGACCAAGGAGAGTATCGGCTGGCCGGTGGAGCCGACCTTCTACATCCCCGCCGAGGTCTCGGCCTTCTACGCCCAGCTGAAGGGCGCCAAGCAGGCTGACCACAAGGCGTGGGCGGAGGGCTTTGCCGCCTGGGCGAAGGCCAACCCCGAGAAGGCGAAGCTCTGGCAGGTCCACTTCGACCACCTGGTCCCGGCCGACCTCGACGAGCAGCTCGTCGCCGTCATCGCCGGCAAGAAGGATGCGACCCGCGTCCTCTCCAACCAGGTCCTGAACCGGGCGGCGGAGCTGGTCCCGCAGCTCGTGGGCGGCTCGGCCGACCTGCAGGGCTCCAACGGCACGCTGATGAAGAACCAGGGCCACTTCGGCCCCGGTGGCCACCTCGGCGAGCGTGATACCAGCCGTGATGGCCGCAACCTCTACTTCGGCGTCCGCGAGTTCGCCGAGGCGGCTGCGATCAACGGCATGACCCTCTGGGGCGGCTTCCGGGTCTACGGCGCCACCTTCCTGATCTTCTCCGACTACATGCGCCCGGCGATCCGGCTGGCCGCCCTGATGGGCTGCCCGTCGATCTACGTCCTGACGCATGACTCCTTCTACCTGGGCGAGGACGGCCCGACCCACCAGCCGGTCGAGCATCATGAGGCGCTGCGGGCGATTCCGCACAACTACTACTGGCGCCCGGCCGATGGCGTGGAGACGGCGATGGCCTGGGCCTACGCCCTGATGGAGGCGAAGGGCCCGGTCTGCATGGCGCTGACCCGTCAGGCCCTGCCGCCGGTCGAGCGTCCCGCTGGCTTCCAGAACCGCGACGTCTGGAAGGGCGGCTACGTGGCGATGGCGGGCACGGATGCGACGATCATCGCCACCGGATCCGAGGTGGAGACGGCGTTGGGCGCCGCCAAGCTCCTGGCCGAGAAGGGGATCGCCCTGCGGGTGGTCTCGATGCCCTGCGTCGACCTCTTTGAGCAGCAGGATAAGGCCTACCAGGACGCCGTCCTCGGTACCGGTAAGATCGCCGCCATCGAGGCGGGCCGGACGACGGGCTGGTACAAGTGGACCGGTCGGGATGGCCTAGTGATCGGTCTGGATGACTTTGGTGCCTCGGCGCCGGCGGGCAAGCTGGCGGAGGCGTTCGGCTTCACGCCGGCCCAGGTGGCTTTGAGGATCGAGACCTGGCTGAAGGGCTAACGCTTTCCTAACGAATCGGGGCGCCCCTGCGCAAGCGGGGGCGCCCCTTCCTCTTTTGGCTAGCCGTGACAGTGGGCGACGGTAAATCTCGCCAATCGCCCTAAGACCCTATTCGGGGGTAGAAAGACGCGCTTATGATCGTATCGATCTACGGCGCCCCTGCATCTGCGGGGGCGCCCCTTTGTCAGAAAGGGATGTTCTGCATGCGCATCTGGACCACATGGCTCTTACTCGCAGCCCTCATCATCACGACGCCCCTGACGCCCCGTCCGGCCTATGCGGCGGGCGAGTTGACGGTCAACCCTGTCGTCCAGCTTTACAACGACCAGTTCTGGAGCGCCATCGAAGACGGCGGCACCCTCCCAAAGAAGACGACACGGGTCGAGTTCTTCTTCAACGGATCGATCACCCTGCCCGCACCCCCCGACTGGATCACCGTGACGGACAGCAAGGGGAACCGGATGGAGAACTGGGGCATCCGCTGGCTTTCGGGGCAAAGCTCTTCGATCGAGTTTTCGATTCCGGAGAACGCCCCAGAGCTGGATGAGCGCTACACCTTCCGGCTCAAGGGCGGTCCGAACGGGATCCATGACACCGAGGGGCGCACCCTTCCCCAGGATCTCACCTTCACCTTCCACACCGCGTCGACGTGGGGAGTGACCGGACTCTACACGGGCACGCCCTGGAATTCGGTCGAGATCACTGCGAACGAACCAATCGAGCCGAACCTGGAGGGGTTCAGCTACCACCTGACGGAGGTGATCGATCCCGCCACGCTGCCCGGCAACGTGATCCTGACGAACAGCCGCGGCGAGGACCTCGGCTGGCAGGTCGTCAACGCGGGCTCGCTCTATCGGGGGGAAGGGCAGCCCCTGGAGCCGAACGAGACCTACACGGTCCGCTTCAAGGGCGGTCCCGGTGGACTCGTCTCCTTCGACTACCGGCCCCTCCCCGCTGACGTGACCCTCACCTTCAAGACCGTGGAGCGGCCCCTGACGGCGATCCAGATGCTCTCGGATAACGAGTTCGGTACCAACTACTACCTGTCTACGTCAGTCACTCGTGAGGTGGATCGCTTCAAGGTCTTCTTCGACCGTCGCCTCGACTGTAGATCGATCGAAGGGAACGTCTCGGTGACGGACGCGGCGGGGAACCCCGTCGATTGGCCGCTCACCTGTACGGATGTGGCGAAGGGCGCCCTCGTCTGGGCGATCCCGTCCTTCCTACCGGACGCCCGAACCCGCATCGTCGGTCGCAATGAGGCCTACACCTTCCACCTGAAGGGCGGTCCGGATGGGCTCCGCTCCCTGAACGGCCAGACGATGACAGCGGACGCCTCCTTCACGCTCACCACGAAGGATGAGGCGGCCCGCGTCTGGTACCGTCAGCCCTCGCCACACCCGACGGCGACGCTGGACCAGGCTGAGGCCTACTTCGGCCGGGCGGATGCTGGACTGCTGATCGTGGAGGCGAAGCCACTCGCCACATCGGAGGGCTACTGGCTGACGATCTCGGACGCCCAGAGCGGCGAGCAACTCTTCCGGGAGTGGGTGGACGGGAAGAACCGCTGGGGCACCTACCTGCAGTTGCCGAAGGCCAGTATCTACCGTATCCACTTCTCGAACAGCAGGCTCGCCTACCTGACCATCGGCGGGCCAGATCTGGAGCTCTCCCTGCAGATGCCGGGCGTTCAGTTGGGGGCACTGAAGACCTACGAGACCCGCAACCAGCCCTTCACCTTATCTGCCGGGCTCACGGTGCCAGGATCGGCCGGGCTAGCGGTCGGCCATCTGGACGGCGAGGTCCTGTTGAAGCAGGCGTTGCGCCCGGATGGGACCCTGATGCCCATCACCGTCGATCCGAGCGGGCTCGCCGAGGGGCTCCATACCGTCCAGCTTGGCGTCGTGGGCAGTGACTTGGCCAACGCAGCCTGGGCGAGCCGCACCTTCCTGGTCGATCGAGTCGACACCTTCGCCGACGTACCCGCCGGCCACTGGGCCCGTCGTTACGTGGAGGTGATGGCCCATCTGGAGATCCTGTCGGGCGGTGGCAATGGGCTGTTTGCACCAGGGCGCCCCGTCACCCGCGCTGCGTTCGCCAAGATGCTCGCGGCCACCTTGGGTCTGGCGCCCAAGCAGACGACGGCCAAGCCCTTCGCCGACATGAAGGAGGACTGGTCGAAGCCCTACCTGCAGGCGGTCTTCGAGTACGGCCTGATGGGTGGTGACATCCAGAACGGCCAGCGCTACTTCTACCCGGAGAAGACCATGTCTCGGGCAGAGGCGGCGGTGACGTTGGCCCGCTTGCTGGGGGTTGAGACGGACGCGACGCCGTCCAAGCCGGCGGCCTTTAAGGATTGGGCCACGGTCCCGACCTGGGCAAGGGCCTCAGTGGTCGCCCTGGTGGAGCGGAAGTGGCTGAGCGGCTTCCCGGACGGCACCTTCGGCCCGGCAGCGGCGCTGAACCGTGACCAGGCCGCCAAGGTGCTCTCGAACCTGTTCGGCATGGAGTAACGAAAAGGATTTGCTCCCTCCCTCGTGGTAATATCCGCTGAGTCCTATGATTCGGCTGATGCGAAGAGGAGGCGACGTCATCTTGCTGACCATCAACACCGACATTGCCCGTCAGTTCATCCTTGGCAAGCAAGGCCTGTGGCCCGGGCGCCGCTGGCAAGGCGTCGAGGGCACGGCGCAGGCCATGCGCACGATGGAGTACGTGCAACTGGACCCGCTGCAGATCATCGCGCGCAGCCACGACATCAAGCTACACAGCCGTGTACTCGACTACACGCCTGGCCTGTGGGAGGAGGTGGCCTACCAGCAACGCCAGTTCTTCGACTGGGGTGGCTGGCTCGCCGCCCGACCGATGGACGAGCTACCGTACTGGCGCGTGATCATGCGCCGCGAGCGCGATCACAACCCGCGCATTCGCAGCATGGCCCACGACTACGCCGATGCCATCGCCGAAATGCGGGCCATCCTGCACGAGCGAGGCACCGTGAGCAATCGCGACTTCGCGATGACGACGCGGAAGCGAACGGAGAACTATCGCGGTCGCAAGGACAGCGCGCTGGCTCTGTACTATCTGTGGCGCACCGGCGAGGTGATGACGCACCACCGCGAGCGGTTCGAGCGCGTCTACGCACTGACGGAGACGGTCGCTCCTGCGCATCTCCTTCACGAAAGTGACGAGGCCGAAGCTGACCGCTACTTGATCAAGAAGGATATCAGCTTCTCCGGCCTGTCGCGGCTACGCCGTACGAATGATCTGTTTCACAGCGGCGATCCAACGAGCCACGCGCAGCAGATCCTCGAGGCGATGTTGGCTGCCGGTGAGCTCGTCGAGGTGCGGGTCGAAGGCTGGAAGCCGGTCCATTACGCGCTCGGCAGCGACGTCGAGGCGCTCCGCGATTTGAGCGCAGGGCGTCTGCCGAAGGCGTGGGCGCCGCTGTCGACGACCACGACGGAAGAGGTCCTCTTCCTCGCACCGCTCGACCACGTCAGTGCGCGCGGGCGCGCCAACCTTCTATTCGACTTCGACTACGTGTGGGAGGTATACAAGCCGGAGCACCAGCGCAAGTTCGGCTACTACACCTTGCCGATCTTGTGGGGTGACCGGCTCGTCGCTCGCTTCGATAGCAAGCTCGACCGGACGACCAACACCTTCGTGATCCTGGGCCTCTGGTTGGAGGATGAGGCCCTCGGCAAGGATGAGGCCTTCGCGGAGGCATTGGCGCGCGGGTTTGCGCGCTTCGTCACGTTCCTGGGCGCCAGCAAGCTGGATGCCAAGGTGATTCGCGAGCCGCTGCTGCGCCGGCGCGTCAGCGCCTCCACGTAGCGACCAAGCGGGACCCCGGCACCCACCCCGGCGCCCTCACCCTAGCGGGCGATCAAACCCTCGCCGTGGCCCAAAGAGGACCAGGCTCTCCCCCGCCGCCAGGGGCGCCCCCACCTCGCACGCCAACGCCACCGTCCCATCCAGACGCCGCACCGCAACCCCCACCAGCCCCCCCAGTGCCAACTCCCGTAGGGGGCGCCCCACCCAGGCGCCCGGGACCGGCACCTCCCGCAAGACCAGCTCCCCCAAGGTCGGCAACGCCACCCCGGAGGGGATCGCCAATCGAGCCAAGGCGGCCCCACCCACCAAGGGCAGGGTGACGACCGCCTCCGCGCCCGCCACGTAGAGGGGGGCCACCGACTCTGCCTTGTTTGCGCGGCAGACTAGACGGGTCGACGCCTGCAACCCGCTAAGCATCATCGTTGCGATGATCACCGCCTCGTCATCCGGCAGGGCGATCACGATCCCGCCAGCCGAAGCCGCCCCTGCCTTGCGCAGATCGGCCGCCACGGTTGCATCGCCCAGGGTGAAACGCTCCACCTGCCACCCTGACGGGAGGGGACGCCGGTCCAGCATCCAGACCGGGACCCCCTGCGCCTTCAGGTAGGCGGCAGCGGCCCGCCCCGTGGCCCCGGCGCCCAGGATCAGCACCGGCCCCTGTTGCTGGTTCGGTCTCAGGAGTCGGACGCCGTAGCGCTGGCGCAACGACTCGATCGCCTCTCGCCGCCCTACCACCAGCACGAGATCCCCCGGTAGCAGGGGCTGGGTGGCCTGACTGGCTGGCAGGAGGACCCCACGGGTAAGAACGCCAAGCACGACCAGACCCGAGCCCCCCGCCAGAGCAACCGGCTTACTGATCAGGGGGGTACCCGGCAGGACCGGCACGCTCGCACATTGAACGCCCGCGATGAGGCGCTCCAACGCCTCCAGGGCGCCCAGGTGGGGAGCCGTGGCCAGGGCGCCCAAGCGGCGCCCAATCGTGCGCTTGGCGGAGACGATCCCCGCCGCTCCCGCCCGCTTGAAGAGGGCAGGCGGCAGCTCCGCCTGGGTGGCGTAGACCGGGAGCTTCGGCGCCAGGGCGAGCGCCTGTAGGAGGACCGTCAGATTCGTCCCGTCACGCTCCGTCAGGATCAGGGCACGCGCCTGTGCCACCCGAGCGTGCTGCAGGGTCGTGTGACTCCCTGGATCGCCATCGACGGCCTTGAAGCCCTCCTGGACAGCCATCTGCAGGCGCTGGTGATCCTGATCCAGGAGCAGGTGGGGGAGCTTGGCCTGCTGGCAAGCCTGGGCGATGTAGCGCCCCATCGGCCCTGACCCCACGATGATCAGATGCGCCCGCATCCCGCCTGGCGCCTTCACCGCTGGCAATCGCTCCACCATGGGGCGGCTCAGATGGTGGACGAGCGAGGTGAGCAGACCGGCGATGAGCAGCACCCCAAGTACCATGAGAAGGATCGCCCATAGCTGGGTGACGGGCGCCTCCAGCGTCTGGGAGCCAAAGCCGGTCGTCGTCAGCGACTCCAGCACGAAGAGGGCCGACTCGATCAGGCTCAGCGGCACCCCTTCGGCCCGCGCGAAGATGAAGGAGTTCAGGCTGGTAAGCAGGAGGAAGAGAAGCAGGCTGGCGAAGAGCCAGATGGACCAGCGGCGCAGCGGGCGATCCCTCCCTTGGACTGGCACTACGCCTAGCATGCGCATTTGACCGCTGCGAAGGCCACCGCCGGCGCCCAGGGTAGACTTACCATGGGGATCGAGCACGGGTCTTCACCCCACTACCCCGGTAAAGAATGGGGATGGCGACCCATTTCCGTGCTTCCCCGCTTCCGTCTAAAATTTGGAGTGCCAGCCCTTAGCTGATCGGACCCGCTTTAAGCAAAACCCTTCCATCGAAAGGATCTGACCACCCGTGGCCACCATCAACCAGGACCGCCTCATCAAGCTCTTCCTCGAACTCGTTCAGACCGACTCCGCCACCCGCGAGGAGGGCGTCATCGCCGCCCTCTGCCAGGCCAAGCTGGAGAAGCTCGGCTTCACCGTTCAGTACGACAAGGCCGGTGAGGTGATTAAGGGCCAGGTCGGCAACCTGATCGCCATCCGCAAGGGGAACAGCGGCTCGAAGGCGCTCCTGCTCTCGTCGCACATGGATCGCGTCGTCCCCGGCAAGGGGATCAAGCCGCAGATCACCGATGGCGTCATCCGCTCGGACGGCACCACGATCCTGGCCGCTGATGACTGCCAGGGTCTCGCTGCGATCCTGGAGGGCATCGAGGCTGCCCAGGAGGCCGGGATTGCGCTGCCGACGATCGAGATCGTCTTCTGCGTCGCCGAAGAGGGCGGCCTGATGGGCTCCAAGAACCTGGATACGAGCCTCCTGACGGCGACGGAGGGCTACATCCTGGACGCTGACGGCCCCGTCGGGCAGATCACCGTCAAGGCGCCGGCGCAGACCAAGTTCGTCTACCGGATCGTCGGGCGCGCTGCCCACGGCGGCGTCGAGCCGGAGAAGGGGATCAACGCCCTCTACGTCGCCGCAGAGGCGATCACCGGCATGAAGCTCGGCCGAATCGATGAGGAGACGACGGCCAACATCGGTCTGGTCGCCGGTGGTACGGCGACGAACGCCGTCATGGAGGTCTGCGAGTTGAAGGGCGACGCCCGCTCCCTGGTGATCCCGAAGATGGAGGCCCAGGTGGCGCACATGACCGAGCGGCTGGAGGCGGCCTGCGCCAAGTGGGGCGCCCGGCTGGAGAAGGAGATCGCCGTCTCTTACGGCCCGGTCAAGCTCGACTGGGGCGCCGAGTCCGTCGAGCGGGCGGCATCTGCCATCCGCCGGATGGGCCTGAACCCCGAGATCGTCGCCTCCGGCGGTGGCTCGGATGCGAACAACTTCAACACGAAGGGCATCGAGGCGGTCTGCCTTGCGGTCAACTACAAGGCGATCCACTCGGTCAAGGAGCATGTGGCGGTCGCTGACGTGGTCAAGTCGGCAGAGCTTGTCGTCGCCCTGATCGAGGAGTACGCGAGCCTTTAGGTGGCGATTGGGTCATACTAGCCGTAGTTTCGCGCTACGGGAGGTGATGACCCATCCGCGGCCAACTGGTGATTCTGATCCTCTTTCTGATCGCCTTCGCTTGGTCTGCCTATCGCCCGCACAACCGGACGACGTGGTGGATGGAGGCATCGGCCGTCCTGGGCGGTGCGATCGTGCTCTTGGCGTTACTCCGCTGGGTGCGGTTCTCCACCTTCACCTATGCGGTGATCCTCATTCATTCGGTCCTGATTCTGGTGGGCGCCCACTACACCTACCCACGGGTGCCGTGGTTTGAGTGGCTGAAGGCGAAGCTGCATATCAAGCGAAACCACTTTGATCGACTCGTCCACTGCATGATGGGCGTCGTCGGCACGATGCTGGGGCGGGAGGTCTTGATCCGCTTCACGCCACTGACCGGGGTCTGGATCTTCGTTCTGGCGATGGCGCTCAACCTGAGCCTAGCCTGCCTGACAGAGGTGGGGGAGTTCGTCGTCGCCCGGGTAAAGGGCGCCGGGAGTTCGGTGGGGGACTTCCTGGGCTTCCAAGGGGATGAGTGGGATACCCACTGGGACATGACCCTCGCCTTCGGCACGGGGCTGGTGGCCTACTTTCTCCTGGGGCCATGGCAGGATCAGTTTCTGCGGACAATGCAGTAACAGGAAGAGAGACCGGGGGAGCACTTCCCCGGTCTCTTTTTTACCGCTGATTCCACTGATCCTACGCGAGAGCCGCCACCCCCGGCCAATTAGCCGCCCAAGGCCTCGCCTCTTCCAACTGGGCCGCCAACCGCAGCAACGTCGCCTCCGCAAAGGGGCGCCCCATAAACTGCACCCCTACCGGCAGCCCCGCCTCGTTCCAATGCAGCGGCACCGTGATGGCCGGATGGCCCGTCGCATTCGCAATCGGCGTAAAGACGCAGACCTCCGCCGCCCGCATCAGCGGAGCCAAGGGATCCTCCCGGTTCTGGGCCATCGCACCGAGCGGGAGGGGCGGCTCCGCTAGGACCGGGGTGAGCCAGAGATCGAACTGACCAAAGTAGGCGGCCAGGCGACGCGCCTTCACCTGCAGGGTCATCTGGGCCCGAATGATGTCGGCACCGGCAGAGACCTGGCCCGCCTCCGCCATCGCCCAGGTGAGCGGCTCCAGCTCATGCTTCTCGGGCGCCCGCCCCAAGACTTCGGTCAGGAAGGCGACCTGGAAGGTGGCGCTCGCCATCCAGAGGGTAAGGAAGGCCTGCTGGAAGTTCGGCCCGTTCAGTCGGGGTGACGCCTCCTCGACCTCATGGCCCAGGTCCGTGAGCAGGGAGGCGGTCTCGCGCACCGCCTGCTTGCAGTCGGCGTGGACCGGTGTGCCGGTCATCGACGTCGTCGAGAAGCCGATGCGCAGCCTGCCCGTCGGGCGCCCCAGCTCCTGCAGGAAGGGGCGCTCCGGCGCCGGGGCCACATAGGGATCGCCCGGACCCGGCTGACCGATCACATCGAGCATCGCTGCCGTGTCCCGCACCGAGCGTGAGAGGCAGAGATCGACGCCCAGCCCAAAGCCATCGACCTCTGGGGCGTTGGAGACCCGCCCGCGGGAGGGCTTCAGCCCGACCAGGCCACAGTTGGCGGCCGGGATCCGGATCGAACCGCCCCCGTCGTTCGCATGGGCGATCGGGACCATGCCGGAGGCGACAGCAGCCGCGGCCCCACCAGAGGAGCCACCGGGCGTGTGCGCCGGATTCCAAGGGTTCTTGGCCGGGCCGTAGGCCTGGCTTTCCGTCGTCGGGAGGATGCCGAACTCTGGTAGGTTGGTCGTGCCCAGGAAGAGGAGCCCCGCCTCCTTCATCCGCGTCACCATCAGCGAGTCGTAGTTGGGGACCGCCTTGGCGAGGTAGCGCGAGCCGAGGCTGCGGCGGGCGCCCTTCAGCGCCGGCCCGATCTCCTTCAAGAGGGTCGGGACACCGGCGAAGGGGCCCGTGCGGGGCGCACTCTCCGCCTCGGCCAAGACCTGTTCAAACCGGGTCGAGATGACGGCGTTCAGTTCCGGGTTGAGCCTCTCGATCCGCGCAATTGCGGCCTCGACTAACTCGCGCGGCTGAACCTCTCCCTTCTGGACCAATGCAGCCTGGGCCAGGGCGTCTAGCTGAGCAAAACCATCCATGATTCGTTCCCCCTTTCCTGTAAGGTATGAATATTCCGTCTGACACTGAGCGATTCCTGCATGAAGAGGGGCGCCCTCCGCGGAGGGCGCCCCATTATCTCTATTCGCCGACCGCCGGTGCATCCGGCAGGTCCCGTAGGGTCCGGCTCTTCAGTTCCGCTCTTAGTGGATCGTCGGGGTCGCCATGTTGACGTACTTCTGCGTCACGGCCATCAGGAGGGCCAGGACGAAGCCGAAGCCGAAGGCCCATGCGAGCAGCTTCTTCTCCCACTTCAGATGCATGAAGTACCCACCGACCAGGATGAACTTCGCCACCGAGAGGCCGATCAAGGCCGCCTTGACGAGGAAGGGAATCCCGTTGATCAGCAGACCCGCCCACTCCAGAATGGTGATCAGGAAGAGGACGATGCCGATCTTGACGAAGGTACCAAAGGTCGGATGCTGATGTTCGGCGTTCGACACGATGGAAACCTCCTTTAGTGGACCTTCGGGAGCAGGTAGATGACGGTGAAGATCACGATCCACACGACGTCAACGAAGTGCCAGTAGAGACCGCCAACCTCAACCGCCTCCGACTTCTCCGCCGTCAGGCCGCCACGGCGACCGTGCCAGAGGAGGGAGAGGAGCCAGAGGATGCCCACGAAGACGTGCGCCCCGTGGAAGCCGGTCAGCACGAAGAAGGCGGTGGAGAGCGGCGAGGTAGTCAGGCCGAAGCCCTCGTGGACGAAGTGCCAGAACTCGTAGACCTGGAAGCCCAGGAAGATCTGGCCCATCACCGCCGTCGCCAGGATCCACTTCATCGCATCCCGCGCCAGGCCACGCTGGGAGGCGTTCACGCCCAGAACCATCGCGAGCGAGGACATCAGGAGGACGAAGGTGGAGATGGTGGTCAGGTTGATGTTGAAGAGCTCCATGCCCGGGCCGCCGTTCGTCTTATCCCCGTAGACGAGGAAGCCGATCAGCAGGGAGGCGAAGAAGACGCACTCCGAGGCGAGGAAGAGCCAGAAGGCGAGCTTCCGGTTCGTGATGCCGGTATTCGTGGCAGCGGCTTCGTGGCCATGCGCCTGCGCGATGTCGTGTGCCATTAGTGACCGCCCTCCACTTCGATGTGGTAGCCGCCGTCACCCTCGAAGGCCCAACCGACAATCGCCAGGAAGGTACCCACAAGGCCGATGGCGAGGACGACCGTGCTGTGCATCATGATGCCGACGCCAGCGACGGTGTTGAACAGGCCGAGGAACATCGGCATCCAGGAGGCGCCGGGCATGTGAATGCCGTGAGCGTCAACCGGGGTGGCCGGACGGACCAGATCCTTGTGGTGCTCATCCGGATACTTCTGGTACCAGAAGTCGTCCAGGGCAGCGACCGTGGGGACCTTGTCGAAGTTGTGCTCCGGCGGCGGGGAGGGGATGGTCCACTCCAGGGAACGAGCATCCCACGGGTCAGCGGGAGCGTCCATCTTCTTCGACATCGTCTTCCCGAAGTTAACCAGGAAGAGGGTGATGCCGGCAGCCAGGACGAAGACGCCGATCGTGGAGACCAGGTTCCAGAAGTCCCAGCCCATGTTGGAGGAGTAGGTGTAGATGCGGCGGGGCATGCCCATCAGGCCGAGGAAGTGGAAGGGGAATGCGAACAGGTTAAACCCGACGAACATCACCCAGAAGTTCCACTGGCCAAGCTTCTCATCGAGCATGCGGCCGAACATCTTCGGGAACCAGTAGTAGAGGCCCGACATGATGGCGAAGATCGATCCGCCGATCAAGACGTAGTGGATGTGTGCAACGATGAAGTACGTGTCGGTCTGCTGCGCATCAGAGGCCGGCAGGGCATGCATGAAGCCCGAGAGGCCGCCGATGGTGAAGAGCATGATGAAGCCGACTGCAAAGAGCATCGCCGTGGTGAACTTCACCTGACCGCCCCACATGGTGGAGAGCCAGTTGAAGATCTTGACGCCGGTCGGGATCGAGATCGCCATGGTGGTGATGCCGAAGACCGTGTTAACGATCGGGCCCATGCCAACAGCGAACATGTGGTGCGACCAGACCGTGAAGCCCATGAAGCCGATGGCGGCGGTAGAGATGACCATCACGTTGTAGCCGAAGAGCGTCTTTCGTGAGAAGCTCGGCAGCACCTCAGAGATGATACCCATCGCCGGGAGGATCAGGATGTAGACCTCAGGGTGACCGAAGGTCCAGAAGAGATGCTGCCAGAAGACGACCGATGCACCGGACTCCACGTTGAAGAAGTTGGCGGCGAACTGGCGGTCGAACAGGAGCATCAGCAGCGCCACGGTGATCGCCGGGAAGGCGAAGATGATCATGATGGACGTGATGAAGGTGGTCCAGGTGAAGATCGGCATCTTCATCAGGGTCATCCCCGGCGCCCGCATGTTCAGGATCGTGACGATGAAGTTGAAGCCGGAGACGAGGGTACCGGTGCCCAGCAGCAGGATGCCGACGGTCCAGAAGTCCGGACCGAGGCCGCCCGAGAACTTGAGCGAGGTCAGGTTGGCGTAGCTGAACCAGCCAGTGTCCGGCACTCCCTTTTCAGAGAGCCAGAACCAGGACGAGTTCAGGAAGATGGCGCCAAACAGGTAGGACCAGTAGGAGAAGGCGTTCAGTCGCGGGAAGGCGACGTCACGAGCGCCAATCTGCAGGGGCAGGAGGAAGTTCATGAAGCCCGCCAGGAGCGGCATGATCGCCATAAAGATCATCGTCGTGGCGTGCATCGTGAAGAGGGCGTTGAAGGTCTGGGCAGAGACGAAGTCGTTATCCGGCCGGATCAGCTGGATGCGGATGGCCCAGGCTTCAGTGCCGCCCACGAGGAACATCAGGAAGGCGGTAATCAGGTACATGATGCCGATCCGCTTGTGGTCCACGGTCGTAACCCAGGACCAGAAGCCAGTCTTCGACGTCGGGCGGGGCAGGAACCCCAGGGTCTTGGCCGCAACGGTAGCCATTCAGTCAGTCCCTCCGCTTCGTAGGCGGGATTACTTATTCAGGCTCTGGAGATACTTGACGATCTGGTCGAGCTCGGTATCCGAGAGCTTGGACTCCGGATGGCTCGGCATGACCGTGCCCGGCTTGAACGAGACCGGGTTGCGGATCCACTTCTTCAGGTTAGCGGCCTGAAGGGCGGCATCGAACTTCCCGTCCGGGCCATAGTTCTCCAGAATGCCGGCGGCAACGGTGTTGCGATCGCCGACGTTGGAGAGGTTCGGGGCGGTCTTGCCCTTAGCAGTCGTGCCGTCGATGGCATGGCAGCTAGCGCAGTTGACCTTCGGGATCTCCTTGCCAGCCGAGTTCTTCACCTTGGTCTGGCCCTCAAAGAGCGCCCGACCAGCGGCGATGTCAGCATCGGTGGCGGCAGGGAGGCCCTTCTGCTGGGCGAGACGGGTCTCGACCCAGGCGGTGTACGCCTGATCAGAGACGACCCGGACGCGGAAGCGCATCTTGGCGTGGGAGTCGCCGCAGAACTCGGCACACTGACCGTAGTAGAGGCCTTCCTCGTTCGCCTGGAGCCACATGTGGTTCAAGCGGTTCGGGATGACATCGGTCTTACCAGCCAGCTGCGGGACCCAGAAGGAGTGAATGACGTCGTCGGAGACGAGCTCGACTGCGACCTTCTTGCCCACCGGGATGACCAGCTCGTTGGCCGTCGTGACCGACTTCTCCGGGTACTGGAACTCGAACCACCACTGGTGGCCGACCACCTTGACCGTCATGTCCGGATTCTCAATCCGGCCCATGGTGGCAAAGTTGGCCTGAACGGTCGGGATCGCAATCGCAACCAAGATAGCAATCGGAATCGCGGTCCAAAGAATCTCGAGCTTCGTGGAGCCATGGATCTGCTTCGGGACCTCAGTCTGGCCCGGCTTCGCCCGGAAGCGAAGAACGACGATCACCAGGAGCACGGTGACGACGGCACCAATCACGGTCGC
This sequence comes from Symbiobacteriaceae bacterium, assembly GCA_035298385.1. Taxonomy (GTDB): domain Bacteria; phylum Bacillota; class Sulfobacillia; order Symbiobacteriales; family Symbiobacteriaceae; genus DATGYC01. Next base: position 6,828 of record DATGYC010000269.1, on the reverse strand, counting down.
TACCCAGAGCGACGTCATTAGTAGACCGGTCTGCGCCTCGGCGACTGGACCCTTGGGATCGAGCGGGTTCTGCGGAAGTGTTGCGCATCCGGTTAGCAGTACGCTCAGGCTCGCGAGCAGCCCGAGAGCACTACGGCGGAGAGCAGGTGAACCTCGAAAGCGCACCAGTGACCACCTCATGCACCATGAGATTAGCGGAACAAACCTTAAACCATACCAAGCGTAGTACAAATTCCCTAGGTTGACAATCCTATGATCCAAGTCACACGTAAATCGAACCATATATCTCTATCCGGATGCTATCGGGTGTTAGACCGATTTGTAGCCGAGTTTTGAGCTGAATTTCATGATTGTATGGTCTGATTATTGGTTCTTGTTGATCGCCCACAAGAGTCCGACCCAGACGCCCTTCCAGTTTCGGTAGGTGAGGAAGAGGAAGAGGATCGAGAATGGCATCCAGATCGCCAGGTGTACATACGGGGAGAGGTCAAAGTAGATGACGGAGAGGGTGACCAGCACGCCGAGGATCACCGCCAGGAAGGAGTAGGCCATCATGATCGCACCAACGAAGTCCCCCTCGCCGGGCTGCATGTTGTGGTTGCAGTGGTCGCACTTAGGCTTGATGTCCAGGCCCTTGGCGATGGAGGGTTTACGGCACTTGGGGCAGCGAAGTAGGAATCCGTCCCACATGGGTTGGAGCATGGGTGAGCACCTCGCCTAGGTCGTTTTTTGTGGGGTAGGCGCTCTTTTTTTTGTGGGGATTATGGGGATTAGGGGGATTTTTACTTGGATTATTGACACTAGCAGGGCGGCAACTCCCTGTAATCCCCTCAATCCCCATAATCCCAAAAAACAAAGAACTCTCCTACCCGGTACCTAAACCGTTCTACCGCAGCAACGAAGAGAGATCTGCTAAGAGCCGATCTCGGTCTAAAGCCGTCCCGTCGTACCACCCGCGGATCACCCCGGCACGATCCACCAGGCCGATCTTCCCGGAGTGCGAGACGTTGTAATCGGCAGCACCCCCGTGCGCGGAATGGTCGCCCGCGGGCGCCTTCTCCATCGGGATGTGGAAGCCGGTGACGACCGTGCCGCGCACCTCGTCCAAGGTGCCAGTCAGGAACTGCCACCGGGCGAACGCTGCACCGTAGCCCTTGGCGTACTCCTTGAGCACCGCCGGGGTGTCACGCTCGGGGTCGACCGAGATCGAGACGAGCTGGACGCCCTTCTCTGCTAGGCCCTTCGACTCGAGTGCGACCTGCAGGGTCTTCATCTCCGTCGTCACCAGGGGGCAGATATCCGGACAGTTGGTCCAGATGAATCCGACGACCTGGACCTTCCCCAGCAGGTCAGTCGACTTGACGGTCTGGCCGTCCTGGTTGGTCAACTGATAGGTGGGGGCGGTGCCGAGGTCTGGCAAGGGCGCCGGGCGCCCCAGGTACCAGATCCCACCTGCCGCACCCCCCATGAGCAGGAGCGCCAGAACAATACCAATCTTGAGGATCAAGGGAATGGGCCGGGCCTGTTTCACCATGAATCCCTCCAATATCCAGGCAAACCCGTATCGACAGTCCGTTTGAGCATCACTTAACATACGGAACGAAGAGGTGCTTATCCTCTCCCGAACCGATGGGAGTAGATGAATCACCCTATAAATCGGGTGAAGACCTGAGTGGACGGCAAGGGCGACTAGGGTGTTCACTTAACTTAGTAAGTAGACTGGTCTTCTTGTCGTTACGGGGGGAGAGAGAACGTGGTTCAGGCTACCACCGCTACCAGTCTCCGCGCGACCCTGGGTACGTTTATTGAGTGTACCAAGCCCCGTGTGATCCTCTTGCTGCTGATTACGGGCTACTTCGGCATGTGGGTAGCGAATGGCAGCCTGCCTGACCTAAAGCTGACCTTCTGGACGATGCTAGGCCTTTACCTCTCGTGTGGCGGCGCCAACGCCGTCAACATGTGGTTTGACAGCGATATCGACTCGGTGATGAAGCGGACGATCAAGCGCCCGATCCCGAGCGGTCGACTCTCGCGGCAGACCGTCCTCGTCTTCGGCATCAGCCTTGGTATCATCTCGTTCCTGCTCCTGTGGGTTGCGGCCAATCTGCTGACCGCTGTGCTGGCGCAGGCGGGCTACCTGTTCTATGTGTTCATCTATACGATGTGGCTGAAGCGTTCTACGACGCAGAACATTGTGATCGGTGGAGTTGCGGGCGCCGTGCCGCCGCTCGTCGGCTGGGCGGCCGTGACCGGTACGCTCTCACCGGCTGCTTGGATCATGTTCCTGATCATCTTCATGTGGACCCCGCCGCACTTCTGGGCCCTCGCCCTCTACCGGAACGAGGATTACACCCGGGCGCAGGTCCCCATGCTCCCCGTGATTCACGGTGAGGCCGTCACCAAGCGGCAGATCCTGCTCTACGCCGTCCTGCTGATCCCGACCACGGCGCTCCTGTGGCTGACCGGACGGGTCGGCTACTGGTACCTCGGGCTCTCGACCGTGATCGGCCTGGTCTATCTCTACTCCTGCATCGCCCTCTTCCGGGAGAAGATGCCCGAGCAGAAGTGGGCGAAGAAGTCCTTTAAGTGGTCCCTCTACTATCTCGCCCTGATCTTCGCTGTGATGGCGTTCGACATCGTGGGCTAAGGAGTTCAGCTGATGAGCCAGTGGACCTGGGTTGATTGGATGGCGCTCCTGAACACCTGCATCAACTTCACCTCCGGCCTGGTGATCATCGCCGGGGTGCGTGCGATCAAGCGGGGCGACCGCGAGACTCACCAGAAGCGGATGTTGACGGCGACGGCGATGCAGGCGCTCTTCTTCGTCCTCTACCTGACCCGGCACGCCATCGCCGGGGATACCAAGTTCGAAGGGCCGGATCTCTGGCGCAACGTCTACTACCTGATCCTCTTCCCGCATCTGCTTGTGGCGACGCTGCAGATTCCCTTCATCCTACGGGCGATCTATCTGGGGTTGAAGGGTCGCCACGCGGCGCACCGGAAGCTGGTCAAGTTCGTCACACCCGCTTGGCTCTTCGTCGCCTTCAGCGGCGCCTTGGTCTTCCTGATGCTCCGAATCCCGTTCTAGGGCATAGATAAGGGCAGTAGCGGTGGCTACTGCCCCTCTTCATTTCGTCGAGTTGGTCTAGGGAAAAATTCTTGTTGACAGCCAAAGCGTATCGACATAGAGTGGTGATAGAAAGTTTCCCTCGACCAACTCTCTGACAAAGAGGTGAACCATCATGGCACCAATCGATCAGCAGCGCGATGAGGCGATTCGCTACAAGGCGGCGGCGATCTTGCAGGGCGCCCCCGCGGGCGGCAAGGGCGGACGCCTAAAGCGGCTGCTCCCCTTCCTCGGCCCGGCCTTCGTGGCAGCCATCGCCTACGTAGATCCCGGTAACTTCGCCACCAACATCGCCGCGGGCTCCGCCTACGGCTACACGCTCCTCTGGGTGATCGTGGCGGCGAACCTAATGGGTATGTTGATTCAGATCCTCTCGGCCAAGCTAGGCATCGCCACCGGGCGCAACTTGGCGGAGATCTGCCGGGACAACCTGCCCCGGCCCCTCGTCTGGGTCATGTGGGTCCTGATGGAGGGCGTCGCCATGGCGACCGACCTCGCCGAGTTCCTCGGCGCCGCCCTCGGCTTCAACCTGCTCTTCGGCATGCCCCTCCTCTGGGGCGCCATCCTGGCCACGATTGCGACCTTCCTAATCCTGATGCTGGAGAGGCGGGGCTTCCGTCACCTGGAGGCCGTCATCGCCGTCATGCTCGGTACCGTCGCCCTCTGCTACGTCTTTGAGCTAGGGATGGGCGGTCTGGACTGGGGCGCCACCGTGCACGGGGCGTTGGTGCCGGCCTTCCCGGACTCGGAGGCCATCCTTCTGGCGACCGGTATTCTGGGCGCCACGGTGATGCCCCACGCCATCTACCTGCACTCCAGCCTCGTCCAGCACCGGATTGCGGCCGATACCGACGAGGCGAAGCGCAAGCTCTTCCGCTTCACCCAGATCGACGCCACCGTGGCGATGGTGCTGGCGGGCTTCGTCAACGCCGCCATGCTGGTGATGGCCGCTGCCACCTTCTGGGCGCACGGTCATACCGGGATCGGCTCGATCGAGGTGGCGCACCTGACGCTGGCGCCCTTGCTAGGAAAGGCCTCGCAGACGGTCTTTGCCCTCTCGCTGCTCGCCTCCGGCCTCTCCTCGACGGTGGTCGGGACGATCGCCGGTCAGGTGATCATGCAGGGCTTCCTGCACGTGGAGATCCCGATCTGGGTGCGCCGCTTGGTGACGCTGGCGCCGGCCTTTGTGGTGATCCTGATCGGGCTGGACCCGACCCGGACGCTCGTGATCTCCCAGGTGATCCTCTCGCTGGGGCTCCCCTTCGCCGTAGTCCCGCTGGTCTGGTTTACGGGGCAGAAGCGCTTGATGGGCGCCCTGGTAAATCGACCGGTGACGAAGATCGTCGCCTGGGTGGTGACCGGGTTGATCCTGGCCCTCAACTCCTACCTGCTCTTCAGCCAGTTAGCCTGATCTCTATCGACAGAACCCCCGCTCTGCCTATCCGTGGCAGCGGGGGTTCTTTGTTCGGCAGATCCAGCGGGTCTCCGTACGCGGAAGCACGCTCTATCACCCGAATCAGCGTTCCTGTATACTTGCAGGTAACACCAGCACCTGCCAGTGAGGAGAATCTGGATGAACCGTCGGACTCTCGGGGGCTCGCTTCTGATCTGGGGTACCTACTTTGCACAACTCGCCCTCCTGCCCGGCGTCGGCGTTGCCGCCCGTCACCTGGGCGCCTCCGAGGCCGTAGCTGGGCTCCTGACGGCAGCGAACGGGCTCGGCTCCGTCCTGGGCAATCCGATCGGCGGCCTGCTGGTCGACAGGCTGGGCGCCCGTTGGATGCTCCGCATCGGCCTGACAGCAGCGGTCCTCTCCGTGGCGCTCCTGGGGCTTCCAGCCTCCGTCGGCGGGATCTTCGCCCTGCTGCTCCTCTACGGGGCGGCCTCAGCGACGCTCAACCCGGCCGTCTACGCCCTCCTCGGAGAGCGGCAGGCGGGGGATCCGCGGCGGCGAGCGGAACGACTCGCTCGCTCGGGCGTCTCGATCGCCCTCGCCTCGACCTTCGCCTCGCCGGTCGCCCTGCGGGTGCTCGAGCACGGGACCGTCGGCACGCTGGGGCTCGTCCTGGCGGTGGCGATCGGCCTGCCAGGGCTGGCTGGGTACGTGGTGCTGAAGCGGGAGCTGGCACTCTCGGCCGCATTGCCAGTGGCCGTGGGATCGGCAGCGGAGTTCGCCACAGCGGTGCCCGAGTCGGCAGAGCGCCTCAACTGGGCCGGCCTCCTCGTTCCCTGTCTGGCCGCCTTCGCCCTGATCTTTGGCCAGGGGATCATGGGGCTCGCCCTCACCCGCAAGGGCGCCCTCCTGGGCCTGCCCGGCTGGATGACCGGCGCCTTCTTCTCCGCCTTCGCCGTAGCGACGCTCCTGATCTTCGCGACGCCGATCGCCCGTCGGCTTGACCGGGCGCCTCGCTTGCGGCTGGCGGGGCTCGGCATCAGCCTGGCCCTCATTGGCCTCCTGAGCCTCGCCTTCGCCCCATCAGCCGGGCTGATCTACGTCGGCATGGCGCTCTATGGCCTCGGCTTCGCCATCATCTTCCCGGTCTGCGGGGCGATGGTGGCCGACGTCTCGCCCGAGCCGGTCCTCGGTCGGGCCTACGGCCTCTTCTATGGGATGTTCTCGCTCGGCGGCATCCTCGGGCCGATCCTGGCGGGCCTGCTGGAGAGCGTCGACCCCTTCCTGATGGGGGTCGAACCGATGGCGCTCGCCCTCCTGATGGTAGGGCTGCAGGTGGCCCGCCAGCGGGGCACGTCGACTGTCTAGTCGGGGTGTAGGTGGTCCAACGGTCCCAGTTCGACGGTTTCCGTACAAGACGCAGCCCCTCACCGGCCTTTGGTGAGGGGCTTTGGCAAAGATGGAGGCGAGGCCGCATGAACCAAACGATCGTTGCTGCTTTGGAATCAGTCGTCGGGACGACCCATCTCACCACGGACTCAACCCTACTTGCGCCCTATCAGACCGATGCCACCGAGCGTCCTGGCGGCACGGCCTGGGCCCTCGTCACCCCCGGCACGACCGAAGAGGTCGCAGCTGTTGTTCGCCTCGCTAACGAGCATCGGATTCCGGTGACCGTCCGCGGCGGCGGGACCGGCCTCTCCGGCGGTGCGATCCCGATTCAGGGCGGCATCGTCCTCTCGATGGAGCGCCTCAACCGGATCCTCGCGATCGATCAGGCGAACCTGCTCTGCCGGGTCGAGGCTGGCGTGATCACCGGGGAGCTGCAGGCAGCGGTGGAGGCCGTCGGTCTCTTCTACCCGCCCGATCCGAACTCGAAGGAGACCTGCCAGATCGGCGGCAACATCGCCGAGAACGCCGGCGGGCCGCGCTGCTTTAAGTATGGCGTCACCCGTTCCTACGTCCTGGGCCTGACGGCGGTCCTGCCGACGGGTGAGATCGTCCGGACCGGTGGCCCCACCGTGAAGAACCGGGCTGGCTTCGACCTGACCGGGCTCTTGGTCGGCTCGGAGGGGATGCTGGGGATCGTCACCGAAGCGACCCTGCGGCTGGTCCCGAAGCCCGAGGCGGCCGAGACCTTCATGGCGGCGTTTGACTCGCTCGATGGGGCGGCGGAGTGGATTCGGGCCGTCGTGGCCGCTGGCGTGGTTCCGGCCACCCTGGAGCTGATGGACAAGTCCGCCGCTGAACTGATCGAGGTCCGGCACCGGGTGGGCCTGGGCGCCCTGCCCGAGGCGCTCCTCCTCGT
>DATGYC010000268.1:0-28076 GCA_035298385.1 Symbiobacteriaceae bacterium | reverse complement strand
TCACACGAGAGCAACGGGGCCGGGGATGATGTAGAGGCAAGCACGGTCTGCGGATAGAAGGTTCCTGCCGTGGAGGAATCGACTGTGGCGGTACGCCAACCAAGCACGGTGGGTACGAAGAATAGAGCGATCAGCAAGAGGGCGAGGGTTGTGCCTACGCCCAGAAGTCGTCTCTTCATTTCATGCACGTCCCCATACCAATGGACATACTTAGAACATTGTCAGGCTAAACTTATTATAGAGGAAGAATTCCGTACTGTCCAGAACAACATTGGTCATCATCGGGGCTGTCAATGGGACCATTGGCCCATTGTTTCGAGGCACGTGGTAAGTGGAAACCCCCGTATCGAGTGCCATTCCGCAGCCGTCCTAATGATACCCCTACCCGTATGAAAACTGGACCATCGGTAGTCCAGTGGGTAGAATAGGCAATGAGCGTGAACGCAAGGAGGAGATACCCATGGCGAGCGACAAGGTTCTGACTCTCACGAATGCTAATTTTGGGTCGGAGGTAGGCGCAGGCGCCCCGGTCCTGGTCGATTTCTGGGCCCCGTGGTGCGGCCCCTGCCGCATGATCGCCCCGATCGTGGAGGAACTGGCGGAGGAGTATGACGGCAAGGTGAAGGTCGGCAAGGTGAACGTTGACGAGAACCAGGCGGTTGCCGCCCAGTTCGGCGTTATGTCGATCCCGACCCTTCTCGTCTTCAAGAACGGCCAGCCGGTTGAGCGGATCGTTGGCTACATGCCGAAGAAGGACCTGCAGGCCCGCCTGAACGGTGTCCTCGGCTAAGTAATACACAAGCGGGCGGCCTCCAAGTGGGGCCGCCTTCGCTTCTGGAGGCAGCACTACGATGTTGATCGATCTGCGCAGCGATACCGTCACCCGCCCCAGCCAAGCCATGCGTGAGGCGATCTTCCGGGCGCCCGTCGGCGACGACGTCTACGGGGAGGACCCGACCATCAACGAGCTGGAGGAGCGCACCGCCGCCCTCCTCGGCAAGGAGGCCGCCCTCTTCGTCCCGAGCGGCACCCAGGGCAACCAGATCGCGATTCTGACCCACACCCGCCGGGGTGAAGAGGTGATCGCGGAGGCCGAATCCCACGTCTTCTACTACGAGGTGGGCGGAATTGCGGCCCTCTCCGGCTGCCAGGTTCGGACGATCCCGGGTCAGAGAGGGATGATGGACCCGGCCGACGTCCAGGCGGCGATTCGCAGCGAGAACGTCCACTTCCCGCGCACCTCTCTGGTCTGTGTGGAGCAGACCCACAACCGAGCGGGTGGCGCTGTAGTGCCGCAGGAGCGGATCGAGGCGATCGCTGCGGTGGCGCACGCGGCGGGCGCCTCCGTCCACATGGACGGCGCCCGGCTCTTCAACGCCGCCGTGGCGATGGGGCGCCCCGTGGCCGAGTTGGTGGCGCCGGTCGACTCCGTCATGTTCTGCCTCTCCAAGGGGCTGGGCGCCCCCGTCGGCTCGATGCTCGCCGGTTCGAAGCGCTTCATCCAGGAGGCGCGCCGGAACCGGAAGCTGCTCGGTGGCGGCCTGCGGCAGGCGGGCCTGCTGGCGGCTGCCGGCCTCTACGCCCTGGAGCACAACATCGAGCGGCTGGCGGAGGACCATGCGAACGCCCGGGCCCTGGCTGAAGGCCTCGCGGCCCTACCGGGGGTTAGCGTTGACGCTGCCTCGGTCGAGACGAACATGGTCTACTTTGACTTGGTCGAGGGGAACTGGAATGCGGGCGAGTTCGTGGGCGCCCTCGGGCGGGCCGGTCTGCTGGCCAACGCCACGGGGCCGAAGTCGGTCCGCCTGGTAACCCATCTGGACGTGACGGCGGCGATGATCCCGGTCACCCTGGAGCGGATCGGTGCCGTCCTGAAGGCGGGTCCGGATCAGGGCGCCAGCGGCGTCGTCTACGGCTAAAGCGCAACGTAGCAGGTACGAGCGAGGCAGAGCTGTTTGGCTCTGCCTCGCTTCATTGTGTGAGACAGGCCGGGTGGTGGAACCCTGCGAGCAGGAGGAATCGTAGCGCCCACGGGCGGAAGGGCGATCCTTCTGGTATAATGTAGGTTTGAGTGGGAAAGTGAGGGAACCGCATGATCCGTTTCTTCCTGGCGGTGGCGCCCCCGGCGCCCCTTCTGGCTGAGATAGAGGCGTTCCGCGGCCGCTGGGGCCATCCCCACCACAAGGTGGAGCCACACATCACCATCCAGCCGCCCTTTCTGTGGGACGGGCGCCCAGAACCCTGGCTTGATGTCGCCGCCGGGGCGGCCAGGCAGGTGGCGCCCTTCCCGGTCCAGCTACAGGGGACAGGCCGCTTCGCCCGCTCCCGCGTCCTCTTCCTGCAGCCGGTGGGCGAAGGGCTGGAGCGGTTGCATGCGACGGTGACCAAGGCGCTGGCCGGCATCCTGCCCGACGAGGGGCGGCGGCAGGGGTTCCACGGCCACATCACCCTGGCCGCTGGGCGCTTCGGCATCACAGATGAACGGATCGCCGCGATGGAGGCGGAGGCCAAGCAAGAGCCATTCGCCACCGCTAGTTTCACAGTCGATAGCCTGCAGGTCTACCGCTGGGGCCAGGGCGAGCACCGCTGGTCGCGGTACCAAGACCTGCCTTTGGGCGAGAACGGGGGCCACCCTTGAGGGTCGGCCAGAAAGAGGGAGTATGGAGCAGCTGACGTTAATCGCCGCGGCCCCGATGGGGCTCGAGGCGCTGGTCGCCCGGGAGTTGAAGGATCTGGGCTACACGGATCAACAGGGTGAGAATGGCCGGGTCGTCTTCCAGGGCGACCTAGCGGCGATCGCCCGCACGAACCTCTGGTTGCGGACGGCGGACCGGGTCCTGATCCAGATGGCGAAGTTTGAGGCCCGGACCTTTGAGGAGCTCTTCCAGGGCGTCTTCGCCTGCCCGTGGGCCGACTGGATCCCGCAGGACGGCAACTTCGTGATCGAGGGGCGCTCGCATCTGTCGCAGCTCTCCTCGGTGCCGGCCTGCCAGAAGATCGTGGAGAAGGCCGTCGTTGAGAAGCTGAAGAAGACCTACCCGATCTCCTGGTTCCCGAAGACGGGCGCCAAGTACCGGATCGAGGTCGCCCTGCTGAAGGACGTCGCCCTGATCACCTTGGACACGACCGGGCCGTCGCTGCACAAGCGGGGCTACCGGAAGCTGGCCGCCGAGGCGCCGATCAAGGAGACCCTGGCAGCAGCGATGCTCCTCCTGGCGCGCTGGCACCCGGAGCGGCCCCTGCTCGATCCGTTCTGCGGCTCGGGGACGATCCCGATCGAGGCGGCGCTGATTGCGCACAACATGGCGCCGGGGCTCCATCGCTCGTTCGATAGCGAGAACTGGGGTCTCATGTCGGAGCGGCTCTGGACGGAGGCCCGGGATGAGGCCTTTGACGCGGTGAATGAGGACGCCCCGCTGGAGATCACCGGTTCGGACGTCGACCCGGCGGTCCTGGAACTGGCCCGCCATCACCTGCGGGCAGCGGGGCTCTCGAAGTCGGTCAAGATCCTGCAGCGGGACGTGGCCGATCTGACGGCGCTGCGCTCCTACGGCTACCTGATCACCAACCCGCCGTACGGCGAGCGGTTGGGCGAGAAGGAGGAGGCGGAGGAGCTCTACCGGACCCTGGGCCGGAAGGCGAAGGGGCTGGACGACTGGTCGGTCTTCGTGATCACGGCCCACAAGGAGTTCGAGAAGTTCTACGGCCGGCGGGCGGATAAGAAGCGGAAGCTCTTCAACGGCCGGATCGAGTGCGATCTCTACCAGTACCTGGGCAAGTACCACGGGCGCCCCGTGCCAGAGTCGAAGGAGAGCTGGCGGGTGTAGGAGTTGGGAGCATGGAATTAACCGCGGATTACGCAGATTACGCGGATTTGGGACAGAAACAAATGATGAATTTGGGACTCTCCGAATCGAAACGAACCCCATCCCATTCCTTGGTTTTAATCCGCGTAATCCGCGAAATCCGCGGTTATAAAAAGGAGGGGCCCAACTGTGGACTTCTTCTCGCTGGGCGCCCAGGAGGTGCTCAAGACGGGGGCGCCCCTGGCGGCTCGGATGCGACCCGAGACCCTGGATGAGTACGTGGGCCAGCAGCACCTGATCGGTCCCGGTCGCTTCCTGCGCCGGGCGGTCGAGGCGGGGCAGGTCCCCTCCTGCATCCTCTTCGGACCGCCGGGGACCGGTAAGACGACCCTGGCCCGCCTGATGGCTGGCAAGGCGAACGCCCACTTTGAGCAGCTAAACGCTGTCACATCAGGCGTCCCGGACATCCGAAAGATCGTCGATGAGTCCCGTAACCGGATGGGCGCCTGGGGCCAGCGGACGGTCGTCTTCGTCGATGAGATTCACCGCTGGCGCAAGGATCAGCAGGACGCCCTCCTGCCGCACGTGGAGGAGGGGCTGATCACCCTGATTGGGGCGACGACGCAGAACCCGCTCGTCGCGGTCAACGCCCCGCTGGTCAGCCGAACCCGCATCTACGAGTTGCAGTCCCTGACCGACGCCGACGTCCAGCAACTCCTGAAGCGGGCGCTCGTTCTGCCGGGGCGGGGCTTGGGCAACCTGCACGCCACGATCACCCCGGAGGCGTTGCAGCACCTCGTCCGGATGGCCGGCGGCGACGCCCGCACCGCCCTGAACGCCCTGGAACTGGCGGCGATGGCGACCGTTCCGGACGAGTCCGGCAACCGGGTGATCGCGCTGGAGGCGGCCGAGGAGGCGCTCAGCAAGAAGGCGATCGTCTACGATCACGATGGGGACGAGCACTACCACATCGCCTCGGCGTTGATCAAGTCGATCCGGGGCTCGGACCCGGATGCGGCGGTCTACTGGCTGGCCCGGATGATCTACGCCGGGGAGGACCCGCGCTTCATCGCTCGGCGTCTGGTCATCTCGGCGGCGGAGGATATCGGGCTGGCCGATCCGCAGGCCTTGGTGATCGCCCAGGCGGCAGCGGATGCCGTCGCCTTCATCGGGATGCCGGAGGGGCGAATCCCGCTCGCTGAGGCGACGGTCTACCTGGCCGCGGCGCCGAAGTCAAACTCGGCCTATATGGCGATCAATAAGGCGATGGACTATGTCAGCAAGGAGAAGTCCCCGCCGGTACCGCTCCATCTGAAGGACTCGAGCTTCGGTTCGGGGAAACGGCTGGGCTACGGCGAGGGTTATCAGTATCCGCACGACTTCGGACCGGGCTGGGTGGCACAGCGCTACCTGCCGGAGGGCGTTGACGTGCAGTTCTGGGAAGGGATTCCGCGCGCCCGCGAGGAAGCGCTCTTGCGCGTCTTGCGCGAGCGGCGCGGCGAGTAGCACACGCTTGACAGACGAGATCCACTCCTCTACGATGGGTGAGGAGTCCGAACTGCATAGGAAGTCCACTGGGGGTGCCGAGCGGCTGAGAGAGAGTGATCTCAACCCCAACAACCTGATCTGGGTCATACCAGCGGAGGGAAGTGGCAGCGAAGACCATATGGGTCTGCGCTTACTTGCCATGACTGAAGAAAAACCGCTCATTCGAGCGGTTTTTTTAGTGGGCAAAGGAGGATCTCAGTGGCCGCGATTCAGTTTGCGAACGTCTCGTTCCGCTGGGGCGCCGAGCCCATTCTGGCGGATTTGACCCTGACGGTTGAACCGGGTGAGTTCCTCGCCGTCGTCGGCCCGAGTGGATGCGGGAAGTCGACCCTACTGCAACTCCTAGCTGGACTGGTGGACCCGCAAGCCGGGCGGATTCGGGTGGGGGGAAGGGCGGTGGAGGGCCCGGGTCATGTGGCCCTGATGCCCCAGCGGGACGCCCTCCTGCCCTGGCGGACCGTGCGGGAGAACGGGGCTCTCCTACTGGAACTACAGGGAGTCCCACGGCGTGAAGCGCTCTGGCGGGTGGATCAGTCGCTGGAGCGGTTGGGGCTGGAGGGCTGGGGCGACGCCTATCCGGGCGCCCTCTCGGGCGGGATGCGCCAGCGCGTCGCCTTCCTACGCACAATCCTAACCGGGCAGTCGGTCCTGCTGCTGGATGAGCCGTTCGGCGCCCTGGACGCCCTGACTCGCCTGCAGCTCCAGGAGTGGCTCGTGCAACTCTGGGAGCAGGAGCGCCAGACCGTCCTCTTCATCACCCATGACGTGGAGGAGGCGCTCCTCTTGGCAGACCGGGTGCTCCTGATGGGCGCCCGGGGTACGGGGCGGTACCGCCTGCAGTCGGTGCCGCTTGCGCGACCGCGCGGGCGGGCAACGCTCGCCGATCCTGCGTTTGGGCGCCTAAAGGCCGAACTCCTGGCCGATCTGCTGCAGCCGGAAGGGGCGTGGCGATCGTGACCCAATCGAGTCTGGGCGCCCCCAAGCCCAGTCGGCGCCCGCCACGCCTGCGTCAGGCGACAGAGATCTTGATCGCCGTGGTGCTGATCCTACTCCTCTGGGAGGGGGCGGTTCGGTGGCTCCAGATCAAGCCCTACCTGCTCCCCGCACCGAGTGCGATCTGGCAGACGGGCTGGGAGAGCCGGCGGTACCTAGCCCAACATCTCTTGGCCACGCTCCAGACCACCGTCACCGGCTTCGGTGCCGCCCTCGGGCTGGCCGGACTGCTCGCCCTGGCGATGCACTGGGCGCCCCCCGTCGCCCGCATCCTCCAGCCGCTGACCGTCGTGTCGCAGACCCTGCCGACCGCCATCACGGCGCCCCTGCTCCTGATCTGGGTCGGCTTCTCCTTCACGACGAAGGTCGTGGCGGCGGTGCTCAACGCCTTCTTCCCGATCCTGGTCGCCCTCTACGATGGGCTGCGGCGCCCTGATCCGGACGCCGCCCTGCTCTTCGCCGCAGCCGGCGCCAGCCGCTGGCAGCGCTTCTGGAAGCTGGAGCTACCGGGCGCCGTGCCAGCCCTGCTCTCGGGCATGCGGGTCGGCATGGTCAGCGCCCTGACCGGCGCAGTCGTGGGCGAGTGGATCGTGGGCAAGGATGGATTGGGCTTCTGGGCCAAGTCGATGGCCTCCCAGCTCGAGACGGCCGAGACCTTTGCTGCTGTAGGCCTTACGTCACTATTGGGGATCACCCTGTACCTGCTCCTGGGCCTAATCGAGAGGTTTCTGCTGGCCTGGCAGAGACCGCAGACTCACCGCTAGTACGTATAAGGGAGAGATGGTTTTTGAAGAAGTCTCTACTGGGACTCTGTGTCGCCCTGTCCCTGGCCCTGACCGCCTGCGGCGGTACGACGACGAAGGATCCCGCCCCGGCGCCCGCTGCGAAGGCGCTGACCAAGGTCTCCCTGCGGCTCGACTGGTCGGCCAACGCCATCCACACCCCGATCTTCGCCGCCCAGAGTGAGGGCTTCTTCAAGGCAGAGGGCCTGGACGTGCAGATCCAGCCGGCCTCGGATAAGGATGACGTCCTGAAGCTGGTCGATACGGGCGTCGACCAGATCGGCCTCTACTACCAGTCCTCCGTCCTGAAGGCGCCCGCCAAGGGCTATGACCTGAAGGTCTTCGGCGCCTATGTCCAGCACCCGCTCAACGTCCTTCTGGTCGATGATCGAGCCGGTGTGGCTGATCTAAAGGGTCTGGCCGGCAAGAAGATCGGCTTTACCTCGGATCCAATGCCCAAGGGGAAGCCCTCCACGACCGCGGCCGCCATCAAGCAGATGGTCGAGAAGGCGGGCGGCGACTGGTCGAAGATCGAGCTGATGAACGTCGGCGAGGCGGCCGTCCAAGCACTCGCCACCAAGCAGGTCGATGCGATCGCCGGCGTCTATGAGTACCATGAGGGCTACCTGCTGTCCAAGGAAGGGATCAAGACCAAGGCCTATCGCCTGAATGAGTACGGCGCCCCGGACTTCTACGAGTTGGTCTGGGTGACGAAGGGGCTGGGCGCCCCCGAGCAGGCCGCCTTCCTGCGGGCGATCGCCAAGGCGGTCACCTGGACCGAGGCGAACCCGCAGAAGGCGACGACCGCTCTGATGGCGGCCGCCCCGACCCTGAAGCAGGAGTACGTGGCGGCGACCGTACCGCTCGTTCTGCCCTACCTGAAGGGCGCCGGTTCGGCGATGAGCCGCGAACGGTGGGAGACGGCGGCGGACTGGCTGGTGGCGCAGGGCGCCATCAAGGAGAAGCCGGACCTGACCAAGTTGCTCATCCAGTAGCACTAACAAGGAGGCGGCTACGCACTGACGTAGCCGCCTCTCCTTTATTTGAGCTGTGCCGTCCGGGTCGCCTGATCCCAGGTCACGGTCAGACCCAGTGACTCCAGCATCCGCAGTGGCACCAGGGTCCGGCCGTTCTCAACAACAGGCGCCGCGTTCAGCGTGACGGCCTGGCCATCCACGTGAGCCACGGGTGAACCGGGCTGCAGGGAGATGCGGTGTCCATCCCGCTCAACGATCACCCGGCCTGACTGGACGGAGATGCTGGCGCCCGTGGCGGTGGCGATCGCCCGGATGGGGACTAGCATGGCGCCGCCGACGATGCGGGGTTGGTAGTCAAAGGCGATCCGTTGCCCGTCTAGGCGTACCTGGGCCGAGCCGACCCGGACCGGGATCTGACGCTGCACGGCGAGCTTGCCTGCGCGGTCGTACGCGCGTACCGTCACCGTTACAGCCTGCCCGGCGTAGGGGCTGAAGTCGGCGGTGACCTTCCAGGGATCGCCGGCGGTGGAACTGCCGATGATCCGATCCCCGATGGCGTACTGGACCCGGGCGAGGTAGGGATCGTACGCCTTGACGTAGCTGCTGAGCTCAACCGGATAGGGGGGCGCCCCGAACTCCGTCAGTTCCAGGAAGACGTGCTCGGCCTGCTCATCGAGCGCTGATAGGTAGTAGGGATCGGCGGTGGCCCGGCGATAGGTCTGCAGGATCTCGGGGTTGCCCGTCAGCCGGTAGTTCTGGACCATGATCCCCTCGTCATGGGAGGGCGTGGTGCCCAGATCGACGTCGAACCAGGTCAGCGCCTTGACCCGCGGGTAGAGCCGGGGCATGGCCGCATAGAAGCGCTGGATGTTGACCATGGCCCAGGTGGTGTTAGCCTGGTTGGTCGCGTAGTTGAAGTAGCCGATGGCGCCCTCGGCGAGCATGATCGGCTTTCGGTCGGCGTAGAGCCGGTAGACCTCGCCGAACGTCTCGCTGATGTTCCGGCTGTCCTCCCCCTTACCCGGGAGGGCGACGGGGTCGAGGCTGGGGTCGAAGACGCCGTAGGCGGAGATCCCCACCCAGTCGACCAGATCATCGCCGGGGTAGTAGTCGGCCATGGTGTAGAGCGGGAAGTAGCCGGGCGCCCAGACCATCGCCACGTTCGGTGCCTCGGCTCGGAACCGGTTGGCGACCAGGCGGAACTTGGCCTTGTACAGGGTCGGGTCGCCGTGCCAAGGCACCCAATCGCCGTTCATCTCGCCGCCGAACCGGAGGAAGACGGGGATCTCGGCCGCCTTGGCCGCCAGAGCGATCTCGCGCAGGTAGGCGTCGTCCTGGACGGCGACTAGTCCCTTGCTCGGTTGTAGCGCCCACTGCAGGGCGCCCCCGACCGCCTTGATCCGCTGGGCGAGGCCGCTGGGGAAGGGGTCGCCCCAGTTGGCGTAGAGCAAGAAGATGGGGTGCTGGCGCCCAGTTGCGATCTCGAAGTCCAAGGTGAAGAGCGGATCCGCGTCCTGGGGGTCGTGCACGAGGGGGTCCATCTCCGCGTAGACGCCGAGGAGGGCGCCCGTCTTGGGCTCGAACTTGGCCGCTGTGTAGTACCGATCGGCGATCGCCTCGGCGGGGGAGGTGACGAAGAGCCGGACCTCACTGCGGACCCAGTTGGCCTTGCGCTCCGCTGCAATCGATTCCTGGAGGGAGTTGGTCTGCCGCCAGAACTGGGCCTCCTGCTGCCAGGCCGCCCCGGCGTCGTCGTAGCGCTCAGACTTGGCGAACATCCGGCCTGCGTGGCCGTACATCAGGGCGGCGTTCACCGGACTGGACGCGACCTGGGCGACGGCGGCCTCCTGATAGAGAGTGGCTGCGCGGGTCCAGTCGCCGGACTGCTCCGCGGCTTGGGCGGCTTGATAGAGCGCCCAGGGGGAGGTGGCCGCAGCGGACGGGTAGAGGAACGAGGCGCCCAGTAGTAGAGTCAGGAGGGTAGTAACGAGCTTGAGTTTAGACACAACTTCATTCACCTCCATGTAAAACTGGTAATAGATTTCCATGTTTGTATCATAATTCCTGCTACATGATAAAAAGAACCGCCTACTCGGTGACGAGCAGTGTGACCCCGAGGAGCACCGGCAGAAGTCTATTTAGATATGAACCACGAGGAAGGCGTAGGAGCGGGACGACTTGGGGGGTATGAACAAAGATCGCTCCGAGGTGAAAGAGATGGCACAGACTACAGCCTTTGGCTTCTTTTCCTACGCCCGCTTTGATGACCGCCATGAACGGGGGCGCCTCTCGCTCTTGCGGGAGCGCCTCAGCGGCGAGGTGCAGATCCAGACCGGACAGCCCTTCCCGATCTTCCAAGACCAAGCTGATCTGCTGTGGGGGGATCCCTGGCAATCCCGCCTTCAGCAAGCGATTGACGGTACATCCTTCCTAATCCCGATTCTGACGCCCTCCTTCTTCCGCTCGACCGCCTGCCGCCGGGAGGTCGGGCGCTTCCTTCACCGGGAGCGCCGGGCGCCCCCATTCGGGGAGAAAGGAGGTGCGGACCGAATCCTGCCGATCTACTGGGTCGATGCCTTCGCACTCTCCCACCCAGCGGGGCTTGCAGGCGACCCGATCGCCCGAGCGCTGGCGGGGCGGCAGTGGGCTGACTGGCGCTCCCTGCGGCTGGAGCCGCCCGATTCCCTGGCCTGGGACCGAGCGATCATCGGCTTGGCCCAGGCCCTGCGGGAGCGGCTGCACCGGTAGAGGGACGCGCAGAGGCCGCCCCACGGGGCGGCCTCCTACCTGTTACGGGAGGATCGGGTTCGGGTTGTTGTCCATCTGGACGGCGTTGATGTGGAAGTCGACGACCAGGTCGAGGTCCTGGTAGCTGTTGTCTGCATCCAGCGGCAGCTTCACCTTGAAGTAGAGGTTCTGGATCTCGGTCGGCGTGCCGACCATCGAGGGAACCTCATTGGTGAAGGTGACGTCGGTGGTGATCAGGCTGCCCAGCTTGCCAGAGGCGAGGACGTTGGTGAAGGCGGCGTCCGTGGCGACCCAGTAATCCATCTTGTTCGCCAGGTACATGGAGGAGCCGGCGTGGGCGTCCGCCCCGACCGAGACCAGCCATGCGTCGAGCGAGCCGACGTTCTCCACGATCAGGACCCGGGTGTGCTCGTCGCCGGGCGCCCACTCGCCGGTCGGGTAGATGCCATCCATGGTGCCGGTGCTGCCCTCAGCCGGGGTGGTGTAGAACATCGGGCCCGGGATCGTGTCGCCGTTGTCACGGTAGGAGTCGATCTCCAGGGTGCCAGCCACGAAGATGTTGTGAGCCGGTCCCGATGAGGCCGTGAAGAGGGCGTAGGTCCCGGCGGAGATACCGACCGTCATCACAGCCATCGCGGCGAGGAGCAGGATCGCCTTCTTGCGCATGGGATTCTCCTCCTTCTTACGGTTACGGCGTGACGTTGATCAGGGCGTAGCCAACCCGGGTGCCGCCGAAGTAGACGTCGGCGCGAGCGGTGGTGTTGGCCGGGACGCCGTAGGTGGCCGGCGAGAACAGGACGTGGTACTCCATCGTCATCGGGTCGTACTCCAGGTCACGATGCAGCACATGCGCAACGTAGCGAGTACGGGCGTTGGCGGCATCCCGGACGACCAGGGTGACCGAGTCATCCAGGGCGCAGTTGTTGGAACCGGCGTAGGTGAAGCGGATGTCGATCGTGGCCGCACGGGGCATGGTGTAGGCGCTGGTGGTGGAGAGCGGCGAGGCGAAGGCGAGGCCAGGCTGGCAGCTCCGGGCGTAGCCGAAGATGTAGGTGTTCGGTGCACCCGTGGTCTGGCCGCCGTTGGGCTGTCCGAGGGAGTAGACCTGGGCGCCCACGGTGGTCAGGGCGGACAGGGCGTTGGCCTCGGTGTTAGCCGCACCGTAGTAGATCCGGAACTGCTTGGACTGGCCAGGGGCCAGGGTGCCGATCCGGAAGTCGATCATCGCGCCTTGGTCCGTCGGGCCGTAGTCGGTGAACTGACCGGTGGCGCCCAGGCTCCCGTAGTCGACGAGGGGGTTGGCGGTGTTAAAGCCGTTGTTGTTGGACTTGATCACGTCGGTCGTTCCCTGGATGGTGACATACTCGTAGAAATAGCTGGGGGCGATGTCCCAGTCCATGACCCGGCGGTATACAGCATCTACGGGGGCGCCAGAGATGTTCGTGATCCCAACAGTCGCCTCGTATAGGTTAGGGGTGGCAGAGGGGTGCCAGTTGTGGGTCACCTGGAAGGTGCTGCCGATCCGGACGACGGAGTTGGCCGTGGAGGCGGTACTGCCGAAGCTGACCATCGTCATGTTCTGGACGCCGCCGTCGGTCGACTCGTTGGCGTAGCCCGTGACGCCGGAGATCGTGTCCGCCACGCCCCAGCCCTCACAGTAGCAACCAGGGGTGAGGGAATCGTTCCCACCGAAGGCGAGGCCAACGTTGTTGAAGGTCAGGTGGGACTCGCCATAGAGGCCGAGCGACACGGTACCGTTGCTGATCACTGCGCCGGGGCTGGAGGCGGCAAGGATCGAGGGGCCGGAGGTCTTCTTGCCCTTCACTGCCGAACTCCCCACCATGTTCCGGGGGTCGGCGCTAGAGCTTCCCGGGCCCTTTGGCGCTGCTGCCGCCAGGCCTGAGATGAGGAGCAGGGCAGTCGCAGACGAAAGCAGGGCCATTCGTGTAGAGCGCACCTGGGTCACCCCTGTCCAGAGATTGAGTCGACCGATTCTGGGGCCGGCTCTACTTCCATTTTATGGTTGTTCGAGGCGGTGGAAAGGGAGGGGGCCTGGTTTCGTCTATCGGTGAAGGCTGGACACAGCGAAGCCCCCGCCTACCAGGGGTAGACGGGGGCTTCTAGACGTTCTGCTTAGGCCTTGGCGGTGAAGAGGTCCTTCACCCCTGCCCGCAGGATCTTCTTGTCGAACTTGCCGGTGGCGCCCTTCGGGATCTCCGCCAGGAACTGCACGGCATCCGGCACCCAATAGGCGGGGAACTTCTCGCGCAGCGCTGCCTGGATCTGCTCTGCGGTGAGGGTGACGCCGGGCTTGAGCACCACGCAAGCGACGGGGCGCTCATCCCAGACGGGGTGAGGGGCGGCTACGACCGCCGCCTCGGCGACGCCGGGGATGCCCATGGTGGCGTTCTCCAGTTCGACCGAGCTGATCCACTCGCCGCCGGACTTGATCACATCCTTCGTCCGATCGACGATCTGGATGTAGCCGTTGGCGTCGATGTTGGCGATGTCGCCGGTCCGGTACCAGCCGCCGACGAAGGTCTCCTGCGCGCGCGGGTCGCCGAAGTAGTCATCGGCGATCCAGGGGCCGCGCAGGCAGATCTCACCGAAGGTCTTGCCGTCCCAGGGGACCTCGTGGCCGTCCTTGTCGAGGATCTTCATCTCCAAGCCCGGGACGAGGATCCCCTGCTTGTTGCGGACCTTCTGCTGCTCGGCGGGCGCCCAGGCGTCCATCTCCGCCTTCAGGGCGCAGACGTGGGTGACGGGGGCGGCCTCTGTCATGCCGTAGGCATGGAAGATCGGCAGCCCGATCCGCTTCTGGTAGGCGAGGCTGAGCGCCTCCGGCACAGCGGCGCCGCCGCAGGCGATCTTGCGCAGGGCGGGGAACTGGATCGTCGGATCCTTCTCCAGCACCATCATCACGCCCATCCAGACGGTGGGCACGCCGGCGGCGCAGGTGACCTTCTCATCGACCATCAGTTGGATCAGATCGGCCGGGGTGGGACGCGGACCGGGCAGGACCTGCTTGGCGCCCATGAAGGTGGCGGCAAAGGGGAGGCCCCAGGCGTTGACGTGGAACATGGGGACGATCGGCATGATCGTATCCCGTTCGGAGATGCCGACGGTGTCTGCCATGCAGGCGCCCATCGTGTGCAGGTAGATCGCCCGGTGGGTATACGTGACGCCCTTTGGGTTGCCGGTGGTTGCAGAGGTGAAGCAGATGCCGGCCGTCTCCCACTCGTCGATCTCCTCTGGCCAGGCGTAGGTGGTCGGCTTGCCCTCCAGGAGGGACTCGTAGTCGAGCAGACCAGGCCGCTCAGTCCGGCTATCGCTCATGACGATGATCCGCTCGATCGTCTTGAACTGGTCAGCGATCGGCAGGATGGCGGGGAGGAGGTCCTCATCGACGAGCAGGACCTTATCCTTCGCATGGTTGGCGATATAGATGATATGCTCCGCGGGCAGGCGAATGTTGATCGTGTGCAGGACGGCGCCCATGCAGGGGGCGGCGAAGTAGGCCTCCAGGTGGCGGTAGTGATTCCAGGCGAAGGTGGCGACCCGGTCGCCCCGCTTGACGCCGAGGGCGGCGAGGGCGTGGGCCAGTTGTGCGGTGCGGGCGGAGAGTTGCGCATAGGTGTGGCGGACGATACCCGTGGACATCCGGGAGACGATCTCGCGGTCCGGGAAGTAGAGCCGGGCGCGCTCGAACAGGGCACGGACAGTCAGCGGATAGCGCATCGTCAAAGGAAGGCACCCCCATGTGATGTGGTGACAGAATCAGTTCCACATCGAAGGTCTCGATGCCTTCTCATAATAGTAGAAAATTTATCTAATACAGATGATTCTAGAACAGTGCGAACGCGGTATCAGTGGTCGTTTCGTACACCATCAAAATGGAGACCCTGGTGTTAGAGTTTGGCGGTCTGCTCAACGAAGAGAGGAATGTAGGAGATGAAGGCGCTCGTACTCGATAGGCCTGGGACTCCGGATACCTTGCGAATCGCGGATCTGCCGAGGCCAACCCCCGGACCTGGTGAGGTCCTGGTCCGGGTCCATGCAGCAGGCCTCAACCCCGTAGATTACAAGATGGCTGAAGCTGGCCACGTCAAGTGGGCGTACCCATTCATCCTGGGCCTGGATGTAGCAGGCACGGTCGTGGAGCTTGGTGAGGGCGTGACGGAGTGGCAGCCCGGTGACGCCGTCTATTATCATGGCGATCTCTCCCGCCCTGGGGGATTTGCGGAGTGGGCGGTTGTCGCTGCGCATGTGGTAGCGCCGATTCCGGCGGGGCTTTCCTTTGCACAGGCAGCCGCACTGCCATGTGCCGGCTTCACCGCCTATCAAGCCCTCTATCGCAAGCTTCACATTGAGCCGGGGCAGAGCGTCCTGGTCACAGGTGGCGCAGGGGGCGTTGGCGGGTTCGCCGTCCAACTTGCCGCCCATACAGGCTGCTCGGTCATCGCCACCTGTTCGACACAGAACCTCGAGTATGTGCGCTCACTGGGAGCAACCCATGTGGTGGACTACACCAAAGAGGATGTGGTGGAGCGCGTCCGGGCGCTGACCGATGGGCGGGGTGTTGACGCTGCGGTCGATACGGTGAGCCGTGCGAGCGCTACCGAGGTGGCGGACCTCCTGCTGGCCTACAACGGGGGAATCGCTTGTGTGGCGGGCAGTGTGGACTTTACGGTGGCCCGTCCATTCCGGCAGGCGGCATCCGTTCACGGGGTGATGCTCGGGGGCGCCCACCTGTCCGGTGACCGACTTGCGCAGGAAGACTTGGCTCGGATGGGCCGGGAGTTTGGAGCTCTCGTCGCCAGTGGACGAATCGATCCCATGCTGCACAAGGTGATTCGGCTGGAAGAGATTCCCGAGGCGTTGGTCCAGTTGTCCGGCCGACACGTACGGGGCAAGATCGTCGCTGCCATGCTGTAACAAAGAGAGCCTGCCGCGGTTGCGGCAGGCTCTTCGGCTCTTATCGACCCACAAACTCCTGGGTGAACATGATCCCGTACGGGCCACCGTGGACGATGCCGATACCCGTGTAGTTGTACTGGCTACCCAGGATGTTCGCCCGGTGACCGGACGAGTTCATCCAGGCCTGGAAGGCGGCCGTCACGGACTGGTTCCCGGCGATGTTCTCACCGGCGCTCCGGTAGGTGACGCCGAAGGTCTTCATCATATCGAACGGCGAACCGTAGGTGGGGGACTGGTGGGCGAAGTAGTGGTTGGTGATCATGTCCTGGCTCTTAACCCGGGCCATCTTGGTCAGCGTGGCGTCAGCCTTCAGGGGCGCCAGGCCACTCTTGGCCCGCTCAGCGTTGACCAGATTCAGCATCTGCTGCTCCTCAGCGGTCATGCTGGCGGTCGTGGTGGTGGTCGGCGTGGGCGCCGGGGCCGTCGTGGTCGGGTTCACCGGAGCCGTCTGCGTCACGGGGACCAACCGGTAGAGATACCGGGTGCCGTACCAGGTCTGGTAGGAGGTGAGCTGGTAGGTGTAGCCGGCCGGCGCCGCATAGGTGGCGGCGGACGCCGGAGCGGCGACAGCCGTCAGGGCGCCCAGCAGGGTGGCGGCAGCGATCGTAGCCTTGGTAATACGGTTCTTATGCATAGATGTACCCTCCTCGAGTCTATGTCGAAGAACACTGCTCAAACCGAGGAGGAGGCTTCGACCTCCTCCCGCAACGCTTACGAGGTTAGCTGACGGGCTCGGGCAGCGAGAGTGTTGCCCGGCGAACTCCCAGTCGAGTGCGCCTCGCCCCAGATGCGGTGGTTCCCCCGTTTTCGCCCCGAAGGAGCGAAACTCAGCGATCAAGGTCGGTCGAGCGGCTTCGGTGGGTACAGGTTAACGTGAAAATAGTATCATGGTCAAACTAGAAATTATGGAAATGGTTCCGGTCTGGGAGCGGTCGTTGCTAAGAACTGGTCAGGCGGAGATCCAGGTTGTGCGCAGAAGACGCTTGTCGATCTTGCCGGTTGGGCCCTTCGGGATCGACTCGACGAAGCGGATCTGATCGGGGACCCAGAAGGAGGGAAAGCGCTCCCGGAGGTAGGCTTGCAGGGCGCCCTCGTCGGGGGTGGGATCACCAGGGCGCCGCACGACGAGGGCGAGCGGACGCTCCTCCCACCGCGGATGCGGGGTGGCGATCACGGCGGCCTCGGCGACGCCGGGCGCCCCCAGCAGGGCGTTCTCCAGGGCGACGGAGGAGATCCACTCCCCGCCAGACTTAACCAGGTCCTTTAGCCGGTCGACGATGCGCATCGTCCCGTCCGGCTCAATCGTGGCGACGTCGCCGGTCCGGTACCAGCCGTCCACGAACGACTCGGCGGTCCGGGGATCGTCCAGGTAGCGCTCGGCCACCCAGGGGCCGCGGATCCAGAGTTCGCCGGGGCTCACGCCGTCCCAGGGCAGATCCGCCCCGGTCGGCCCGACTAACCGCTGCTCGATCCCGGGCGCCGGGCGCCCCTGGCGGGTCAGACGTTCGGCCCGCTCGGCCACCGGGAGCGCCTCTTCGGCGGCGGTCAGGGTGCAGATGTGGGTGACCGGCCCGCCCTCGGTCAGGCCGTAGGCGTGGGCGATCCGAATCCCGCGCTCCTCGTAGGCCTGGGCCAGAGCCGCTGAGACAGCGGCGCCGCCGCAGGGGATCTGCTTGAGGGCGGCGAGGTCGTACGCCCCGGACTGGAGCAAGGGGAGGAAGGCGGCCCAGACGGTCGGGACGCCCGGAGCGATCGTCACCCGCTCGGACTCAGCCAACTGGGCCAGGCTCTGCGGGGTGAACTTCCCGGGCAGGACGAGGCCGGCGCCCGCCATCAGGGCGGCGAAGGGAAAGCCCCAGGCGTTGACATGGAACATCGGGACGATCGGCATCAGGACGTCCCGCGCCCGGATGGCGAAGTGATCGGCCATGCAGAGCATCATCGCATGCAGGTAGAGTCCCCGGTGGCTGAAGGCGACCCCCTTCGGATCGCCCGTGGTGCCGGAGGTGTAGCAGATTCCGGCTGGCGCCGACTCGTCCAGCGTTGGCCACGGGTAGGTCGTGGGCTGGTCGGCGATCAGGCGCTCATAGTCGTGGTACGAATCGTGCGGGGCGCCCCCCATCAGCACGACGGTCCGCAGGTCTGGCAACGCCGGCAGGAGCGGTTCGACCAGGGGGAGAAGGTCCGCATCCACGAGGAGGATCTGATCCCGGGCATGGCCTAAGATGTAGCGCAACTGGGCCGCCGGGAGCCGTGGGTTGAGGGTATGGTAGGTCGCGCCCATCAGAGCGGCGGCGAAGTAGAGCTCGAGGTGTCGGTGATGGTTCCAGGCCAGGGTGGCGACGCGAGCGCCGGGCTGCAGGCCGAGGGCGGCCAGCCCGTGCGCCAACTGTGCGGTCCGATCGGCCCACTGGGCATAGGTTAGCCGGTGGAGCCCGTCCGGGGCCTGAGCGATGATTCGCTGGTGGGGGAACTGCTGGCGAGCCCGGTCGTAGATGAGCCGGAGGGATAAGGACATTGGGTACTCACTCCTGCGCAGAGGTGGAAAGTAATGGGGACGCCCGAGGGCGCCCCCATACCTTATCATCCCGTGAACAACTGCGTGAAGTAATATCCACGCGAGCCCTTCACGATTCCAATGCCAACCTTCGTGTACTGCCGTCCCAGGATGTTCGCCCGATGGCCGGTCGAGTTCATCAGGGCGGTGTGCGCAGCCGGAGTCGACTGGTTCAGGGCGATGTTCTCACCCGCCGCCCGGTAGGTGACACCGAAGGAGCGAAGCATGTCAAACGGCGAGCCGTAGGTAGGCGACTGGTGGCTGAAGTAGTTGCGGTTGATCATGTCCTGGCTCTTCACCCGCGCCACCTTCATCAACTGAGCGTCGATCCGGAGCGCCGGGAGGCCGTTCTTGGCCCGCTCCGTGTTGACCAGGCGGATCATCTGCTCCTCCATGGTGCCCTGGCCGGCTACCGTCGGCGGCTGGGCGGAGGGCTGGGTCGGGGCGGTCGTGGGCGTCTGGTAGGACGGGACGGTGGAGCGGGCAGAGCCGGATGCCCCGCCAGCACCAAGGTTCGGCGCGCTAGGCGGCGGGGAGACGTTGACGTCCGGGGTGTTATCTGGCAGGCGCCGTGAGGTCTGGGGCGTGGTGGTGGTCGGTCTCCTCGTCGTGGTGCCCGGAGTGATGGTCGTGGCCCCAGGGGTTGTGGTCACGCCAGGCGTTGTCGGTGTCACGGGGTAGGCCGTGTTCGTTCCGTCCGGTGCGATGTTCTGGTACGGCGTGAGCGGTGCGTTGTAGGCCGTGGGCGGCACGACGTTGTGCCGGCGGGCGTTGTAGGTCACAGCGCCCCCAATACCGACGGCGATCACCCCGACAATCAAAGCGGCGGTCCAGGGGCTGGCAGGGCCGCCCCCTCTACTACGACGATACATGCGGAGACCACTCCTTTCCAATTTTCGAGTATAGAATTTCCAAGTCGGCCCCCAGAAATCGCCACAGGTGCTCGTACTTCTGAGTAGAAACAGACTTGGAGGTGCTTCTCTTGATGCGGAATCGCCTGGTTGCGCTCCTGATGACGGGCGCCCTCACCCTCGGCAGCGCCGGAACGGCCCTGGCCGATAACGGGAAGGGCAAGGGCCCCTCGCACGGTCAATCGAAGTTCTCCGCGAACTACAAGGACTGGGAGAACAACTTCTGGGGGAACGAGTCCCTCAGCCGCCTGATCCTGATGGGAATCATGAAGGGCGACGGCGCTGGTCAGATCCAGTCGAACAAGCCGGTCACCCGCCTCGAGGCAGCCATCACGGTGATTCGCCTCCTGGGGCTGCAGAAGACGAACGATCCGATTCAGCTCGATGAGGAAGATCAGAAGGAGACCCCGCAGTGGGGCATGGAGGCCGTGCTGATCGGCCTGCAACACGGCTTCCTCGAGGGCGGGAAGGGCAAGCTTCAGCCGAACAAGCCGCTGACCCGCCTGGAGGCAGCTGTCCTCCTGGTCAAGGCGGCTGGGCTGGGCGCCGAGGCCGAAGCAGAGGCTGGCGCCGCCCTCCCCTTCAAGGATACCCAGAAGCTGAGCGGAGCCGCGAAGGGGTATCTTGCCATTGCGATCGAGAAGGGGTTCATCCGCGGTATGGAGGATAACACCTTCAAGCCCGAGAAACCCCTGACCCGCGCCGAGTGGGCGACGATGCTCGACCGGCTCGACCGGTCCGAAGGCCCGGCTGTACGCCCGGACGGCAAGCAGATCAAGGGCGAGGTCGTCGGCGTCAAGACCGTCGACGGCATCGCGGCGCTGGAGGTCAAGACCCCGGTCTACCCGGCTGGCGTGGTCTACAAGTTTGATGATGCGGCGGTGATCTACAAGGAGCGGCAGGAGGTCACCCTTGATGATGTCAAGGCTGGTGACCACGTGATCCTGCAGCTGTCGGAGACGCGCTCGATCCTGATGCTGACGCTCTACACCCCGGCGCCCTCGATTCAAGAGGCAGCGGGTGCGGTCACGGCCTGGACGGCCCCGACCGGCGAGACCGCCGGGTCGATCAGCTTCAAGCCCACCACCGGTGATGCCAAGAGCCTGCCGGTCGCAGCGAACGCCGCTGTCAAGCTGGGCGATAACGCGGGCGCCCTCGCGGACGTCCGGGTCGGCGACCAAGTGAAGCTGACCGTCACCAACGGGACGGTCACCGCGATCTCGATCAAGATCGTCAAGCAGGAGCTGACCGGCACCTTGAAGGCGGTCACGGCCGGCTCGGCGACCGCTCGCCCGCAGCTGACCGTCGAGTCCGGCACCCCGGCGGCCAGCCAGACCTTTGAGGTGCTCGACTGGGCGGAGCTGCGCAAGGACGGCAGCACCACCGCGATCACCTTTGCGGATCTGGCGGTCGGTCAGCAGGTGAAGCTGACCGTGGAGCGTAACCAGGTCTCGAAGATCCTCGTGCTGCAGGGCGCCCCGACGCCCAGTCAGCTGGTGACCGGCCAGGTGATGACCTGGGCCGCCCCGACGGCCACGGCCGACGGTTCGATCGTGATCAATCCGAGCGGAACTGAGCTGAAGCTCCTCCCGGTCCTCAAGACCGCGACCGTCACCCTGGGCGAGAACCCGGTCACGCTGGCTGACGTCCTGGTAGGCGACACCGCGACCGTCTCGGTGACGGACGGCAAGGTGACCGCGATCAAGCTGCAGGCGACCGCCCAGGAGATGACGGGCACCCTGACCGTTGTTGCGGCGCCCTCGGGCGGCGCCCGGGCCCAGTTGACCTTCACGACCGGCACCCCGGCGGCGACCCAGAGCCTGGCCGTGGCGCCCTGGGCAACCTTTAAGCGCCAGGGCAGCGATGCCGCCCTCACCCTGGCTGACCTGGTCGTCGGCTCGACGATGAAGCTGACGGTGGTCCATAACCTGGTGACCAAGGTCGAGATCCTGACCCTCCCGCCGCAGGTTGAGACCGTCAGCGGCCAGGTTTCCGCCTGGATCGCCCCGACCGGCTCTGTCGGCTCCATGGCGATCACCACCAACGGCCAGATGACGCTCTTCGCAGTCGCCCCGACGGCCACCGTCGCCCTGAACGGCCACGCCGCTAGCTTCGCCGACGTCCAGGTTGGCGATGCGGTCACCCTGACCGTCACGGACAACGCCGTCACCTCGATCCAGGTGACCGCCCTCCGGGCCCCCGCCAGCGACACGGGCACCAACCCCTAGTCGCTCGGCAAAGAAAACTCACCCCCTGGGCACCCTATCGCCCAGGGGGTGAGTCTTTGCATCGGCTCCTGCAGAGCCCGTCCCGCCTCTTTCTGGTCGGGACGGTCTTCGTCGTTCATCTGGGTTGGTACGCCCTGCTACCCTTCTTCGCCCTGCTGCTTGGCACCCGAGAGGGGCTCTCGCCGGGGGCGATCGGGCTGATCCTCTCGAGCCAATCCTTCCTATCTGTAGCGGGATCTGCCGTGGGCGGACCGATTGCGGACCGGATGGGGCGCCGCCTGACCATGCTGACTGGCCTCGTGCTGCGGGGGCTTGGAATCGCGGGGCTGGGGCTCTCGGGCGCCCTGCCCGTCCTCATCCTGGCGGCGGGCGTGGCGGGCTTTGGCAACGGGCTGCTGAGCCCGGTCGTCAAGGCGGCGCTGGCCTCCACCGCTGAGCCGGGGGAGGCGGAGGTGCTCTTCTCCTGGCGCGGCATGGCCGCATCGTTGGGGGTCTCGCTGGGGCCAGTCCTGGGCGCCCTGCTCGCCCGCGGGCCGATCATCGTGCTCTTCGGTGCTGCTGGCGCGCTTCATCTGGTAACGGCGCTCTGGGGTCGGTTCGCCTTCGCTGAGAGCCCGGGGGCACCAGCCGCCGTCAGGCCGCAGCTTGGCGCCCTGCTCCACGACCGGCGCTTCCTGGACTTTACGGCCTTGCTCGTCCTGCTGTGGGCGCTCTACGCCCAGCTCTCGCTGGGCATCCCGCTCTGGGCGGAGCGAGTGCTCCACTTGGGGCGCGGGATCGGCCTGATCTGGACCGTGGCCGCCCTCTTTGTCGTGCTCTGCCAGAGCCTGGTGACGCGTCAGGTGATCCATGAGCGAGGACCGGCGCGCTCGTTGGCGCTCGGCGCCCTCTGTCTGGGGGTGGGTCTGGGCGCTGTCGGTCTGACCAGGGGCGCCCCTTCACTCCTACTCGCCGTCCTGGTCGTCAAGCTCGGGGAGATGCTGGTGATGCCGACCGTCGACACGATCACGGCCAGCCTGGCCCCACCCGGCCAACTAGGCAGCTACTACTCGGGCACCTCCCTCGCCTGGGGGCTCGGGGAGGGGCTGGGGAGCCTCGCCGGCGGTCAGATCTTCGCCCTGGGGCTGGCGCAGGGGCGCCCCGCCCTCCTCTGGTGGATCGCCCTGAGCACGGGAGCGCTACTCGCCCTGCTCTTCCGCGGCACGTATCCGACATGGCTGGAGAGCGTCAAAAGAGCCAAGGAACGACTTTGAAGGAGTGAGCATCATGTTCGAGCTGAACATGTGGGCGCCGATGATCCAGGGCATGCGTGAGGAGCTGACCCGCCTGGGCTTCCAGGAGCTGAAGACCCCGGAAGAGGTCGATGCCGCCCTGCCCGCTGCCAAGGGCACCTCGATCGTCTTCGTCAACTCCATGTGCGGTTGCGCCGGCGGCATCGCCCGGCCGGGTGCGGCCCTCGCCCTGCAGGGGGGCGCCAAGGCTGATCACCTGTACACCGTCTTCGCCGGCCAGGAGAAGGAGGCGACGGCTCAGGCCCGCGCCCACTTCGGCGCGAACCCGCCCTCCTCGCCCTCGGTCGCCGTCATGAAGGATGGCCAGATCTTCGGGATGGTCCACCGCTCCCAGATCGAGGGCTCCTCGCCCGACGCCGTGGCCGCCAAGATCAAGGCGCTGGTCGAGGCCGCTGCGCAGTAACCGACGCGCATAAGAGAGCCGGGGGCACGTGCCCCCGGCTTCTTTCGTTTGGCTAGACCGGAATCCGTCCGGACTCGAAGAGGGCCTTGTGCAGAGGGTTGCCGCGATCCGCCTCGAAGCGGCTCCAGGCGCCCTCCTTCATCATTGCCATCCACCAGGTGCCGGTCGCATCGGGCGGGAACTCCCAGGTCACCTGGTAGCCCTCCTCGTTGGTGAAGCCCTCATCGGTCACGTACTGGATTCCGCCGACGGCGCCCCAGATCGCATCCTTGACGGCGCCCAGGGCCTCCCAGCCGCCCGGCTCATTGAGGCCCGCGTAGAGGTTGATCCCCCAGACCGTCTGGACCGATGGGAGGAGGCTGGAGAGCCAGGCGGAGGCCGAGAGCGGCTGGGCCAGTTCTGCCACCCGGATCAGGCGGCTCAGCTCCTGCTCGCCCGGGCTGCCGGGCCGGACCAGGAGGCGCTCCACCTCAGCGATGACGCTACCCTCCTGCCCATGACGGATCAAGAGGCTCGTCCAGGCGGATTGGTCGCCGGTGCAGGCCAGACCGATCCCACTCAGCTGCTGGGCCTTGAGTCGCTGAATCACGGGTAAGGCCGAGATTGGCTGGGCCGAGGGCGAGAGAATGCGCAGGAAGTAGGACATGAACCGGACTCCCCTTTGCGTGCCTTTCTTATGAATTTGTCTATTTCGACGGATACATAGTCATCCCCTTCACCTCCCAATTCTTGGGCAAACTACCTTTTCGCTTGCGGCAGAGACTGGTAGAATGAAGAGAGATGGAGGCGATTTTGCAGGTGCAGCCCGACTTGGAACTAGGAATGCTCGTCGAATTTGATGAACTCTTCGCCCTGCGTGAGCGCCTGCGCCCCCTGGCTGACGTGGTCAGGGCCCGCCTCTACCAGGCTGGCCTGCAGGAGGAGCTACAGGTCGAGCTCTTTGAGCAGGAGTTGGAGTTGCGCGGGCCGGGTGAGAACCCCCTCCTAATCCGGCTGGACCCCTTCCGGCTGGAGATCACCGGCTGCCCTGCATCGCTGAAGATCGGTCCCCTGGCGGCGCTCCTGCTGGATGAGGCGGGGGTCTTCCGGATCGCCAGTGCGGAGCTCTCCTTTCACACCTACCTTACGGCGGGAGCAGGGCGCCCGCTGGCCCTGATTGAGCCCGCCTTCGACGCACTGCCGGTCGCTGGTCCGCTACTGGACCGCCGCTTCTCGCTGACGTGGGAGTGGGGGACAAGCACGACCGGCTACTCCCTGATCGCTACCTCGACGGAGGATCGGGAGCTCTACGCCGGCTTCAAGGTGCAGGACGCCTATCTGACCCTGCCTGACCTACAAAGTTCAGCCTGGTTCGCAGCACAGCAACGGGTCTATGAGACGACGCTGGAGGGACTGCTCGCCCGCCTAGGGTGGAGCGTCTAAGTAAGGGACTAGGAACCGAAAGGGTGGGGTACCCGGATGCAACGAGTGCGCATCAACCAGTTCCGCGCCATCGTCCTCCTCTGCTTAGCCGTCATCGTCTGTCGGTTGGTCTGGATCCAAGGGGTGAAGGCGCAGGAGATCGTGGCGCTCGGTGACCGGCGCCAGGATATGGACCTCACCCCGTTCCGCGGGGCGATCATCGACCGGACGGGCCGCAACCTGGCCGTCTCGGTGCCGGTCTGGACGGTCGTCGCTGATGCTCCACGGGTTGGCACGGAGAACGTTGCCAAGTTGGCGACACTCATCGGGCCCCTCATGGGGATGGATCCGGCCGCCATCCAGAAGCGGATCACCGACGACCCGACCAACGGGTACATCAAGCTCAAGGAACGGATCGACCTCACAACGGCGGACAAGGTCCAGAAGGCGGTCCAGGAGGCGAGGTTGGACGGGATCACGGTGATCCCGGACGCCGTTCGCCAGTACCCGCAGGGGGCGACCTCGCTCAACCTGCTGGGCTACCTGGACAGCGAATCGCGGGGCGCCGCCGGCCTTGAGCTCTCCTACGAAAAGCAACTACGAGGTCAGCCCGGCTGGGTGAAGGCCGAACTGACACAGTCCAATACGCCCATCAGCGGTACAGTGACCGGCTTCGTCCCCTCTGAGCCGGGGCTGGACCTCGTCCTCGCCCTCGACATCTCCCTGCAGGAGCGGTTTGAGCGCAAGCTGGACGCGGTCGTCAAGGAGCAGGATGCTAAGCGAGCGCTCGCCATCGCCATGGACGTGCATACGGGTGAGATCCTGGCCATGGCCCAGTCGCCCCGCGAATCGATCACGAACCGAGCCAACTGGAACCTCGCTAACCCGGCGATGAAGAACTGGGCGATCTCTGAGGTGAAGCCGCCCGGCTCGATCTTTAAGACCCTTACCTCCTCGATCGCCCTCGAGGAGCGCACGATCACGCCCCAGACGCTGATCGGCGATGACGGTAAGCTGAAGGTGGGCGGGGCGACGATCTTCAACTGGGACCAGTACGTCCCGGCGGCGCCGAAGCCCTCGACCCTCTCGGAGCTGATGCAACGCTCCTCGAACGTCGGCCTGATCAAGGTGGGTCAATCGGTCAACCGTGATAAGTATGTGGATTATCTTGAACAGTTTGGTCTCTTCAATCCGACCGGGATCGACCTGCCCGATGAGGTCAACTCAGTAACCGGTGGCCCCTTCAACAAGAAGTTAGTGGAAGACTGGGCGAATATCTACATCGGTCAGCATATGGAGTACACCCCGATCCAGGTCATGACAGCGATTGCGGCGGTCGCCAACGGTGGCTACCTGGTCCAACCGCATCTGGTCAAGGAGATCCGCGACCCAGCGGGTCAGGTCGTTGAGGCCAAGTCCGCCCAGCCTCGGCGCAACGTGATCACGGAGGAGACGGCCAAAGAGGTCCAGTCGATCATGATCGACGTGATCGAGAAGGGCTATCCGCAGGCCATGCCCAAGGGCTACCGGGCGGGCGGCAAGACGGGTACTGCCCAGCTCTTTGAGAATGGCAAGATGAAGGAGCGGGGACTGGGCGATTTCATCGGCTTCGCGCCGGCGAACAACCCGCAGGTCTTGCTGATGGTGATGATCGATGAGCCAAGGCCGCCGGGATACGGCGGTCAGATCGCCTCGCCGGTCTTCGCTGAACTGATGCCGCAGGTGATGCAGGCGATTGGGATTCCGCCCGAATCCGCCGCGGCGGAGGGGAATGACAAGGCCCCGCCCAAGGTCGTGGATGGGATCGTGCCGGAGGTTCGCTGGTTGCCGGTCGAGCGGGCGAAGGAGCGGCTGATTGCGGCCGGGTTCGCCGTCGATGTGCAGGGGAAGGGGAGCGTGGTGGCGACCCAGTCGGCCGCCCCGGGCGCCCCCGCTGACCGCAAGAAGGCGGTCACGATCACGTTGACGAATACCGCGGCGAAGCAGGGCTTCGTAAGAGTCCCCTCCTTCCTGGGCCTCTCCCTGCCGGAGGCGGCCGCCCTGGCCAAGGAGGTTGGCCTCTCCCTGAAGGGGATGGTCGGGACCGGTTTCGTCTCGGCCCAGGAGCACGCCGTGGGGGCGGAGGTGCCACGCGGCGCGACCCTCTCGCTCCGCCTAGCCCCACCGGCTACCCTCGCCAAACCGAACGGATAGCGACCGGGCGACTCCCTTGACAGGGGGTCGCCCTCTTTCGTAGACTGGAGAAAATACCGATTGGTTCTATCGGAATTTCTGGGGAGGAATCCCGCATGCGGCTTTCGACGAAGGGGAAGTACGGCGTTCAGGCGATGTTTGAGCTGGCGATGCACGGGAAGAACGGCCCGCTCTCGCTGAAGGCGATCGCTGAGCGCCAGGGACTCTCCGAGCATTATCTGGAGCAACTGGCGGCGCCGCTGCGCAAGGCGGGGCTGGTTCATTCGGTGCGGGGCGCCCAGGGCGGCTATCAGTTGGCCCGGGCCGCGAACCAGATCACCGTGGGGGAGGTCCTGCGGGTGTTGGAGGGACCGATTGAGTTCGCCGAGGTCGATTCGGCGAAGCCGGACTGTCCGGTCCAGTCGGTCTGGAGCCGGGTGACTGCTTCGATGTGCGACGTCTTGGATAGCACCACCCTGGCGGATCTGGTCGAGGCGGAGCTGGCGCGGAATACCTCGGGGACGTTGTTCTTCGAGATCTAAGGGATTCCCTTGGGGTAGCACGGAGCAGTGACGGAGCAGTGACGGAGCAGTGACGGAGCAGTAACCGAGCTGTATCTGAGCTGTATCTGAGCAGTAACCGAGGAGTATCTGAGCAGTAGCCGAGCAGTATCTGAGCAGTAACCGAGCAGTACCGGAGCAGTATCTGAGCAGTATCCGAGCAGTAACCGAGCAGTAACCGAGCAGTATCCGAGCAGTATTCGAGCAGTATTCGAGCAGTATTCGAGCAGTATCCGAGCTGTATCTGAGCAGTAACCGACGA
The DNA here is from genome assembly GCA_035298385.1 of Symbiobacteriaceae bacterium. Taxonomy (GTDB): domain Bacteria; phylum Bacillota; class Sulfobacillia; order Symbiobacteriales; family Symbiobacteriaceae; genus DATGYC01. The sequence continues at coordinate 459 of DATGYC010000268.1, read as the reverse complement.
GTACCGGAGCTGTATCCGAGCCGTACCGGAGCAGTATCCGAGCCGTACTGGAACAGTGATGGCTCAGGATCGGAGCGGTGACGGTTCGGTGTTGGATCAGCATTGGGAGAGTGAGCGGAGGTCTAGCGAATGAGAAAGGTATACTGCGACCATGCGGCCACCACACCGGTCCACCCGGAGGTGGCGAAGGCTGTCTATGAGTCGCTTTTGCATAACTGGGGGAATCCCTCGTCGATCCATGCCTTCGGGCGCCAGGCCCGCAAGGCGCTCGAGGTGGCTCGGGATCAGGTGGCCGGGCTGATTGGGGCCCGGTCGTCAGAGATCTTCTTCACCTCGGGCGGGACCGAGGCGGACAACTGGGCGCTGCGGGGCGCCCTCTTGGCGAACCGGGAGCGTGGGAAGCATATCGTCATCACCCCGTTCGAGCACAAGGCCGTCCTCAGCCAGGCCGAGGCGCTG
>DATGYC010000267.1:0-3777 GCA_035298385.1 Symbiobacteriaceae bacterium | reverse complement strand
TGACGGACTTGCCCGAACCGGACTCGCCTACGATGCAGATCGTCTCCGCCTGGCCCACGTCGAACGAGACGCCGTCGACGGCGACGACCAGACCCTTCTGCGTGGCGAAGCCGGTAGTTAGGCCCTTGACTTCAAGTAGCGATCGCGCCATTCGGCAATCCTCCCCTTCGGAATCTGGATCTTCTGCCGCGGATCGAGTGCATCCCGGACGCCGTCACCGACGAAGTTGATCGCCAGAACGGTGATGAAGATGCAGAGGCCAGGGTAGAGCGCAAACTCCGGATTGACCAGCATGTACTCCTGTGAGTTGGAGAGCATCTGGCCCCAGGAGGTCTGCGGCGGCTGCACGCCCAAGCCCAGGAAGGAGAGGCCTGCCTCAGAGAGCATCGCACCACCGATGTCCAGGGTCGCCGCGACGATGATCGGGCCGGTGGCGTTGCGGAGGAGGTGGTTGAACATGATCTGGTAGCGGGGGACGCCGATCGCCCGAGCGGCCTCGACGTACTGCATCTCACGCAGCTGCAGGAACTGACCACGCACAAGGCGGGCGACGCCCATCCAGCTAGTGAAGACCATGATCAGGATCAGGTAGAGGAAGTTGCCGCCGAAGATGGCGAGCACCAGGATGTTGAGGAAGAGGCCCGGGAAGGAGAGCATCACGTCGATGAAGCGCATCAGCGCCGTGTCGATCCAGCCACCGAAGAAGCCAGCGATCGAGCCGATGATCGCGCCGAGGGTCACCGTGCCGAATGCGACGGCGAAGCCGACCGTCAGTGAGACCCGGCTGCCGTAGAGGAGGCGGGAGAGAACGTCGCGACCGATCACGTCGGTGCCGAGGAGGTGCTCCTTGGACGGACCGGCCCCGCTAGCGAGCAGGTCGAGCTTAGCGGGGTCATACGGCGCAATCTGCTTGGCGAAGACGGCGATCAGAATGATGATGACCATCATGAAGAGACCGAGCATCGCAAGCTTGTTCTTGCGGAACTTGCGGACGGAGATCAGCCAGGGATTCTCAGGCTTGGTGGAGAGAAGGGCTGCGTTCTCCGCGTGGACTGCAGTCGAAGCGGTCTGCGCCATTAGTTGCTCGCCCCCTTACCGCCCAGTCGGACCCGGGGGTCAACGACAGCGTAGAGAATATCCGCCAGCAGGTTACCGATGATCACGACGACGGCGATGATCAGCGTAATGGCCATCAGGGCCGAGTACTCACGACCGATCGCGAATTCGACGAACTGACGACCCATGCCCGGCCAGTTGAAGACGGTCTCGGTTAGGGCCGCACCGGCGACGATGCCCGGCAGAGCGAGGCCAAGGATCGTGATGATCGGAATCAGGGCGTTGCGGAGGGCATGGCGGAAGATCACCGTGCGCTCCGGCACGCCCTTCGCCCGGGCGGTGCGGACGTAATCCTGACCAAGAACCTCCATCATGGAGGAACGGGCGTACTTCAGGTAGCTGGCCAGGCTGATTGTCGTGAGGGTAAAGACCGGCAGCACCATGTGGTGAACCAGGTCGAGGAACTGGCCCTGCTTGGACATAGAGTGCATGTCAGAGAGGGGGAACCAGCCAAGTTTCTGGGCGAAGTACATCTGCAGGAGGATACCAAAGAAGAAGGCGGGCATAGCAAAGCCTGCATAACCGATTGCCGCCGCCATATTATCCGAAAGTCCGTAGGGTCGAGTGCTGTTCATAATACCCCATGGGATCGCGATGAGGAGAGTCAGCACCCAAGAGGTGGTCATCAGGATCAGCGTGTTCTTCAGCGCAGGCTTGATCAGGTCAAGCACCGGACGCTGGGAGATGAAGGTCTTGCCAAAGTCACCCTGTACCATCCGGCCGAGCCACCGGGCGTACTGGATGTGCACGGGTTGGTCAAGGCCCAGGTTCTTCTTCTTCTGTTCTAAGGAGACAGCAGAGGTCTTAGGGGACTCGAGCATGGTGATCGGGCCACCAGGGGCGGCGTGCATGACTCCGAAGGAGACAATCGTAACCAAAAAGATCGTCAACAGCGACTGTCCAAGGCGCCTGACAAGGTATTCCCACATAAGCTACGCCTCCTGGGGTTCAATCAACTAGTAGGAGAGGAAGGAAGGGGCCTTGGCCCCTTCCTTCTCTTCACTTCAGGTCAGGCGGTTACTTACTTGGTAACCCACCAGTCATGGACATGGAAGAGGTAGCCGCCGGAGACGGACTGGACCGGCTGGTCAGCGTCCTTGAAGTGGACGCGATCGCGGTAGGTGGTCATAACGTTCATCACGCCCAGGAAGATGTAGGGCGGATCGTTCTTGAACTCCTTGAGGATATCGGAGTAGATCGCCTTACGCTTCGCCTGGTCAGCGGTACGGTAGCCGTCAACCCAGAGCTGGTCGGTCTTCTCGTTCTTGTAGAGACCGGAGTTCTGGCCAGCGGGCGGCGGATACTTCGAGGAGAAGACGGACTCGGAGTCCGGGTCCGGGGAGTTCAGCGACCAGCCGAGCACGAGGGCCTGGAAGTCGCTCTTCTTGGTGTAGTTGTCAACGATCGCCGAGAAGTCGACCGGCTTCAGGTTGACCTTGATGCCGACCTCAGCCAGGTTCTGCTGGATGACGGCGATGTAACCCTCGCGGCGCTTGTTGCCGGAGTTGGTCATCAGGTCGAACTCGAACTTCTGGCCGTCCTTGGCGAGGATGCCGTCAGCGCCAGCCTTCCAGCCGTCCTCAGCGAGGAGCTTCTTGGCGGTCTCGACGCTGTAGTCATAGCCCGTGGCGACGGAGGCGTCGTTCGCCCAGGAGTTCGGCAGGAACGGGCCGTTGAGCGGGGTGCCGTGGCCCTTCAGGACGGAGTCGATCATGCCCTTACGGTTGATGGCGTGACCGATGGCCTGGCGGGTCTTGGCGCCCTTAAAGGGGGACTTGCCGCCCGGGAAGGCCGCATCCTTGAAGTTGAACATCAGGTAGTCATAGGACTGGCCGAGGTTCTCCGAGATCTTGACGCCCGGCTTGCCGGTGACGGCGGGGAGGGTGGCGACCGGCACGGTGGAGACGAAGTCGATCTCACCGGCGACGAGCGCCTGGACCTCGGTGTTCTGGTCGGCGTAGATCTTGAAGATGACTTCCTGGATGTTCGCCTTCTTGCCGGCGAAGTTCGGGTTGCGCTCCAGCTTGTGGAACTGCTTCTGCTGCCATTCCTTCCAGATATACGGGCCGTTGAAGAGGGTCTTGGCCGGATCCTTGCCGAAGGCGTGGCCGTCGACATCTACGGGCTTGACATCCTTGAAGATCTTGGCCGGCACCGGGGTGATGTTGGTCGACCAGATGAAGCGGGAGTCCGGCTCCTTCAGGGTGATCTGGATGGTCGTGTCGTCGACCTTCTTGATCTCCTTGACGCCCTCGTAGCCAGAGTAACCGGGGGAGCCGGTCTCCTTGTTGGCGAGGAGCTGGAAGGTCAGGACGTAGTCGTCAGCGGTCAGGGCGGAGCCGTCCGACCACTTCAGGCCCTTCTTCATCTTGATGGTGTAGGTCAGGCCGTCGGCCGAGACCTTCGGCAGCTCAGCGCCGTCGGTGCGGTCGTTGACCTCAAGATCGAAGTTCTTGTTGTAGTCATACAGAGAGGAGAAGATGAACCGCATCACGTCGCTGGACGCGGTGTCCGCCGAGGTGATCGGGTTCAGGGTCGTGATGTCGGAGAAGGAACCGATGGTGAAGGTGCCACCATCAACGACAGCGTTGGGATCCTGCGTGGCAGGCGCCGGGGCGGGCGTGTTCTTGGTGTCGGTGGTCTTGGTGGAGCAAGCCGACA
>DATGYC010000266.1:0-2407 GCA_035298385.1 Symbiobacteriaceae bacterium | reverse complement strand
GCCGATCACCTGTTCTCAATGCGGCGCGCAGAACGAAGAGGGCAACTTCTGTTTCCAGTGCGGCGGGCGCCTCGGGGCGGTGCCACCGCCCGCACAGCCGCCCTTCCCGGGCGCCCAGCCGGTACAGCAGCCCTTCCCCGGCGCTCAGCCGGTACAGCAGCCTTTCCCTGGAGGGCAGCATGCCGCCGCCCAGCAGTTCCCAGGGGGCTACCCGCAACAGCCCTTCCCGGGCGGCTACAGCCAGCCGCCGCGTAAGTCAGGCGGGCCGAAGGCCCTGCTCGCCGTGCTAGGTCTCGTCGTGCTGGTGGGCGGTGGCTGGTACGCGAAGACGAGCCTCTTCCCGACCCCGGCGACCCCAACGCCAGCGCCAGCGCCGGCACCGGCGCCCACTCCTACCCCTACCCCTACTCCCACCCCCAGCACTCAGGGCACGCAGACGAACCCGGGGACGAAGACCACGCCGCCAGCCACCAACGCCGCGCTCAAGGCTACCCAGGTCATGAACGGTAACTTCAAGCTCGGCCAGGCCGATATCTACGACGCGAACGGCTCGTACCTAGCCGCTGCGAAGGATTCGCAGGCCATCTTCTACCGCTTTGGCAAGGACGGTACGTATACGCAGTTGGCTACCGTCACCGACACCGCCGCTGGCCCCGTTCGCCACGTCGCCGTTGGCGACCTGAACAACAACGGCAATCCGGTGATGGTCGTCTCGTACGATAACGTGCTCCACATCCTGCGGACCGATGGGACCACATCGAAGCTGGAGGAGAAGACCTCCAAGGTCTTGATCGGCGACTTCACGGGCGATGGCAAGAAGGAGGCCCTCTTCGTCCTGCCACAGTCCGATGGCAAGGACGCCCTGCAGGTGATCGAGTTTGGCGGTGCTGAGCCCAAGGAACTGGCGCTGATCAAAACAGATCCCGTCCCGACCAATCTCTTCCACGGGCACGTCCACTCCGATGGGGTCGATCTGCTGAGCAGCTTCCGCCGCGACGGCAACAACCTGGTCTTCATCCTCTACAAGATGGACTTGGCGAAGGGTCTCGTGCCGGTCGTGGAGTACCCGGTCGCTGATCCGACGGACCGCCCGGCCTCCTGGTACGGCACGGGCACGATCTATGACGGCGGCGCAGGCATGGCGATCACCCGTACGGGCACCAAGCCGACGGTCGACCTCTACGCCCTAAACGTCGATGGGGCAGTCCAACTCGGCACCTTCAACCTCCCGGGCGGTAAGGATCATGCCGTCCTGCTCGGCACCTTCCAGGGCGACGAGCCCCGCGTGATGTCGATCGACGAGAACGGCGCCTTCTACATCTACAAGGTTAGCGAGTAAAAGAGAGCGGACCTGCGGCGATGGCCGCAGGTCCGCTCTCTTTGATGCGTGGGGTTAGCCCTTCTTGACGACGACGGTGCCCGCGATCTTGTCGTGCAGGCCCTGCTTCTTGCTGTCAAAGGCGACCATGATGAAGCCAATGCCGAGGATGATGCCGGAGACGACCATACCCACGTACCGGATGGCAGCCTTGGACCAGTCGAGCGGCTTGCCGTCCACGGGGACGATGCGCAGGCCGAGGACCATCTTACCGGGGGTCTGGCCGTTCATCAGCACCCAGAAGCAGACGAAGTAAGCGATGCCGATCACGGTGCCCAGGATGCCGGTCAGGCCAATAAACTGCGGAATCGAGAGGATGATGGCGTCGATCACCTGGGCGCCGACGCGCACCCAGAAGCCCGCCGGCACAACGCCGCCCTGGGCGATCGGGTTCACGCCGAAGGCTTGGGCTTGGTTGGACCAGGCCTGGTTGGTCATGGCCTGCTGGCCGATGGCCTGCTGGTTAGCCCAGGGCGCCTGAGCGGGGGCTTGCGCCTGCTGCGGCCAGGGCTGCTGGACGGGAGCCTGCGGGGGCCAAGCCGGCGGGGCAGTTGCCGCCGCCTGCTCCTGCGACGGCCAGGTCGGCTGGGGAGCGGTCTGGGGCTGGTCATTCTGGGGCAGGGTTCCGGTCACACGCATGCCGCAACCACCGCAGAACTGGTCATTGGGGTTCAGCGGAGTGGCGCAGGAAGGGCAAAGGACCTGGCTCATCGTGATCGCTCCTTGGATGGACTCAATTTAGGAAGCGGGGAGGATCGCTTGCCACGCGACGGCGACAGCGCTCTCCTCGGCGGAATCGACAGGGACGTAGACCGCCACATCGCCCTCCCACTCCTGGCGGTAGGCTTCAACCAGGGCGCCCGTCTGCACGAGGGGGCCGGTGGTGAAGAAGGCGTACTCGGACTCGCCGACCCGGACCTGGCCGATCAGGGCGTAGACCGACTCGGTGTCGTCGAACTGCACCAGTTCCAGGGGCTCGGTGCCGGCGAGTTCGGCCGGGACGAGGCGCCCGGAGGGCCCGACGGCGGG
>DATGYC010000265.1:0-16555 GCA_035298385.1 Symbiobacteriaceae bacterium | reverse complement strand
TCGCTACCGCCCTCGCCGAGGTCGACACCCATCACCCAGGGCGCCATCGCCGTGACGGCGAAGGGCTTGGTCAGGCGACTGGAAGAGGCCGCCACGCTGACCGGGCTGCCGCTGAGCGGGAAGGGCCCCAGCCGCAGGTAGGGCTCCAAGGGCCCCATGGCCTGTGCCAGGTTGTGCCGGAGGGTGACGCCATGCTCTCGGCCCCAGCGCCAGGCGTCCGGATTCGGACCCTGCCGGGCGGCGACTAGGTTGACCGCCCGCCGGTAGGATTGGATGACCAAGCGCCCAAGGCCCAACTCACCCTCTAGAGCGAGCCAGGGACTGGGGGCGCCCCCGGCTACCTGCTCGATCAGCCGGTCAGCCTGAAGGGGGTGCAGGGCGGTGGTGCGGAACTGCTGGTAGAGCAGGTGGCCCATCTGAGGCCGGAAGATCGCCTCCAGCAGGAAGTTGTACCAGTGGTGCCAAAGGGCTGCACCGGGAGACTGGGCGGTATCGCGGCGGTCCCATTCAGAGAGCAGAAGCAGGCAGCGCTTCTCGAGATCGGTCAGGCCTTCCCAGGCTGGCCCCCGGCCCAATCCACGGTAGATCGTCCGCAGGAGCAACGGGACAAGATGCTGGGCCTGCAGGTTGGCGGCGTCCCGGTGAATCTGATGCAGGTCAGGCGCTGTCAGGTGCTTTGCACCCGCCAGCAGTTCGGACAACTGGGCGGCGGAGTAGGAGGGGGCGCCCGCCACGCAAAAGCCTTCAGCCGGATTGACCTGAGCCGCTCGCAGGAGCGGGGGCGCCCAGCCCTTTAGTTGGTAGGCGGGGAGCCAGCCCGGCACAACCGGCCAGGGCCGCAGGCTGGCGCCTGGCCGATCGCCGGCCAGAATTGGCCGCAGCGAGAGTTCAACCTGCGCCGTTGTGCCGTTCCGGTCGGCGAGGAGGAGCCCGAAGAGCGGGGCGTCCGTTCCGCCAAGTACCTCGGTGGCGTCGGACCAGGACCGGGCCCGGGCCAGCGCCCAGAGCGGGCGCAAATCAGCGGCGGGCCGCAGTCCCGCCCAGCGGAGCGAGACGGCACTCTCTTCGTTCGACGCTAGGACAGGACCATTCGCGGTGACCGGGACCTCGCTCTCGCTGTGTCCACGGAATGCCTCTTTGTAGAGCGTGGCCGCCTGCCAGCCCCTTGGGGTACGGAACTCCAGGGGATTCCCCGGGCGCCGCTCTTCCAGCACCAGGTCGGGCCCCTGTGCTGGCGGGGTCAATCCCCATGCTAGCGTAGCGTTTCGGCCCATCAACAGACCGGGGACGCCGGGCAGACTGGCGCCCATCACCTCAAGCCCGTCGGGCCCGCGCAGGTGGACCGAGTAGAAGGGTACGGGGATGCGCAAGCGGATCCGTGGAGCGATGTGCAGCAGGGGCGCCCCCGAGCGGCTCCGTTCCCCGGTCATCAGCCAGCTACCGCCCGGAGCAGACTCGCCTACCCAGAACGGCAAGAGCTCAAGCAGGTCATCCAAGGGCGGGAAGGGACGATTGTTGAGGGCGGCTGCAACGGCTGGCTCCACCCGCTCCTGCAGGAGTTCGGTGGTGGCCTCTCCGCCCACCGTCTGCCAGAGTCGGGTAGCGACACCGGCGGCGAGAACGCTGCCGCTCCACTCGTACTGGAGGAGTCGGTAGATCATGAGGGAGTCGGCGGGGCGCCAGAGTTCCGGCCGGTAGCGGAGCAGCCAGAACGGGAAGGGGAGCCGGCCTTGCCGGATCCGCGTGTTGACCCCCTCGGCATAGGCAGCCAAGAGTGCCGTTTCCTCGGGCGTGTAGCAGTCCAGGGAGGCTTTCGCTGCGCGGTGCAGCCCCACGGCCCGGATATGCTTGTCCCAACTTAGGTAGCGGGGCCCAAAGATCTCGGCGAGGCGCCCGCCGCCTAGTCGGCGTAGGGCGTCCATGGACCAGAGCCGATCGCTGGCCGTCAGGTAACCCTGGGCCCGGTAGAGGTCGGCCATGTTCTCAGCCGTGATGTGAGGGACGCCGCGCTCGTCATAGGTGACCTGAACGGGGGCGCCCAGCCCGCGCAGATGAAGCGTGCCGCTCTGCCGCGGCAACGACTTATAGAACTGCCACAGCACGACAAGAACGCCCACCGCCAGTAACAGGCTGGGCCAGCGCAGCCAGGCCAGTGGTGACCAGATCGAAAGAAGAGCGCTTCCCCCGAGAAGCAGCCCCAAAAGACCAAATAGGCGTCGCAAATTCAGTCCCCCAGAAGAAAGCTACAGAGAAACTTTATAGGTAGAGGAAGAAACTCCTCCTTTATAGGTGTCGTTGCACCCGCTTGAAACGCGTGATATAATTCAACGGAACTCAATCCGACTTCGTAGACCACCGCCCTGAAAGTAGTCAGCAACTGCTCTACCGGTCGTCCCGGCTAGGTCAAGATCAATTGAGCTGGCCGAGACGAAGAATGGACCGGGAACGGCGGCAGGGTTCGAAGCAATCGGACAGGAAGGGGAACACTTACCGTGAAGACTGGTATCCACCCGAATACCCAGAAGACCAAGATCACTTGCGGCTGCGGTGCGTCGTACGAGCTCCTCTCGACCAAGAAGCAGATCTCCGTTGAAATCTGCGCCAACTGCCACCCGTTCTACACCGGCACCGGCAAGCGCATTGAGGCGGGTAGCCGCATCGATCGCTTCAAGAAGAAGTACAACCGGTAAGTCGATCACACATTGTGCCGTTAAAGCAGAGCCACCGTGCTCTGCTTTTCAATTACATGGGAGGTGTGCGGCGGCCATGAGCGAGCAGGCGGTTACCTATGGTGGACAGGCTGTCCTGGAAGGCGTCATGATGCGGGGCCCGCGCCATCTGGCGGTAGCCGTGCGGCGGCCCGACGGACAGATCGCGATCCAGCAGCAGGAGGTCAAGTCGATTCTCCAGCGTGTTCCGCTGCTCCGGATTCCGGTCTTGCGTGGCATGGTCGCCCTCGTCGAGACCCTCTCGATGGGCATGTCCGCCCTCATGTACTCCGCCAGCCAGGCGATGCCGGAGGAGGAGCCGCTCAGCAAGAAGGAGATGGCCCTCACCTCGACGCTAGGCATCGTTGTGGCCCTGGCGGTCTTCGTCGGGGTGCCGACCCTGGCCACACACTTCACCCGTCAGTGGGTGGGGACGGGCGGCCTAAGCCATGTCGTAGAGGGTGCCTTCCGCTTGGCACTCTTTATCGGCTACATGGTCGCGATCTCGCTGGCGAAGGATATCCAGCGGGTCTACCAGTACCACGGGGCGGAGCATAAGGTGATCAACGCGTATGAGACGGGGGCGCCCCTGACCGTGGCGGCCGCACGTGTAGCTTCCCGGGAGCACAAGCGTTGCGGCACCTCCTTCTTGCTCTACGTGGTCGTCATCTCCATCCTCATCTTCTCCGTCCTCTCGGTCGACAACGTCTTGCTGCGCATCTTCGTGCGCATCCTGATGATGCCGATCGTGGCGGGCATCTCCTTTGAACTGATCCGCCTGCTGGGCACGTATGATAACAGCCTGGTCAACCTGATCAGCCGGCCGGGTATGTGGCTCCAGGGCCTGACCACCCGCGAGCCGGACGACAGTCAGTTGGAGGTCGCCATCGTCTCCTTCCGGGCCGCCCAGGGCCATTCGGCCGAAGAGGCCCTGATCGTCTCCTAAGTGTGACCGGACCCTCCTTTAAGCATCAGGTTGAGGTGAACAGATAGTGGATATGTCGATGCGTGAGAAGTTGGATGGTGTCGAAGCCCGCTACGAGGATCTCTCCTACAAGCTGGGCGACCCCTCCGTTATTAGCAATGCAGCTGAGTTCCAGAAGACGGCCCGCGAGCATGCCAAGATGGGGCCGATCGTCGATAAGTTCCGCCAGTACAAGCAGACTGATGCAGAACTGGCCGATGTTCTCGCTATGTTGAACGGCCAGCTCGATCCGGCTGAGCGTGAGCTCTTCACCGACGAGTTGAAGGCGCTCAAGATCCGCGAGGAAGAGTTGACCGAGGAGTTGCGCGTTCTGCTGCTCCCGCGTGACCCGAACGACGACAAGACGATCTTCGTCGAAGTCCGTGCGGGCGCCGGCGGCGATGAGGCGTCGCTCTTCGCATCCGAGCTCTTCCGGCTGTACACCCGTTTCTGCGAGCGCAATCGCTGGAAGTGGGAGTTGATCTCCTCGTCCGAGTCTGAGGCGGGCGGCTTCAAGGAAGTCGTCTTCCAGATCTCCTCCGAGGGCGCCTTCTCTCGCCTGAAGTACGAGGGTGGCGTCCACCGGGTGCAGCGCGTCCCGGTGACCGAGTCCCAGGGCCGCATCCACACCTCGACCGTCACCGTCGCTGTCATGCCGGAGGCGGAGGATGTCGACGTGGACCTCAAGGCGGAGGATGTCCGGATCGATACCCTGCGTGCCTCTGGCGCCGGCGGTCAGCACATCAACAAGACGGAGTCTGCCGTTCGCCTGACACACTACCCGACCGGCATCGTCGTCTACTGCGCGGATGGCCGCTCGCAGCTCCAGAACAAGGAGCAGGCGTTCAAGGTTCTGCGCACCCGCATTCTGGATCTCTATACCTCGCAGGCGAAGGACTCGGAAGAGTCGCAGCGCCGCTCGCAGGTCGGCTCGGGCGATCGCTCGGAGAAGGTCCGGACCTACAACTTCCCGCAGGATCGCATGACCGATCACCGGATCGGCCTGACGGTGCACAACCTGCAGGCGATCATGGACGGCGATATCGCTCATGTGATCGATGCGCTGGCTCAGCATGAGCAGGCGGGGAAGCTGCAGGCTTCGACGGAGGAGTAAGCAGATGAATGATGAGCGTGGGGAGCGCCCTGCGCAGACCGATCAGGGCGCCCTCTTAATCGGGGGCGCCCTTTCGTGGGCTGTAGGGGTTCTGCGAGCGGCAGGGGTAGAGGAGGCGGAGCGGGAGGCGGGCTGGCTCCTGGCGGAGCGGCTTGGCTGCTCGGTCGGGACGCTGCGTGCCCGGCGAGAGTCCTCGCTGGACCCGGTTGATTGGACGGTCTTCGAAGGTTGGGTTCAGCGGCGAGCTAGCCGGGAGCCGATTCAGTACATCCTGGGCACGCAGGAGTTCCTGGGGCTGGAGTTCCGGGTCACACCGGCTGTCCTGATCCCGCGGCTGGACACGGAGCTCCTAGTCGAGGTGGCTGTCGCACACCTGCGGGCTACCGCTGGCGAACTCCCTGACGGCTACGGCGGAGCGGTCGAGGACCTTCGGGTCGCCGACATCGGTACCGGTAGTGGGGCGATCGCCATCGGGGTGGCGCACCTGGTGGAGACGGCCCAGGTCGTCGCTGTCGATCTAAGCCCGGCTGCCCTCGCTGTCGCTCGGGCCAATGCTGAGCGGCTGGAAGTTGCTGATCGGGTCGAGTTCCGCCAGGGCGACCTCCTCGCCCCGCTTTCCGGGGAGCGCTTCGCAGCGATCCTCTCCAACCCGCCCTACATCCCTGCGAACGAGATGACCGGACTGGACCCAGAGGTTCGGGAGTTTGAGCCCCACCTGGCGCTGACACCAGGCGGCGACGGCCTCGAGTTCTACCGCCGGCTAGCGGCGGGGGCGCCCGGGTTGCTTAGGCCACGCGGGCTCCTTGCGGTCGAGGTTGGCATCGGTCAGCCGGAGGCGGTCTCTGCACTCTTCACGGCTGCCGGACTGGCGGTCTCTGTGCACGTTGATACCGGCGGAATCCAGCGCGTCGTCGCTGGCGTCAGGCTGGCATAGATGGCCAGATCATCCAGGAGGAGGTCTGCCCGTTGAACAGCAAGCCAACCCGTGCGATCCCGGTCTTGGAACTCGCAGAGAGCCTTGATTTCTATGTGCAGCGGCTGGCGATCTGGCGCCCTACATGGCCTCTACCTACGAGGTGGTGAAGCCGGGCGCCCGGAAAGTGGTCGATCCGCCAGATCGTTCACCAAGAACGCCGTAAGCCGCTCGTTGGGGATGCTGGCAGCCCATGCGGCGGGCCACATCGACCAGATCTGGCAGACCCGGCGGATCCACAGCGTCTAACTACAGGCGAGCGGTGTAGGTCAGACAGCGCTTACCTATAGACGAGACCAGGGCGAACCTCGCCCTGGTCTCGTTTCGGTTACTCCGATAGGTTGGCGCCGCAGGCGCCGCAGTAGCCCCAGTCGGTCTCGACTGGGCGCCGGCACTCTGGGCAGGTGGGGCGAAGCCCATGCCCGCACCGGACGCAGAAGACGGCATCCTTGGGCGTGTCAGACCCGCAGCCGGGGCAGACCACGGGTTCAACCGGGCCTTGACTCCGTCGGCTGATGATCCAGACCGCTAGGGCGAGCGGTGCAGCCAGCAGTCCCAGTAGCCCCCAGCCGATGGCGGTAACGCTGCCACTGCTCCTGGCGTCCAGGTAGATCCAGACCGCCAGCGCCACCCAAGCAAGTACGGCCGCAGCGAGGCCAGTGATGAACGCCGGAACACCGACACGGTAGGGGAAGACCGGTTGGGCGATGGCAATGCCGACGGCGTACTCGTGTCCATCGGGCGTGACCGCAAGCGTCTCACTGCCCTGCAGGTGATTCTGGATGAGGGACTCGTGCAACACGCTGATGGGCTTTCCCTCAAGTGAGGGCGGATTGGCTATCAGGGCCGTTCGATCTAGGGTCGTCTCGGCCACGTAGAGATAACCAATCCCCTCTGGTAGCGTCAGGTCATGAACGGCTGTTACGCTGACGGGCGTTAGGCCGTGGCGTTCAATCTGGTCAATGATCGGTCCACTTGGGTCGGTCGGAATCGGTTCAAAGCGGTGCCACTGATCGAGGAAGAGCCGGCCGACGCCAATCCCTACCACGGCCAGTATGCTGAAGATGATCGCCGTCCGGGCGACAATGCGTTTCCAGTTCATCGATTTATGCTCCCTTGCGTAAGAGAATCGGAGTGGTGCAGAGGGCCGCTATGAGCATGGCGGCCAGGAACCAGGGGTTCAGACCAAAGTAGAGGAACGCCACCAGCGTAAGGCAGAGAGCGACGGGGACCGGTAACCAGTCCGACTCCCTGCGGGCCGATTGGGCAACGGGCGGGCGCCCCAGCCGGCGATTGATGGCCGCAACTGTGTAGCGTGCATCCGGCGGCTGCGGAACACCAGCGGCCCGGTCCTGCTGCAAGAGGGCCTCGATCTCCTTCATGGGGCGATCACCTCGTTACTCACTAAGAGTCGTTTCAGTCGAGCGAGTCCGTTGTGAATCCGAGATCGCACAGTGCCAATGGGGCAGGCGAGCACATGCGCGATCTCGTCATAGCTCAGGTCGTGGTAGTAGCGAAGAATCAGGGCCGTGCGTTGCTCCACTGGTAACAGCGGCAGCGCACTGCGGACGGCCTCATAGCTAATCAATCGGAGGGCATCCTCTTCAGCGGTCGCTGGGCTCGCAATGACTAGGTCATCAAGGGGGAGATCCTCTCCCCGTCGGGCCCGCCGGCGCCAGCGGTCCCGTACCAGGTTAGCGGCTATGCTGAAGAGCCAGGTGCGGATCGCTGCCTCAGGGCGGTAGCGCTTGGCCGCTTCAAAGGCTCGGACGAAGGTCTCCTGCATCAACTCTTCCGCCAGGTTGGTCTCACCGCACATGCGGTACAGAAAGGCGAAGAGAGGCTCCTGATGGTGCACCACCAGGTCCTCAAGGGTCTCCACTGGATCACCTCCGCAGACTTAAACGCTCGACCTTCGGAAAAGTTCACGTCTGATCTCCGTTTTTTTGACGCCTGCCGGATGAACGCAGGATAAAGAATAACGCGCCAGCACCACCGGTGGGGGGACCGGCGGTGCTGACGCACGTAGGGGGAACCGTTTTGGGGGATATAGGAGCCGTCTTGGGGGGGTGACGGCGGGCCTATCAAACGGTAAGACGCCTGCTCCGCTGGGAGCAGGCGTCTTTAACGCTTCTGCCCTTTTCCAGCAACCCGGCTGCCATAGCGCTGTCGCGCCCCAGGCCCGTGGCTTTGCGCCCGCCGTTTTCACGACGTTTACCTTTTATGGAACAGGTTGGTTACAGTTACAATTGTAGCTATCTCATGCGCAGATGTGTATAGGACTTTTGTCCCAATCTGGCGGGTATCCTATGCATTGGTAATCGGCAGGAAAAACCTGCACCTGTCAAGAAATTCCCTGACGCACAAGAACTGCGGGAGGAGGGGTTAAACGTGGATGTGAGGGAGATGCATACCGAGGTCGTCCTGGTTAGCCCGGAGGCCCCCAGTGAGGAAGCGATAGCCCCCGCCGCTGCCGCCCTGAAGGCGGGGCACCTGGTCGCTTTTCCGACCGAGACGGTCTATGGCCTGGGCGCCAACGCCCTGGACGGCGCGGCCGTCGCCCAAATCTTCGCCGCCAAGGGGCGCCCGGCGGACAATCCGCTGATCGTTCATGTGGCGGACCGCTCGGCGCTTGGTCAGGTCGTTCGTGAGATTCCGCCCAAGGCGATCGCCCTGATGGATGGATTCTGGCCCGGACCGCTCACCTTGGTCTTGCCGCGTCAGGAAGCGATCCCGACCGAGGTCTCGGCGGGGTTGGCCACCGTGGGCGTACGCATGCCGAGTCACCCGATCGCGCTCGCCCTAATTCGGGCGGCGGGCGTGCCGATCGCCGCCCCGAGTGCCAACCGCTCCGGGCGCCCTTCCCCGACGAGCGCTGAGCACGTCCTGGAGGATATGGTCGGCCGGATCCCCTGGGTTTTGGACGGCGGTGAGACCGGTGTGGGCCTGGAATCGACGGTGCTCGACCTGACGGTCGACCCGCCCGTTCTGCTCCGGCCCGGCGGGGTCACGGTTGAGCAGCTGCAGCAGGTGATCGGTGAGGTCCAGATCGATCCGGGTGTCAACGGAGTCGTACATACGAGTCGGCCCCGTTCCCCGGGTATGAAGTACACGCACTATGCCCCCAAGGCGCCGGTGATCCTCGTTGAGGGGCCGGTCCTGCGGATGCAGGCGAAGATTGTCGACCTCACAGCGGAGTACCAGGTAGAGGGGAAGCGGGTCGGAATCCTCTGCGCCACAGAGTCGATGGGACGGTACGGCGCTCCCGTGGTCTTAGACTACGGCGGTCGCCATCAGCTAGATATGGTAGCGGCCAACCTCTTCCGGGCCCTGCGGGCCTTTGATCGGCACCGGGTCGATGTGGTCCTGGCGGAGGCGGTCCCAGAGACGGGGATCGGCCTGGCCGTGATGAATCGGCTGCGCCGGGCGGCGGGCGGAAAGGTGGTCTCCGTATGAGGGTCCTGCTAGTCTGCTCGGGGAATACCTGCCGTAGCCCGATGGCGGGCGCCCTGCTCCAGGGCCTCTGGCGCGGTGACGAGCAGCTAGAGGTCTTGACGGCGGGCACCTCTACGGTCCACGGCCTACCGGCCACCACACATGCGGTGACGGCCATGCAAGAGCGTGGCTTGGACTTGGGCGCCCATCGCTCCCAGCCGGTCACCCCTGCGCTACTCAAGTCGGTCGATCTGGTTCTAACGATGACCGTTAGCCACCGGGAGGCGCTACGAGCGCAGTTCCCAGCCATGGCGAACAAGATCCATACCCTGGCGGAGTACGCCGGGAGCGCACGCGACGTGAGCGATCCCTTTGGCGGTCCCCTTGATGAGTACCGGCGGACAGCCCAGTCCCTGGCCGAGTTACTATCGGCCGCAATCTCCCGCATGCAGCGGAAGGAGAGCTAAGTAGCATGAAGGTCGCAATCGGTTCGGATCATGGTGGCTTCGACTTGAAGGAGACGGTCGCTGGGGTGATCCGCGAGCTCGGCCACGAGGTGGTCGACAAGGGCGTCCATGACCGCACCTCCGTAGACTACCCGGACTTCGCCGCGAAGGTGGCGGAGGCGGTGGTCAGCGGGGAGTGCGAGCAGGGCGTGCTAATCTGCGGCACGGGCATTGGTATGTCGATCGCGGCAAACAAGGTCCCCGGCATCCGGGCGGCGCTCTGCAATGAGATCTTCTCCGCGCAGATGGCGCGCGAGCATAACGACGCCAACATTCTCTGCCTGGGCGCCCGCGTGGTTGGCCCCAGCGTGGCGGAGGGAATCGTGCGCACCTACTTCACCAGCAACTTTGCGGGGGGGCGCCACGCCAACCGGGTGGCGAAGCTAACCGCTATGGACGAGCAGCGCTAGTGGACGGCAACTTCCTCGCCCAGGTGCGGGAGCAGGTCCGTACCGCTGTGGATGAACTCTTCCAGCAGGCCGGATTGAAGTCCGGTCAAGTCCTGGTCGTCGGCTGCTCCACCTCCGAGATCATCGGTGAGCGGATCGGCTCCGCCGGATCGGATGATGTAGCCAAGGCGGTCTTGGAGCCACTCTGGGCGGCCTGTCAAGCCGCGGACCTCTACTTGGCTTGCCAGTGCTGTGAACATTTGAACCGGGCGCTCGTCCTCCCGGCGGCGGCCGCTGAGCGGTATGGCTGGGAGCCGGTCGGCGTCGTCCCGGTCCCGAAGGCCGGGGGCGCCTTCGCCGCCCGAGCGATGCGGGAGATGCCGGACGCCGTCGTCGTGGAGGAGATCCAGGCCCACGCCGGGCTGGATATCGGGCTGACCCTGATGGGCATGCACCTGAAGCGGGTGGCCGTCCCCGTGCGCCTTTCGATCAAGGAGATTGGCGCCGCCCGGTTGACAGCGGCGCGCACCCGGCCTAAGCTGATTGGCGGAGAACGGGCCGTCTATCGGCTGCCCGAGGCCTAATCGATTCCAGGCATAAAGGAGAGGGTTACTAATGGGCAAGCTTGTCGTATTTGACCACCCCCTGATCCAGCACAAGCTCTCGATCATCCGCGACGAGGCGACCGGTTCGAAGGACTTCCGGGAACTGGTGCAGGAAGTGGCGATGCTGATGGCCTATGAGGTGACCCGTGACCTCGAGACTGAGGAGATCGAGGTTAAGACCCCGGTCGCCCCGGCCCAGTGCCGCCGCCTGAAGGGCGAGAAGCTGGCGCTGATCCCGATTCTGCGGGCGGGTCTGGGCATGATTGATGGCATCATGCAGCTCTACCCGACCGCCCGGGTCGGCCATATCGGCCTCTTCCGCGATCCGGAGACCCTGAAGCCGGTCGAGTACTACTGCAAGCTGCCCCAGGACCTGCCGGAGCGCGACCTGCTCGTCGTCGACCCGATGCTGGCGACGGGCGGCTCGGTTGTAGCGGCGATCGACCTGATCAAGCGGCATGGTGGCAAGCGGATCAAGCTGATCGCCCTGGTCTCGGCGCCGGAGGGCGTCAAGGTGGTTCAGGCGGCGCATCCGGACGTGGATATCTACACGGCGGCGCTCGACAGCCACCTGAACGACCATGGCTATATCGTGCCGGGCCTTGGTGACGCCGGCGACCGCATCTTCGGCACCAAGTAGAGACGACCAGCCCCTCTCCCCGCCTTGGGGTGAGGGGTTTGTTGTAGGTCTTGACGGAAGGGTTCATTTCAGTACGGCGCGAACTGATGACAGGAGAACGGACCAAGGAGAGGGGAAGATCTGCGTGTCGCTCCAGGACCAGCTCTCACCGGCCGAGACTCACAAGCCCCGTCCATCCTGGGATCAGTTCTTCCTTGGCCTGGCAGAGTACACCGCCCAGATGGCTACATGCCCGCGCCTCTACGTCGGGGCGTGCTTGGTCCGGCACAAGCAGGTGCTCTCCCTTGGCTTCAACGGGGCGCCCGCCGGCCACCCGCACTGCACGGAGATCGGCTGTCTGATCGTCGACGGCGGCTGCCTGCGGACTCGCCACGCGGAGATCAACGCGATCATGCAGGCCGTCCAGCGTGGCATCGACCTGAAGGGCGCTACCGTCTACCTGACCCACTCACCCTGTCCGGACTGCGCGCGGGCGCTGATCCGGGAGGGGATCGAGCGAGTCGTCTTCCGGACGGCCTATCGTAAGCCAGAGCCGCTGGAGATGCTGCAGAAGGCCGGGATTCAGACCGTTCACCTGCCAGAGTAGGACTGCCAGCAGGCCTATGAAGAAGAACCCGAGCAGCTACGGCTGTCTCGGGTTCTCCTTATGCATGGGCCAACTTCTGTACGTGGAGGTACCGAAGTAGCCACAAAAAAGATTCGGCCACCGTTCTTCATCTTCGCTCTTCCCGATTAAATATTCTGTTGATAAACTAAAACTGTTTAAAGGAACCCTGTGTCCGGCCTAGGGGATCGCAATATGATGGCGAAGGCTGTGGCGGGTATGATCCGTGACTGTGCCCACGAACTGCTTGATGGTGCACAGGCGCCATAACGCTCATGTTTGTCCTCGAAGAGTAATATGGGGTTGATGTGGAGTCTGCCCTCTCCGAGCACAGCGAGAAGCTCGCACGGAAGGGATACCTCACCATTTGACTTTTTACACGTGTCTTCGTACACTTTGAGTTGTTTTACACTAAGTACAAACAGGCATGAATGACGCCTGCTGCAAAGGGGATGGAGACGGTATGTTGTGGCCATCAAGCCTACTCGCCTTTGGGTTGGCGATCGTTCTTTCCCTCGTGCTTACCCCGGTGGCCCGCCGAATCGCTCTCCGCGTTGATATGGTCGATCGGCCGGTGAACCGCTCCATGCATTCGGAGCCCAAGCCGTACCTGGGTGGCGTGGCGATCTACCTGGCGTTCATGATCACCGCCCTGATTAGCGGTGGCCGGCACGATCCCAAGGTGATCGGCCTGGTCCTGACCGGTGGCCTGATGGTCGCCCTAGGGGTGGTGGACGATAAGCTCCGCCTGAAGGCACGGACCAAGTTCCTCGGTCAGATCCTGATCGCGGCCCTGCTGGTCTACGGCTGGCAGATGCAGATCACGTTCATGTGGAACCCCCTCAACTCGAGTTGGCTGAACTTTGGCTGGCTCGCTGGCCCACTTTCGGTCATCTGGATCGTGGCGATGGTCAACGTGGTGAACCTGGTCGATGGCCTGGATGGGCTGGCGGCGGGCATCTCGACGATTGCAGCCCTGACGCTGATGCTGATCGCCCTGCAGCAGGGCATGTCGACGCCGGTCATCCTGACGGCGGCGCTCGCTGGCTCGACGATTGGGTTCCTGCGCTATAACTTCAACCCGGCGAAGATCTTTATGGGCGACGCCGGCTCGATGTTTTTGGGCTTTGCGCTTGCTGGCCTGTCGATCCAAGGCGTCATGAAGAGCGCCCTGGCCGTCGGCGTGGTCGTGCCGGTGCTGGCCCTCGGCCTGCCGATTCTGGATACCGCCTTTGCGATCATCCGGCGCCTGGCGACGGGGCGCTCCATCGGTGAGGCTGACAAGGACCATCTGCATCATCGCCTGTTGCGGCTGGGTCTCTCCCACCGGAACACGGTGCTCGTGATGTGGGCGATCTCGGCTTGGATGGGGCTGACGGCGGTGGCGCTGGTCGGGGTCCGGTATCGCTATGCGATCCTGATCGTGGCGGTGCTGGCCGTGGTGGTCCTCTTTGGCGCCCGTCGGCTAGGTCTGTTGCGGCTCAACCGCGACAAGGAGACGGCGGAGCGCTAAGTCGCCGCCGTGGGTGAAAGTGCATCCACAGAGGAAACCTAGGGGAGAGGTAGTCTACTTGACCTCGCCCCGCTTTTATGTACGGGAGGAGAACGCCCCATGTCGCATAGACGTAAGGTGATGCTGATCTTCGGGACTCGACCCGAAGGAACCAAGATGGTGCCGGTGATCCGCGCCCTGAAGGCGCACCCGGATTGGTTTGATGTGGTGGTCGTCTCCACGGGTCAGCACCGGGAGCAACTGGATCAGGTCTTTGCCGCGTGGGGGCTCCATCCTGACCATGACCTTGCTGTCATGCAGCACCGGCAGTCCCTGGCCGGAACCATGGCGCGCATGCTGACCGGCCTGGACGAGGTCTTCGCCCAGGAGAAGCCGGACCTAGCGATGATCCATGGTGACACGTCGACGACGGCGGCGGGCGCCCTGACCGCCCTCTACCATAAGGTGCCCCTGGCACATGTGGAGGCTGGCCTGCGGACCTGGGACAAGTACAGCCCCTGGCCCGAAGAGGTGAACCGGCGCATCGCTGGTGTCACTGCCGATATCCACTTTGCACCCACCCCGGCCTCCCGCGACAACCTCCTGCGCGAGAACGTCAAACCGGAGACCATCTTCGTCGCCGGTCAGACCGGTGTTGACGCGACGCTCGAGCTCCTAGCGCAGCCGCACACCTTTGAGAACCCAACGCTGCGCGAGCTGGACTTTACGGGCCGTCGGGTGATCGCCGTCACGGCGCATCGCCGGGAGAACCTGGGCCAGCCGATGCGCAACATGTTCACCGCCATGCGCGACCTGGTCGAACGGCACCCAGACGTGCATATGGTCTACCCGGTGACGCTCTCGCCGGACGTGCGGGAGATCGCCTTTGCCATCCTGACCGGTCACCCGCGCATCACCCTACTCGATCCGATTAGCCATCCGGACATGCTCCACCTAGCCAGCCGGGCCTATATGGTGATGGCTGACTCGGGCGGACTCCAAGAGGAGACCCCGTGCATGGGCGTTCCCCAGGTGCTGATGCGCGAGACGACCGAGCGCCCTGAAGCGGTCGCCGCTGGCGTGGTGATCAAGGCTGGCACATCGTACGAGGGGGTCCTTGGGGCGGCCGAGCAACTGCTGACGGACCCGGCGCTCTACCAGCAGATGCATCAGGCGCGCAACCCCTTTGGTGACGGCAAGTCGTCGGAACGGATCGCCCAGTACCTCGCCTGGCACTGGGGGATGATCACGGCGAAGCCGACGGAGTTTCAGCCTTAGCCTAGGGCCTTCGTTCTAGTCTTGGTGCAACTAGGGTGAAGACCTTAGATAACTCGTCCTCATCTAAGGTGAACGCCCGACATGGCGTGCTCAATCGGGCATATAGATGCAAAAGGGTTATTAGGCGGTTAACATCTTGGCATGACAGAACATCGTTTTCGCCCGCGTTCTGTCCTTGTCAAGTTCTTGACCCTCCTGTATAATCCGTCTTGGATCGAGGATCAGACAGGTGTAAATCGGGAGTGGAGCCGATGTTCCGGAAACACCGGGAAAAGTCGCCTTACTTCCTGGCCATGATGGATTTTGGTTACACCCTTCTGGCCGCGGTTGGCGTCTTCGGTTACCTCGGTTACCGGTTGGACCAACGGTGGGGTTCGTCTCCTTGGCTGCTACTTGGCGGGCTTGGGCTCGGGCTGGCTGTCGGATTCAACAGCCTCTTCCGGAAGATTAACTTGCTGGAGGGGCGGACCAAGCGAACGGCCACTCGGCCAAAGCGTGAGGATGACCCCAGGTCTTAACCTCCTGCCTGGTGGGATTGGTTTGCTGAAGGTTGTTATCGGAATCACATACGGCACGGTCATCGGGCTTTTCCAAAACTGGCTCCTCTTCTGGACCATGGCGGAGAACAAGCGCCGAGGCCGCGATCCCTTACACGGGGTCGGCAAGATCTTCCTTCTGCGCTATGCGATCGACGCAATCGCACTCTTTGGTTTCGGGTTTGCCGTCCGTGATGCATGGGCGATCATCTCCGCTACCATGAGCGTGACGATCGCGGTGAAGGTTTCACTCTTCCTCGTCTACACAAGGAAAGGGGGGAGATTTGATTGACCAATCTCCTGTTTTCGCTCGCAGAGGGCACTGCGGAACACACCGCTGCAGCCGGTGAAACTGCGGCCAAGGTGTTCCACCTGCACGCACCACATGAGGTCTTCGGTGGCTTCTTGCACCTGAACAACATGATCGTGACGCAGTGGGTTATCATCCTAGGCCTCATTCTCTTGGCGTTCGCGGTAAACCGGATCGTGCTATCCAACCGGTCCAGCAAGCTTCGCTGGATGCTGGAGATGGCGATTGATTCCCTTGAGGGCTGGTACTCTGGCTTCATTGGCGGCCGGAAGAACGCTCGCAAGTACATGCCGCTCCTGATGACCCTCTTCATGTTCATCCTTATTTCGAACTACAGCGGCGTCCTGCCGACAGCTGGCTACTTCCTCTTCGCTCCAACCGGGCGCTGGGGTACCACGCTGGGCCTCGCGGTCTTCGTAGCGATCTTTATCCAGATCGTTTCGATCCAAGAGTTGGGCGTTGGCGGCTGGGTGAAGCACCTGCTGCACCTGGGCCCGCTCTCGATCCTGGAAGAGTTCGTGCGCCCCTTCTCGCTCTCGCTCCGTCTCTTCGGCAACATCTTTGGTGAAGAGACCCTGCTGGCGGTTATCGTCTTCATGGTGCCGTACATCGCCCCGATTCCGATCATGGGCCTCTCGCTCCTGTTCGGCTTCATCCAGGCGCTTGTCTTCACCACGCTGACGGCGATCTACATCGGCAGTGTCCTGGAGCACGCTGCTCACGCGCATGGTCACCATGACCATGGTCATGAGGGCGCCCACGAAGCGGCCCACGCTCACTAAGTTTTTTAAGCTTTCCTCCCCCCCAAGGGAAGACCCTTTCCCTGCTCCAACCGGGAGGATTGACTCATGGGCCTAATTGCCCGACTCATTAGCTTCTAACGGTTATGGAATTCTAACAGGGAGGAATCCTAACATGTCCGTTTTCGGTCTGATTGCTATCGCTGCTGCTCTTTCCATCGGTCTCGCTGCTATCGGTGCCACCGTTGCCCAGGGTAAGGC
>DATGYC010000264.1:0-4893 GCA_035298385.1 Symbiobacteriaceae bacterium | reverse complement strand
GGCCCCCACCGTGACCTACATCGGCAACGCCGGCACCTACACGGTGGACCAGCAGGTGAACATCGCCTGCACCGCCACCGACGACCTCTCCGGCGTCGCCACCAGCACCTGCGTCAACGTGGTCGGCCCCGCCTACTCCTTCAGCCTGGGCGCCAACAGCTACAGCGCCAGCGCGACGGATAACGCAGGCAACGTGGGCAACGGTAGCACCAGCTTTACGGTGGTCGTGACCACCGACAGCCTGTGCAACCTGAGCCGGCAGTTTGCCCCCGGCAAGCTGGGCAACTCCCTGTGCGCCAAGCTGGCGGTGATCGCCCAGTCGCTGGCCAAGGGCAACACGGGTGCCGCCCGCAATCAGATCGAGGCGTTCGTGAGCGAGGTCCAGGCCCAGACGGGCAAGGCGCTGACCGCCGAGCAGGCCGAGATCCTGATCCGGTTGGTCCGTTCGCTGTAACCCAAAGGTACGTGACAAAGGGGACGAGCGCTTGGCTCGTCCCCTTTGGCGTGGTCGCGATCGCGACGATCGTCCGCACTTCCATCTATTGGCGGGCGCCTGGCGCCCTGTTAGACTGGATCTCGATGCGAACTCTATACGGAGAGTCGTAATAAGGGAGGCTCCCCACGTGAACGTCGCTACCATCAAGATCTGGTCTGAGGGCCTCGCCCGTGAGGTTGAATATACAGCGTTGCTTCCCCGGGAGTCAGCCACGCCCCCGCACGTGCTCCTGCAGCTCCACGGCATGCTGGATGACCATAACTCCTGGATGCACAAGTCCTCCATCGATCGCTATGTAGATGGCTATCCGTTCCTGGTGATCATGCCGTCCGGTGAGAACGGCTTCTATATGAACTGGGGCGACTGGGCGAACTATGAGGACTACCTGGTGCGGGATCTCTACGCCCACGTGACGAGCACCTTCCGCGTGAAGGAGAGCCCGTGGGCGATTGGTGGCCTCTCGATGGGCGGCTTCGGGGCGATGCGACTGGGCCTGAAGTACCCGCAGCGCTTCCGCTCCATCTGGGCGCACTCCGGTTGGTACGGCTCGGGCATTGAGCTACACCGGCGCTTCCCGAGCGTGCCCTTCATCCGTTCGATGACGGGGGTCACCCGCGGCGAGGTCGACGTCATGCCCTACGCCGAGAATGTGGCCCAGCTACCCGAGGCGATGCGGCCCCGGATCGGCTTTGACTGCGGCACGGAGGATGATCTGCTGCCGATGAACCGGGAGCTGCACAACCTGCTGACGGCGATGAAGATCGAGCATCAGTACCACGAGTATGAGGGCGCCCACTCGTGGCCGTACTGGGATACCCACGTCCAGACGGCCCTCGCCTTCCATGCGCAGTCCTTCGGCGTCACCAGGG
The DNA here is from genome assembly GCA_035298385.1 of Symbiobacteriaceae bacterium. Lineage (GTDB taxonomy): Bacteria > Bacillota > Sulfobacillia > Symbiobacteriales > Symbiobacteriaceae > DATGYC01. The sequence goes on along the minus strand of DATGYC010000264.1, from coordinate 3,528 downwards.
CAGGTCGTTAGCGAGGACCGAGGCGCAGCCTTGGATGACGGCAACGATCGAGAGGAGCAGGATCGAGGCGCGGGCCACGCTGAGCGTCCGGTGCATCACGGTGCTCTCCTGGCGGGTGGCACGCAGCGCCTCCGGCAAGAGCGAGGGCGGTAGCAGGGCGACCAGGGCTGGACCAAGGGCGAGGAGGCAGAGGGCGAGCAGTCCTGACATCATCGATCCCTCTCTCTCGAGGTAGTACCTTAAGCATAGGGCGAAGTTGTAAACCCAAGGTCCAGGAAGTGTGAACAAATCATAAACACTGGGCAAAGGCCCCCCACTGACTACGTCATTGGGGGGCCTTGATGTACGGTGTTGCGCGGTGTTGTGCCGTGTTGTGCAGTGTTGCGCGGTGTTGTGCGGTGTTGCGCGAAGAAGCGCCCCCGCAGACCGCGGAGGCGCCATCCCCTATTTAACCCCAGACCGCATGAACGAGCTAATAAACTGCCGCTGGAAGAGGAAGAAGGCGATCAGCAGGGGCGCCACCACCATCACCGTACCCGAGGTGATCAGCGACCAGTCCGTGCCGGTCTCGTTCGCCTTCGTGAAGAGCGCCAGACCGACCGTCAGGGGCCGCACATCCGGCGTGTTCGTGATGATCAACGGCCAGAAGAAGTTGTTCCAGTGGTAGCTGATCGAGGTCAGCGCAAAGGCCGCCAACGTCGGGCGGGCCACCGGGATGAAGACGTGCCAGAGCGTCTGCAGCGGGCCGCAGCCATCGAGCACCGCCGCCTCCTCCAGCTCCTTCGGCACCTGCTTGAAGGTCTGCCGCATCAGGAAGGTCCCGAAGGCCGAGGCGACGTAGGGCAGCATGATCGCTGTGCGGGTGTTGACCAGGTGCAGCGCCCGCATCGTGGCGAAGTTCGGCACCACCAGCGCCTCCGCCGGCACCATCAGCTGGAGCAGGAAGAGGATGAAGAGTAGGTCCTTGCCCCGGAAGTTCATCCGGGCGAAGACGAAGCCGCCCAGGGTGATCGTCACCATCTGCATCAGCAGGATCGAGATGACGATGATCAGCGTGTTCTGGTAGTAGGTCGCGAACGGCGCCGCACTCCAGGCCCGGACGAAGTTACCGAAGGTCGCGCTGCCGCCCCACCAGAGTGAGCCGTTGCCGACCGGGGACATCTCGGGCCGGATCGAAGTCGCGAGCGCCCAGGCGAGCGGGACCAGCCAGAGCAGGGCCGCGACAGCGACCAGGCTATACAAAGCCCAATCAAAGAGCTTCATCTTCTTATTCATAGTGCACCTTCTTGTCCACCACGAAGTGGTTGAAGAGCGCCGCCATCAACAGAATGAGGATCAGGACGACGGAGGCCGCAGCGCCGATCCCCTTGTTGAAGAAGGCGAAGGTCTGCTCAAAGATATAGTAGAGCAGCAGGCTGGTGGAGTTATCCGGGCCGCCACCCGTCATGACGAAGATCTGGTCGACCGTCTTGAAGGCGTTGATGAAGCTGATGGTCGCGACGAAGAGCGTCGTCGGCATCAGCAACGGGAAGGTGATCGTCCGGAACTGGTGCCAGCGCCCGGCGCCCTCCAGTTCGGCCGCCTCGTAGACGTCCGTCGGCAGATTCTGCATGCCCGCCAGGTAGAAGAGCATGAAGTAGCCGGCGTCCTTCCAGACCGAGACGAACATGATGGCCAGCAGGGCGAGCTTGGATGAGCCCAGGAAGTTCTGGGCCTCGCCGCCAAACGCCTTGACGGCCAGGTTGATCGGCCCGTAGAGCGGGTTGTACATGAAGTTCCAGATCGTCGCTGCGCTCACCAGCGGCAGCATCGTCGGGTAGAAGAAGGCCGCCCGCAGGAGCGAGACCGACCTTAGCTTTCGGTTCAGCTGCGTCGCCAGGAGGAGGGCGAGGGCGACGGTCAGGGGGATCGTGCCGATGGCGAAGAGGACGGTGTTGGTCAGCGCCTGGCGGAAATGATCATCGGCAAAGAGCGTCGCAAAGTTGGCCAGCCCGGCGAACTCCGGCTCTGGGTGGGCCAGATCCGAGAGGAAGAGGGCGGACCAGAGCGACGAGACCATGGGCCAGAGAGTGAAGAGCGTCAGCAGCCCGACCGAAGGCAGAAGAAGAAGGTAGGGCCCCCAGCTAAATCTGGGGGCCCCCTTGCGCTTCGGGGTGCGGGCTGGCGCTGTGGGTAGCTGCGCCATCCGGATCCCTCCGTCTTACAACGTCTACTTCTTGAACGGCGCCAGGATCTTGGTGGCGTTCTCCTGCGCGGTCTTCAGAGCGGTCTTGACATCCTTGGTGCCGTTGACGATCGCCTGGAGCTCATCGCCGTAGGCCTTCAGGATCTGCTGGTTGTTGTGGGTGGCCAGCTCGCGGTCAGCGTTGGCGAGGGCGTCCTTGGCGACGGCGTAGCCCGGGAAGGCAGCGACGGCGTCCTTCATGGTCTTGGTCGCCCACGCCTTGTTGGAGGCGGCGATGTAGCCGGTGGTGACGGACCACTGGGCGACGCGCTCCGGCTCGGTCATGAAGCGGACGAACTTCCAGGCTGCGGCCTGCTTCTCCGGGGTGGTCTTGAAGACGTAGAGGTTACCGCCGCCGGTCGGGGCGCCCGGCTTGACGCCAGCAGGCATCGGGGCGACGCCGATCTTGGCCGGGTCCATCTTGGACTTGAGCAGGCCGATCGAGCCGGTGGTGTGGTAGATCATCGCGGTCTTGCCAGCGATGAAGTCGTTCGGGGCGTCGCCCCACTTGATGACGCCAGCGGGCATGACCTTGTTGGTCTTGGCCAGGTCGAGGATGAACTGAATGCCCTTCTCGTTCTCCGGGGTGTTCAGGTAGACCTCGGTGCCGTTCTCGTTGACGACCGACTTGCCAGCCTGGATGGAGAAGGAGGAGAAGATCCAGGACGGGTTGCCGTCCGACGGGATCTCAACGCCCCAGTTGCCGTCCTTGGTCAGGGTCTTGGCGGAGGAGACGAGCTCGTCCCAGTTCTTCGGGGCGTCCTTCAGGCCGTTCTTGGTGAAGGTCTCCTTGTTCCAGAAGAGGACGGGGACCGAGCGCTGGAAGGGGACCGACCAGAGCTTGCCGTCGACCTTGGAGTTGAGCATCAGGGCGGGCAGGAAGTCGCCGAGGTACTCAGCGCCGTCCTTGTCAGCCTTGGCGAGCTCGTCAACGGCGACGATCGCCTTCTGGTCGAGCAGGGTGTAGACGTCGGTGGCGAGCAGGATCGCCGAGTCGACCGGGGCGCCGCCCTGGATCGAGGCCTGCACCTTGGTCATGGTATCCGTGTAGTTGCCACTGAAGTTGCCAGTGACCTTGATGTTCGGGTTGGCGGTGTTGAACTCCTTAACCATCGCCTCAAGGGCGTTCGCGGCGGCACCACCAACGGCGACCGGGAAGTAGAAGCTGAGCTCTACGGGCTTGGCCGGGGTCTGCTCACCAGTCTTGGGCGTGGTCTCCTTAGCGGTGCTGCAGCCGGCGAGGGCCACAATCGAGGCCGCCAGGACGGAGGCAATAACCTTACGCATTCTAGAGAATCCCCCTT
>DATGYC010000263.1:0-9142 GCA_035298385.1 Symbiobacteriaceae bacterium | reverse complement strand
ATGCGTGACGAGGGCGGCGTCGCCGACGCGCTGCTGAAGCAGCTGGCGAAGTCTGCCCAGCATCAGCTTCAGCAGGGTCGACTTCCCCGAGCCGTTCGGGCCGATCAGCCCGACGTACTCACCCCGGTGGATATCCAAGCTGACGGCCTCGAGCACTCGCTCGTCCCCGTAGCCAAAGTTCAGGTCCTGCACGTGTACGAGCGGGAGGCTCATCTTAGTTGCCACACTCCAAGCCCTGCTTCAGGTTGGCCAAGTTCTGCTCCATCACCTTGATGTAGTCTGCCCCGGCCTTCCTTTCGTCGTCAGTTAGATTCTCAAAGGTATGGAGCGTCAGCGTCCGGGCGCCGACCTCCTTCGCCAAGACCTCGGTCAGCTTATTGGAGGCGACCGTCTCAGTAAAGATCACCTTAACCCCCTCCGCCTTAGCCACCTTGATCAGCTCCGCGAGGGTCTTCGGATCGGGTTCGGTCTCCGGCGAGAGGCCGAGGACGGCGTGCTGGTGTAGGTTATAGCGGTGGGCCAGGTAGCCGTAGGCCTCATGCGTGACAAAGATCTCGTCCGACTTGCAGGACTTGAGACCGGCGGCGAACTTCTGGTCCAGCCCCTCCACCTTGGCCATGTAAGCCTCCGCATTGGTCGTGTAGATCGCCTTACCAGCCGGGTCGGCCTGAATCAGGCCGTCACGGACCGCCTTGACCATCTGGATGGCGCCCTGCGGGTCAAGCCAGATATGCGGGTCGAGCCCGCCGTGATCGTGGCCGGTCTCGCCCTCATGCGCGCCGGACTCCAGTAGGGCGAAGCCGTGGCTCGCCTCGACGGCGACCAGGTCCTTCTTGCCAATCGCCGTCAGGGTCTGATCGACCCAGTGCTCATAGCCGGCGCCTACATAGAAGAAGGCCTTCGCCTGCTCCAACGTCTTCAGTTCGCTTGGATTCGGCTCCCACTCATGCGGCTCAACGCCTGGCGGCACCAGGTTGGTCACCTGCACCCGGTCACCCCCGACGATCTTGGTCCACTCCTCCAGACCATAGAACGAGACGGCGACCTTCACCTTGCTCGAATCAGTCGACTGCGTGGCCGCACCACAGCCGGCCAGGGCGAGGGCAAGGGCGCCCGCCAGCAGAGCCATCCCCCGCTTCTTCTGCATCTGAACTCTCCTCCTGAACACATGCGCCCCGACGCTAGACGGTCGGGGTAACCTTCCTCTGGATTATACGGTCCAATGCAACCCCTCCACAAGTAGTAATTCTATCATCTGCTGAGATTCCCATCTGGGGAGAATCCTGGTAACGCACAGAACGGGCGCCCGGCTGAGGCGCCCGTTCGTGTCCTTGGCATCTTACCGACCAGTCGCCAGCAGCGCCAGGAGCACAGCCAGGGTGTTGTTGGCGGCGTGCAGCATGAGGGCGGGCACAAGGGAGTCATCCCGCTCCACCTGCCAGCAGAAGTAGAGGCCCATCAAAGCAGAGGGCAACCCCATCACCAGCCCATGGCCAAGGCCAAAGGAGATGGCGGTCAGCAAGGCGGCCGGCCAAAACGCGTAGCGCTGGCGGAGAGCGCCAAGGAGCATCCCCCGGAAGAAGAGCTCCTCGACCAGGGGGCCCACCCCACCGATGAAGAGCAGGAGCCAGAAGGTCGGCCAGAACTGCCCACCCGCCCGGACGGCGGCCATGATGTGCTCCAGCAGCCGCATCTCCTGGGGCGGCCTCATCCCCCACCGGTCCCACGCCCACTGGAGAAGTGCGAAGATCAGCACGCCAAGCATCAGACGGCGCAGGGCGCCCCAGCGCGGCCAGGTCAGCTTCGCCGCCATCAGTGCGCGAGTCCTCGGCATCAGGGCCAGGAGACTGACGGGAATCACGGTCGTGCCCAGCAGGCTGAAGAGGATCAGAAAGCTCGCCGTTCCGTTTGTGAGCGCCGGTGGGGTCGTCGACGTAACGTACTCCCGCAGATCGATCGCCCAGTACCAGTAGAGGGCGACCATGGCGCCCATCAGCACGACCGCGATCAACACGGCAGAGGCCAGGACAAAGAGGAGCCACTTCCACCAAGAGACCTTGAATTGGTTCTTGAATTGGTTCTGCAATGGCATCAGCACCCGGCGATCACCTTCCCTACTAGGGAAAACGTCTCCGGGTGCCAAAAAGTTCGGTATCAGGAGAAGCTAGTCGCTCCGACGTGCGTGTGCGATCTTGGAGGCGGCCGCTGCGGCGATCGCCGCGACCAAGTCGTCCAGGAAGGTGTGGCAGCGCCCGCTCTTGTTATCGTTCAACTCGCCGATGATCATCGGCTTCGTCTTGTCGAGGTAGCCAAAGTTGGTCAAACCGATCGTGCCATAGACGTTGGTGATGGAGAGGGCGAGGATCTCGTCAACCCCGTAGAGAAAGTCGTCGGTCTCGACGATCCCCTGCAGTGGTTCCGGGAGCAGTCCTTGCTCGGCCAGGACGTCCAGCGCTACGCCGGTCAGGACGGCGTGCTGAACCTCCCGCTTCTTGAGCACCGACTCCACCCCGGCCAGGCACTCCGCCTCGGTCAACTCCGGGTAGTAGCCCTTCTGGATCGCCAGAACGACCTTGGCGATCTGATCAAGCTGGACGCCGCGGTCAGCCAGGATCTTGACGCTTGCCGTATACGTGGGCCGGGCCGTGGTGGATTCGTCCATTTGATCTAGCTCCTCCCCGATCGCTCGGATTTCCCTAGCTCTATGCGGGCGATGGCCCCGACGTGACCACTTCGTCAGACGCGACCGTCACCCGGTTCCGTCCCTCACGCTTGGAGGTATAGAGCGCCTCGTCAGCCCGGCTGACCAGCTTCTGCTTGCCCATGCCGAGTTGATAGGTGGCGACCCCCAGGGAGATGGTGATCTTTGCCCGCTGGCCCGACTCCACATCCATGAAGACCGTGCCTTCGATCAGTAGGCGGAGCCGTTCAGCGAGTTCCGCCGCACCAACGGCCGTCTCCCCCTGCAGGAGGATCGCCATCTCTTCGCCGCCGTAGCGGGCCGCCGTCGCCCCGCGGGGCAGGTGGCGCTTGAGGAGGTACGAGAGCTCCCGCAGGACCAGATCGCCAAAGAGGTGACCATAGGTATCATTCACCGATTTGAAGTGGTCGATGTCGAGCAGAATCAGCGCAAGCGGCTCGCCTTCCAGATAGGCGGGCCCCAGAGCAGCGCCGAGCATCTGCTGCAGGCGTCGGTGGTTGAGCAGACCGGTCAGTCCGTCGGTGTTGGAGCGCTCCTTCTGCTGCAGACCGACCTGGAAGTTGGCCAGACCGATCGCCGCCAAGTGAGCGGCGACCCCCAGCGCCATCTCCCCGGAGCGAATCGAGATTCCCTCGACGACAATCAGCCCCACGGACTCCCCTTCACAGCGCAGGGGGACGTAGAGTCGCTGGCCGGAACGGAGGGCCGGCAGGCCGCTGCCGAGGGCTTGGCGCCCCAACTGCTCACCCTCCTGATCCCAGACGGGCTGCCCGAGCCGAGCCGCGGCCGCCTGCAGGACTAGCTGTCCCTGGTCGTCCAGGGCAAAGAGAAAGGCGACAGCACCGAGCCCGGGCGCTATCAGGCCCTGGGTCAAGCGTTCAGCCGTGCTCTCCCACTCCTGTCCAGCGCTCTGGACCAGTGCCTGCACGGAACGGAGAGAGCCCATCAGACGACGGCGCTCCCAGAGCAACACCCCTGTCACGATTAGCAGCAGACTAGCTAGGATCCATGCATAGATCACGGGGATCCCCCTCCCCTTCCACTACCAGATGGGATTCGACAACCTGTGTCTATTCCCTGCCTGAATTATACAATCAATACAGAATCTATGGGTGCTTGACAGTGATGTTCGTGGCCCCAAGCAGGCGCTCCAGGGCGCCCAGCAGCGCCGGCGTCGTAGCGACCCGCAAGTGGGCGTGCAACTCCAGGTAGCGACCGCTGGGTTCGAGCTTGACCCGGACGGGTGAGAGCCCTCGATGCTGCGCCACCAGGTCACGGATCTGCTGCATGAGGGGCGCCTGTTCGTCTGGGGCCTGGACCCGTAGCCAGAGGACCGGCGGCTTGGCGGGGAGGGCCGTAGACTCTGGCTCAATCTGGCTCTTCGCCTCGACGGAATGGGCTCTGACGACCTCACCCGACGGAGCGCTACCGGTCGGAGCGGTGGCTTCGCCCACCGTAGGTGAGCCCACCTCTTCCAGGAGGCGTACTTCATCAGCGATCAGCTTGACCGCATCCTCCTCCACCTGGAGCTTCCCCCGCACCAGGAGTGGCACATCTGAGGCCAGCTTTCGAGCCACACCGGCCAGGACCCGCGGGAAGAGCACGACCTCCAGTTCCCCCGTCTGGTCGGCCAGTTCCAAGAAGGCCATCGTGGCCCCCGCCTTCGTATTGATCTGCTTTAGTCCAGCCAGGACGCCCCCGACGACGACCCGGGCGCCATCCGGCTGCTCGGCCAAGGTCCCGATTGGCAGGGCGCCCAGCCCATCCAGCGCCTCCTGGTACGGCCGGAGTGGGTGCCCGGAGATGTAGAAGCCCAGGGCCTCCTTCTCCAGCGCTAGCAACTGCTGCGGCGGCAGGGGCGGGACCTTGGGCAGCGGTGGGGCGCCCATCCCCTCCTCCCCGGCCATGCCCAGGTCGAAGAGGGAGATCTGTCCCGCTTGACGGTAGCGCTGCCGCTTCCCCGCCTCCTCCAGCACCTCATCCAGGCCAGCCAGGAGTTGGGCCCGATGCCCTTCGACGCCATCGAAGGCGCCGGCCTTGATCAGGGACTCGACCGCCCGCCGGTTCAGGTGGCGTAGGTCAACCCGGTCACAGAAGTCGCTCAGTGAGGTGAACGCACCGCCTTCAGCCCGGGCCTGAGCGATCGCCTCGAGGGCCGTCCAGCCGACGTTCTTCACGGTGGCAAGGCCCGTTCGGATCGCCCCACGGGTGCCGGTGGCGCTACGCTGCCCAGTACCGGCGGATGAGTCCCCGGCCGGGCTGGCACTCTCTAAGTCGGTGCCGAAGCGGGCGCCCGAGCGGTTCACGTCCGGCGGCAGGGTCGCAAGCCCCAGCTTGCGCGCCTCCGCCAGGTAGATCGCTGTCTTCCCCTCTGCCCCGATCACCGAGTTCAACGAGGCCGCCATGAACGGCCCGGGGTAGTGCGCCTTCAGGTAGGCCGTCTGATAGGCGACCTTGGCATAGGGCGTAGCGTGACATTTATTGAAGCCATAGTTAGCGAAGCGGAGGATCTGCTCGTAGAGCGACTCGACCATCGCCTGGCCATAGCCCCGGGCCAGCATCGCCTCCATGAAGCGCTGCCCCCAGAACTGCAGGTCCTCCTTCTTCTTCTTGGCGACCGCCCGCCGGAGCATATCCGCCTGACCAAGGGACATCCCGGCCAGCAGGTGGGCGATCTGGATGATCTGCTCCTGGTAGACCATCACCCCGTAGGTCTCGCCCAGAATCGGCTTTAGATCCTCATGCAGGTACTGGACGGCGCCCGGGCTCTCCTTGCCGCGGATATAGTCCGGGATATGCTCCATCGGACCTGGCCGGCAGAGGGAGATCGTGGCGACGATATCCTCGAACCGATTCGGCTTCATCTGCTTGAGGACGTCCGCTACCCAGCCGGCCTCGATCTGGAAGAGGCCCATCGTCTCGCCGCGGGCGATCATCGCAAAGGTGGCCGGATCGCCCTCTGGGATCGCCTCGATCGAGAAGGCTGGCTCGGTCTTTCGGATCTCCTGCACCGCCCAGTCGATGACGGTCAGGGTCCGTAGCCCGAGGAAGTCCATCTTGAGAAGGCCGATATCCTTTAGCTGGTCCATGTCGAACTGCGTGACCACCTGGTCGTCGCCCGGCTTGTAGAGCGGGACATGCTCGACGAGCGGCTCGGCGGTGATCACGACGCCGGCGGCGTGGACAGAGGGGTTGCGCGGCATCCCCTCCACCTTCTTGGCGGTGTCGATCAGCTCCCGGACCCGCTCCTCCTTCTGGTAGGCCTCCTTCAGGTCCGGGGAGCGCTCTAGGGCGCCCGCCAAATCCTTGCCCCACGGCAGAAGCTTGGCCACCCGATCGACCTCACCGTAGGAGATGCCCAGGGCGCGCCCAACATCCCGGACCGCAGCCCGGGCAGCGAGCGTATTGAAGGTGATCACCTGCGCGACGCAGTCGGCGCCGTACTTCCGGTGGACGTACTCGATCACCTCGCCGCGGCGCTCATAGCAGAAGTCAATGTCGAAGTCCGGCATGTCGACTCGCTCGGGGTTGAGGAAGCGCTCGAAGAGCAGCCCATGCCGGAGGGGGTCAACGTCGGTAATCCCGAGCACGTAGGCGACGAGCGAGGAGGCACCGGAGCCGCGCCCCGGACCGACCGGGATTCCCTGCTTGCGAGCCCAGTCGACGAAGTCCCAGACGATCAGGAAGTAGCCGGGGAAGCCCATCCCGTTGATCACGCCCAACTCATGGTCGAGGCGGGCCATCGCCCCTTCGGGCACTCGGCCGCCGTACCTGGGCGCCAAGCGGTCCAAGCAGAGCTTGCGCAGGTAGGAGGCCTCGTCATGCCCCGCCGGGAGGGCGTAGTTGGGCAGATGGAGTTGGCCGAAGGGAAGCTGGACGTCGCACCGCTCAGCGATCGCCAGGGTGTTCGGGAGGGCGCCCGGGATGTGGCCGAAGCGGTAGTACATCTCCTCGGCGGACTTGACGTAGAGCTCCCGGGTCTCCATCTTCAGCCGGTTCGGGTCGTCCAGGGTCTTGTTCGTCCCAATGCAGATCAGGACGTCCTGCATGCGGGCGTCCTCGGGGTGTAGGTAATGGGCATCGTTGGTGGCGACCGGGGCGATCCCCTGCTGGAGGAGCCATTCGTTGAGGCGCCCCTGTTGGGGGAGTCCGTGATCCTGCAACTCGACGAAGAAGTTGTCGGGCCCGAAGATCTCGCGATAGCGGCCCAGTGCGCGGCGGGCCTCGTCCACCTGGCCGTCGACGAACTTGCGGGGGACCTCGGCGCCCAAGCAGCCGGAGAGGACGATCAGCCCCTGCCGGTGTCGGTTCAGTAGCTCCAAATCGACCCGGGGCTTGTAGTAGAAGCCCTCGGTAAAGCCTGCTGAGACCAGCTTGATCAGGTTCTTGTAGCCCTGATAGTTCTCAGCAAGGACGGTTAGGTGGTAGTAGGGTTCCTGCCCCTGCTTCAGAAAGCGGGAGTCGGGGGCGACGTAGAGTTCGCAGCCAAGGATCGGCTTGACCCCGCGCTTCTTCATCGCCTTGTAGAAGGGGATCGCCCCGAACATCACCCCGTGGTCGGTCATGGCCACGGCGGGCATCTCCAGGGCCGCCGCCCGGTCAGCCAGCGCCTCAATCCGGTTCGCCCCGTCCAGGAGGGAGTATTCGGTGTGGAGATGGAGGTGAACGAAGTTATGCTTCACCGAGGTGGGGCCTCCCTTCGGGGGTTGAGCTGTTTTTTACAACCGCGGATGACGCGGATTGCGCGGATGAAGACGAAGATGAAATGTGATGTTACCCCAAGTTATCCGCGTCAACCGCGAAATCCGCGGTTGACAACGAAAGCCCTTACTCTCCTAACTCCTCATACGCGACCTTCATCGCCTCGTATCGGGGATGCGCCGGCGCGAAGGGGAAGTCCACTCCAGCCTTCGCCCAACCCTCGCGGAGGAAGTCCTCTTCCCCCTCCTCAAAGGCCGATAGCACCGCCTCCGCCACCTTGGCGAACTGCTGCTTCGGCGTATACTCAACCGGGTAGCCTGCCTTGGTCCAAGCAGCCACCAGTCGATCAAATGCTGTCATTGCGATCGCTCCTATCACTCGCCATGAAATCCCTTCCATTTTACCACGCCGGAGACCGATACACGGCGGTAATCGCGCTGTTAGAGAATTGTCAAAAATCGAATCGCACGTCAACAGGATTGGACAGCCCTGATCACGAATAGATCATCCACCAAGGAGAGGGGGTGAGTCTGGTGGTTCAGACTGAGATGACCTACCACCTGCTCCTGCCCTGCACCTTACCGGATCGCCCATACACCGGGCGCCCTCGCCCTGCATCACGCGGCCGTTATCGCGGCTACGCGCGCAGGTAGGCTGGGGGTGCCTTCTTGTTTGCAGACAGAAGGGAGGGACTGGGCACGATCGGTTGAGCATGGCGAAGAGACCTACCTGCGGAGCCACCCACACCGAGGAGTCGACCCGAATACGGGGAGGTATGTGGAATGGTACCACGGCTGTACGAGGGCATGTCGCTCAGCGAGATCTCAGAGTACCTGTTCTGTGCGGATGATCCCACCCCGGCTGACCTAATCATCGTCTTTGGCGGCACCCGCCTGGAGCGGGCCGAGAAGGCCGCCGAGCTTTACCGCAGCGGGATGGCGCCCCGGATCCTCTTCACCGGGGGCGATGCGAGCAAGACCGGCATCGCCGAGGCCCTTCGACTGCGCCAGAGAGCGATGGAGCTAGGCGTTCCCGCGGAGGCGATCCTGGTAGAGACCGACTCCACCACCACCGATGCGTCAATACGCCGGACCGTTGACCTGATCGAGCAACTCTTCGGCTGGTCACAGCTTCAGTCGGTCATCTTGGTCTCCGCTCCTCACCACATGCGACGAGTCAAGCTAAGCATGCGTCAGCAGATCCCCAATTCCGTGCAACTAACCTGCTGCCCGGATGACCGCCCCGACCTACGACCGGAGAACTGGTGGCACTCCCCCACGGGCCTAACGACCGTGGCCCGTGAACTGGAGAAGGTCCGAACCTATGCCCTGCGTGGCGAAGTATAGCGCCTAAATATCAGCACCCCATCACCTAGCGGTGGTGGGGTGCTTTCCCTGTGACGTCCACTGCCATCTACACTTCCAGTCAATCGCCCATTATCAGGCACGTGGTGTTGCTCATTTTTTGGCGATATTCTCCATATTTAGTCCCAATCGAGATAAATTTTATATCATTTACATTTAGTTCAATGAAGGATACAACAGAAAACCTGGCGAATCCCCGTAACAGTTCCGCAATCATCGGTTATGTCGTCATTCTTTGCTAAAAGGGGGATCTCGTTGATGAAGCTACTACGGTCCGCAATTGCAGTCTCTGCACTTCTGGCGTTGACCCTGACCGCTTGCACCACCAGCAAGCCCGCCCAGAACGAGAACAAGCCGGAGGCCGCCGCCGTCAAGA
>DATGYC010000262.1:0-18181 GCA_035298385.1 Symbiobacteriaceae bacterium | reverse complement strand
CAATCCCGGCTTTGGCGAAGGGTGGATCGGCATGCACCGAGAACTGGCAGGGCGCTCGCGGAACAGCATTCACCGGCTTAGCGACAAGAAGGGCCACAATCTGCAGATGCTTCGCCCCGACTTGGTGATCGACGCTGTTCGTCACGTCCTGGGGGAGGTTCGGGTTCGGACCGAGGGAGAAGTGGGCTAGTGACAGAACGAGCGAGGGCACAGGCGCCCTCGCTCATCTGTTTATCGTGCTGAAGTAGTTCATGACGGTCCCTTCGCTCAGGAAGAGTTTGTCCGCAATCTGCTTAGTGGAGAGCCCCTCAGCTAGGAGGACGAAAATCTCCGTCTTGATACTGAAGTGGCGATGGGGGCGATTGATCAACGCCATCAACTCCTGTGCAAGCCGTGACTGTAGGAATGGTCGTAGCCTTACAGTCCATACCTCGTGATCACGCTACATTCACTACCGGGCTCATCGGTAAAGAGAGTGGCGGTAATTCCTGCGTAGATCCCTTGGGCGACGAACGATCGGAATGTGTTGCTGGCAAGGCAATACGCCTCACCGCGGTTACTCAGGTAGGCCATCTCCAGGAGGACCGCGGGCTGGTAGGTCTTCTCAAGGACGTAGTAGTAGCTAACCGGTTCCTCTTCGCTCAGGAGACGGCAGATTAGGCCACGGTCTACGGGCGGGCAGTTGATGCTGCCGAACTCGCGGAATGTATCCAGCACCCGACGGGTGATCAGGCAAGCGGCGCGTTGCGACCCGGCTCTAACCTGGTTGGGCGCCTCGGACCCACACTTGAAGTAGCATTCCGTCCCCCGGACGTCTGGGTTGGGGCTTACATTTGTGTGCACGCTAAGAAAGAGGTCACAGCCAGAGGCGTTGGCTAGGTCCCAGCGGTAGCGCAGGCTCACATCATAGTCACCGTTCCTGGTATACCAGATCCGACCAATCCGGCCATCTCGGGAGAGCTTCGGGTAGAGCTTCCAGAAGGCGACGTCGAAGTTGAGGTGCTTCTCCGCTAAGCCATAACGCTGGGCGCCGTTGTCCATCCCGCCGTGTCCCGGATCTAGGCAGAGGGTTACGATCTCTGGATTGGGCGGCGTAACCGTTACGTACTGCGGATCATTACGGATCCAGCCCGTCCGTCCGTCATGCAGGGTTACCTCGAGCCAGGAGCGGTCGTCCGTCGCTCGGAAGAGCGGCACATAGCCGCCGTTAATGAGAGAGGCGATCCGGTCGCCCCGCCCATACGAGCCTTCGTACACGGGCACTCTGTTCCCTGATGTTACCTTGATTGTCGCGATGCCAACGTAGTCAATCATGGTCGATCCCTCCAGCATTCCATGCTATGCACGGGGACGGGTGACCTCTTTTACTAGACCGACCGCAGTGGAGGCTGAAGAATCATGGTTGCTTCTGTCAGGGCTAGTTCTTACAATGAGCCCTATAGAGACGTTAGGTCGTCATATAAACGTCACCCCGATGATCTTGATCCGTGAGATTAATCTGATCCAGCAGGATGGATAAACCTAATGAAACGAGTTCACGCCGCGCTACTAGCCCTGAGCCTGGTCTCCGTTATCGCCGGTTGCAGCTCCCAGCAGCCCCTGTCACAGAAGCAGAATCCGCCCGCGAAGAACGAGCCAGTGTCGAATTCGGCCACGCCGGCCACGCCGACACCGGCGCCGACCCAGCCAGCACCCGTGCAGCCCGCTCCCCAGAGCAAGCCGGCAACCGCAACCCCGAAGGATCTCAAGGTCGCCGCCAACCCGACGGATGTCGCGGTCCTGGTCAATAAGAGCATCAAGCTCCCGGACGGTTACAATCCGAGTGATCTGGTTGAGCCGAATGTCCTGTTTATCTTTAAGGAGAAGGACGATCGACGTCTCATGCGCAAGGAGGCTGCGACCGCCCTTGAGAGCCTCTTTGCCGGGGCCAAGAAGGAGGGTCTCTTCCTAGCGGGTGTCTCTGGTTACCGCTCCTACGTCACTCAGGACTCGCTTTTCCGGTACTACGTGCAGACTCAGGGCGAAGAGACGGCCCGCAAGTACAGCGCCGAACCGGGGCATAGCGAGCACCAGACCGGCCTTGCCATGGATGTCTCCGGTAGCACGGGCAAGTGTGCAGCGGATGACTGCTTTGCCGGCACGCCAGAGGCCGAGTGGCTGGCCAAGCACGTCGCGGAGTACGGCTTCGTGATTCGCTACCCGAAGGGGAAGGAGCAGATCACGGGCTACGCCTATGAGCCGTGGCATCTGCGCTACGTCGGCACCAAGATCGCCAAGGAAGTGATGGCCAAGGGGATCACCCTGGAGGAGTACTTCAAGATGGCTGGTTAGCAGCAAGGGCGCCCACCGCTGTAGCGGGAGGCGCCCTTTTGCGGTCGGCAACCTCCTGCGGAGCTAAACTCGCAATGTCCTCGGAGGTTGCCGACCGTTTTCCATCCAGCGGCGAACCGTTATACTAGGGACTAGCATGAGATGGGAGGCGCTTTCCATTGCAGGAAGTGACGATCTACACGGACGGGGCCTGCTCGGGTAATCCTGGGCCAGGCGGCTGGGGCGCCATCCTGATGATGGGGGATCACAAGAAGGAGCTCTCCGGTTTTGCCGCCAAGACGACGAACAACCGGATGGAGATCCAGGCGGCGATCAGCAGCCTGGGCGCCCTGACCAAGCCTTGTAAAGTGAAGCTCTATAGCGACTCGGCCTACTTGGTCAACGCCTTTCTACAGAACTGGATCCGGAACTGGCTGCGCAACGGCTGGATCAACAGCAAGAAGGAGCCGGTCGAGAACCAGGACCTCTGGAAGGAGCTGCTCCGCACGGCCGAGCAGCACCAGGTGGAGTGGATCAAGGTGAAGGGGCACGCCGATAACCCTTACAACAATCGATGTGATGAGCTGGCCCGCGCCGCCATCAAGGCGGGTACCGTCTAGGAGAGGAGCCACGACCCGTGTCTGACCTACTTGTCCTTGGAATCGAATCCTCCTGCGACGAGACGGCCGCTGCCGTGATCGCAGGAGGCCGGCGCGTTCTGTCGAATGTGATTGCCAGTCAGGTGGACCTCTTCACGCAGTACGGCGGAGTGGTGCCAGAGATCGCCTCTCGCAAGCACTTGGAGCTAATCCTGCCCGTGATCAAGGAGGCCCTGGCCGAGGCGAAGGTGACGATCGAGCAGATCGATGCGATCGCCGTCACGCACGGACCTGGTCTGGTTGGGACACTTCTGGTCGGCCTCTCGGCGGCCAAGGCGCTCGCTTTCGCGCAGGA
Source organism: Symbiobacteriaceae bacterium (assembly GCA_035298385.1). GTDB lineage: Bacteria > Bacillota > Sulfobacillia > Symbiobacteriales > Symbiobacteriaceae > DATGYC01. The sequence goes on along the minus strand of DATGYC010000262.1, from coordinate 14,917 downwards.
GAAGCCGCTGATCGGGGTGAACCACCTGCAGGGGCATATCTACGCCAACTGGCTTGTGGAGTGGGCCCCCGGCTGCGGGGCTGAAATCGCACCGTCCTCGGCGGTCTCCCCAGAGTTTCCGCTCGTCTGCCTGATCGTCTCGGGTGGGCATACAGACCTGATCTACATGAAGGATCACGGTCAGATGGAGCTTCTCGGCCGGACGCGAGATGACGCCGCTGGGGAGGCGTTCGACAAGGTCGCCCGCTCCTGCGGTCTGGGCTACCCGGGCGGCCCGGCGGTCGAGAAGCTAGCCCGGCAGGGGAACCCGGATAACGTCCCGCTCCCCAAGGTCCGGACCGATGACCCCTATGACTTCTCCTTCAGCGGCCTGAAGACGGCTGTCTTGCAGTACGTGCACAAGCTGGAGCAGAAGGGCGAAACCCTGGATGAACAGGGGCGTGCTGACCTGGCCGCCTCCTTCCAGCGCGTCGTCACGACCGCCTTGGTTGAGCGGACCGTGATGGCGGCGCAGGAGAAGGGCGTCAAGCAGGTTATTATGGCGGGCGGGGTGGCGTCGAACGGCGCCCTGCGCCAGGCGATGGGTGAGGCGCTCGCCCCGCTGGGCATACGCCTGGGTTACCCGCCGCCTGTCCTGTGCACGGACAACGCGGCGATGATCGGGGCGGCTGGGCACTACCTCTTCGTATCGGGCGTCCGGCATGGCATGGACTTGAATGCGGTTCCGTCCCTGGGGATTCTCTAGCTACTCTTGCAGGGGGGCTTCCGCCTTGGCACGTCGCCTGACCGAGTTGCCTAACCATGGGCCACTCAACGCGCTGCAGTACTGGCCCAAGCTGGTCCACCCGCTCCGGGTCGTCTGGAACTTCATCTGCATCTACTTGGCCAAGTACAGCCCCTCGCTCCGGTTGAAGTGCTTCCTGTACCGTCTGACGGGCGCCAGGATCGGCCAGAACGTCTCCTTCGGTCTGGCGGTCGTCCTGGACGTCTTCTACCCGCACCTGATCACGGTGGAGGATAATGTCGTGATCGGGTACAACTCGGTCATCCTCTGCCATGAGTTCCTGGTGAGCGGCGCCAAGATCGGGCCTGTGCTGATCAAGCGTGACGTGATGGTCGGGGCGAACTCGACGATCCTCGCTGGCGTCACCATCGGGGAGGGCACGACCGTCTCGGCCATGTCCCTCGTCAACAAGGATCTACCCGCTGGTGCCTTCGCCGCAGGCGTACCGGTGCAGGTTCTGCGCATAGAATCGTAGGCGGTTAGCTTGCTTACTAGGATGCACGGACGAACTAGGGGAGGATCTCTATGAGCGGCATCGATATTCTGCACGGGTTCCAGTCGCTCCGGACCCCAGTACTCGACCAGATCATGATGCTGATCACCAACCTTCATTCCGAGACGGTCTATATTCTTCTCCTGCCGCTGATCTTCTGGCTGGTCGACAAGCGGGCTGCCCGGCACCTCGCTGCCGTCTTCGCCCTGGGGCTTTGGGCAAACGATGTATTGAAGGACCTCTTCCATACCGAGCGCCCATTCCGGAGTCATCCGGAGTTGAACCCGCCCTCGGGTGCGGCGGAGACCGCCCTAGGCGGCGCCTTCCCGAGCGGCCACGCCATGAACCCGTTGATGTTCTGGGGGTTAGCAGCCTGGTATCTCCGCCGTCCTTGGTTCAACTGGCTCGCTGGAATCGGCGTCTTGCTCATCGGCATCTCCCGGCTCTACTTGGGGGTCCATTGGCCGCTGGATATCCTAGGTGGGTGGGTCTTCGGTGGGATCGCCCTCTGGTTCTTCATCAAGACGGCCCACTTCTGGCGGGGAGAGGGGCAGTCGTTTGGCCAGCAGTTGGCCTATGCGATCCTCTTGCCCCTGGTCGCCCTTGGCATCGCTGTCAAGGTGGCCCCCGGCGACATCCACACGGTGCTTACCATGGTCGGCGCCTACATGGGCCTGGCCGTCGGCTTCGCCCTGGAGGAGCGGTTCGTCCGCTTTGATCCGCGGGTTGGGTCGGTCGCGAGCCAGGTGCTGAAGGTACTGGTCGGCTTCGCCCTCGTCATGGGCCTCCGCATCGGCATCAAGGCGCTCTTTGGCGAGTCGGAGCCGGTCACGTTCGTGCGCTACGGCTTGATGGGCCTCTCCGCTACCTACCTGCTCCCCTTGATCTGGACCCGCTTCGTGACCAAGGGCCGCTAACCGGCGTCCAACCTAGAGAGGAGGATCATCATGCTTCATACCCTCCAGGGCCAGACGCCCGAGGTGGCAGAGTCAGCCTACATCGCTCCGGGCGCCCATGTGATCGGCCACGTGACGATCGGGGCCAACGCCTCGGTCTGGTTCAACGCCGTCGTCCGCGGGGATATCGCTCCGATCACCATCGGGGACGGGACGAACATCCAGGACAACACGACGGTCCACTGCGACTACGGCATGCCAACGACCATCGGTTCGCACGTCGTTGTCGGGCATAACTGCATCATCCATGGCTGCACGATCGCTGACAACGTCCTGGTCGGGATGGGCTCGACGATTCTCAACGGCGCCCAGATCGGCGAGAACTCGCTGATTGGCGCTGGTTCGCTGGTGACGGAGGGGAAGGTCTTCCCGCCCAACTCGGTGATCATGGGGCGCCCCGCGAAGATCGTCCGCGAGGTCGGAGAGAAGGAACGGGCCATGATCAAGCAGGGGCCGCAGAACTACATGCAGAACGCCAAACTCTTCAAGGAGAGCGGCATCACGGAATAAGCTAAATCAATGATCGCTAAGGGGGAAGCCGGGTGCTAAACGCCCAAAAAGTCCACTTCATCGCCATCGGCGGGTACGGCATGAGCGGCCTCGCCATGGTCCTGCTCCAGCAAGGCGTCCGGGTCTCAGGCTCGGACGTTGCTGCTTCGGAGCGGACCAAGCAACTAGAGGCCGTCGGCGCTGAGGTTCACATCGGCGCCCATGATGCCGCCTACGTTGAGGGCGCTGATCTCGTCATCTACAGCACTCAGGTTCCCGCCTCAAACCCGGAGATGGCCGCCGCTCGGGAGCAGGGGATCCGGATCTGGCATCGTTCCGAACTGCTGGCCTACTTCCTAAACCAGCCGGGCGCCATCGCCCTGGCGGGGACCCACGGGAAGACCACGACCACCTCGATGACCGCCCTCTTGCTGGAGAAGGGCGGACTCGACCCGACCGTCCTGGTCGGCGGCGAGCTAAAGGTGATCGGTGGGACGGGCAAGGCGGGCCGGGGCCCGGTCGTAGCGGAGGCGGACGAGTCGGACCGCTCCTTCCTGCGTTACCACCCAACGATCACGGTCATCACCAATATGGAAGCGGAGCATCTGGAGCACTGGAACGGCTCCTTTGAGGAGATCAAGCAGGGCTTCGCCCAGTATTTGAGCCAGGTCGTCCCCGGTGGGTTAGGTATTGTGATGGGCGACGACCCGAACCTTCGCTTGATTGGTGAGCAGGCGAAGGGCGTTGAGGTCGTCTTCTACGGCGAGAGCGAGGCGAACGAGTGGCGGGCGGTCAACATCCGGCCGCACGGCACGGGCGTCGCCTACGAAGTGCTCCGGGCAGGCCATCGGCTTTGCACGATTGAGCTACCCGTACCGGGCAAGCACAACGCACTCAACTCCCTGGCGGCCCTGATTGTCGGTTCGCGGGTGGGCCTCTCCTTCGCCCAGATGGCCGAGGCCTACCGCTCCTTCGGCAACGCCAAGCGGCGCTTCCAGGTCTGGGCCGAGGTGAACGATGTGGTCGTGGTCGATGACTACGCCCACCACCCGACCGAGGTACGGGCGACCCTGCAGGCGGCGAAGGAGCGCGAGGGGCGCCGCGTCGTCGCGGTCTTCCAGCCGCAGCGCTACTCGCGCACGCACTGGCTGATGAAGGAGTTCACCGAGGCGTTCGGCGACGCCGATGAGTTGATTCTGACCCCGATCTACTCCCCGCCGGGCGAGCCGGTGATTCCGGGCGTGACGTCCGAGGCGCTGGCGGTGGGGATTCAGGCGAACACGGGGCGCCCGGTCGAGGTGATTGAGGCGAAGGAAGCGATCCTCGCCCGCCTCATCGAGATCGTCCGGCCGGGGGATACCGTCCTGACGATGGGCGCCGGGGATATCTGGACGGTGGCCAAGGCGCTGGCAGAGCGTCTGCAGGCGACGACGGTCTAACGATGGGCAACCTCCGAGGACGCTGCGAGTTTAGCTCCGCAGGAGGTTGCCCATCGCAGCAAAAGACGGGCAGGGGAGTCCCCTGCCCGTCTTTTGCGCATCCTGGCTACTGGTTATAGCTGGGGACGCCGTTCTGTTCGTAGGCAAACTTGAACTGGTCGTGGGTATCGTTGTCCTGGTTCAATGCGTTCTGGGCGCCCTGCTCCCCGTAGACGGACGAGCCTGCGTTGGCGCCCTGCGTATACCCATTCGATGCGCTCTGCAGGTCCGCCCCAAAGCTGGAGGTCGGCTGGGCCTGGCCGCCAAAGAGATTGGGAGCGCTGGCGGTCGCACTCTGTTGGTTCGCTAGTCGGTTGGCGTAGGAGCTCTCCAAGGTGCTGTTCGGGACGGACGCCCCGACGGCGCTCGGATCAAGATTCGGCATGATGGCTCACCTCGCCCTTAGGGTTGGTTATCGGCTGGGCCAGTATGCGACCTCGGCAGGTTGACCCTCAGTATGCAACGTGGTATAATTCCTCAAATTTCTGCAGTGGACTACCTTTGGAGGGACGAACATGCACGACAAATTCGGCTCGGAAGCCCTGACGTTTGATGACGTTCTCCTAGTGCCAGCCCGTTCAGCCGTCCTGCCCCGGGACGTCGATGTCTCGACCCGCTTGACTCGGAGCCTTCGGCTCAACATCCCGATGATCTCGGCGGCGATGGACACGGTGACCGAGGCCCGCATGGCGATCGCCATGGCACGTGAGGGCGGTGTCGGCATCATCCATAAGTCGATGTCGATTGAGGCTCAGGCCGAAGAGGTCGACAAGGTGAAGCGCTCGGAGCACGGGATCATCGCTGATCCTGTCTTCGTTCACCCGGATGATATGATCGATGCGGCTCTGCGGATCATGGCCCGCTACCGAATCTCCGGCGTGCCGGTCGTCGATCGTGAGTCGCACAAGTTGGTCGGCATTCTGACCAACCGGGACCTCCGGTTTGAAGAGAACCACCACCAGCCGGTCGGGAACGTGATGACCCGGGAGAACCTGATCACCGGGCCGGTCGGGACCAACCTGGAGCAGGCTCGGGAGATCCTGCGCAAGCGGAAGGTCGAGAAGTTGCCCCTCGTCGATGACGAAGGACATCTAAAGGGCCTCCTGACTATCAAGGATATCGAGAAGGCGAAGAAGTACCCGAACTCGGCCAAGGACGCCCGGGGCCGGCTGCTCTGTGGCGCAGCGATCGGCGTCTCTGCGGACATGATGGAGCGGGCGGGCGCCCTGGTTCAGGCCGGCGTTGACGTGCTAGTCCTCGACTCGGCCCACGGTCACTCAGAGGGCATCCTGAAGGCGCTCTCGTCGGTCAAGGAGCGGTTCCCGCAGGCCCAGATCATCGCTGGCAACGTGGCGACCCCGGAGGGGACCCGTGACCTGATTCTGGCCGGAGCGGACGCGGTCAAGGTCGGCATTGGTCCGGGCTCGATCTGCACGACCCGCGTCGTGGCGGGCATCGGTGTGCCGCAGGTGACGGCGATCTATGAGTGCGCCATGGAGGCTGAGAAGCACGGCGTACCGGTAATCGCTGACGGCGGCATCAAGTTCTCGGGTGACATCGTCAAGGCTCTGGCGGCGGGCGGTTCGACCGTCATGCTCGGCTCACTCTTGGCGGGTACGGAGGAGTCCCCGGGCGAGATGGAGATCTACCAGGGCCGTTCGTTCAAGACCTATCGCGGCATGGGCTCGATGGGCGCCATGAAGGAGGGCGGCTCGGCCGACCGGTACTTCCAGGCGAACGCCCCGAAGCTCGTCCCGGAGGGGATTGAGGGGCGGGTGCCGTACAAGGGCGCCCTCCAGGACACGATCTTCCAGTTGGTCGGCGGACTGCGAGCCGGTATGGGGTATTGTGGTACCCCGACCATTGAGGGGCTGCGGCAGGATGCGAAGTTCCGCCGCATCACCTCTGCGGGGTTGAAGGAGTCGCATCCCCATGACGTGCACATTACGAAGGAGTCGCCGAACTACTCGCATTCCTAGTAGGTAGCGTGCTTGTCGTTCGCCCTTGGGCGCCCATCGAGGGCGCCCAAGGGCGTTGGCTTGACCGAGCGACTACTTGTTCTCTGGCTGGATGGGCAGACTTAGCACAGCCCTGTCTTTTCCTAGGAGGGATGGCTGTGCGCGTAGCAATCTCAGTTGCGGATGGTCTGGTGGCGCAGATGGATAGTTGCCAGCAGATCTTGGTGGCGGATTTGGAGAATGGCCAGGTGAAGGGGCGGAGCTATCTGGCGAACCCTGGGCAGGGGACTGCTGGGGTTCGGGTCGCCGAGTTGGAACAGCTTGGGGTCAGTCGACTGATCACATCGGGTCTGGACTGCTCGACGAAGACGGAGTTCCAGAACGCCGGCATCCGGATTCTGGAGGGAGCCACCGGATCACCGGAGGCGGTCTTGACCGCTTACGTACATGGGAATCTGAGGCCACCTGAAGAGAACCTCTAAGCCGACGCTTACCTCACGTGGGCGGATGCCGTGATTTGGTCTCCGCCTTGGGGTGAGCGCGCAACTATCTTCTGGTCTTGGACGTCGAATGAACGGCTAGACTCAGGCTGGTGATTCTGCTACAGTGGGAACGTGCCATTCACGGAACAACTTCCGGCGCCGCTACTATGCTGCGCTGCTGAAATCGTTGTATGCTCAGAAGTTGTTCAGTGATACGTCCTTGTAATTCAGAGTTGCTGGTTAGGTAAAGGAGAGACGCGGGGTTGGCAGCTAAGCTTCTGATTCGCGGCGGGCGCCCACTGTCGGGCCGGGTCGCCATTGGCGGTGCCAAGAACAGCGCCCTTCCGATTCTCGCTGCTGCGGCGCTGGCCGCCGACGGCGAGTCGATTCTTGATAATATTCCTAATAACTCAGACATCAATCATCTCTGCGAGATCCTTCGCGAACTTGGGTGCGACGTGGAGTGGGTTGGCGAAACCTCTCTTCGCATTAATGCACAGGATCTAACCAATCACGTAGCCCCCTATAACCTGGCGCGTAAGCTCCGGGGTTCGACCTACGTGATGGGCCTACTGCTTGCTCGCCTCCGTAAGGGCGAGGTCGCCTGCCCGGGTGGCTGCGAGATTGGTGCTCGTCCGGTCGACTTCCACCTGAAGGGCTTCAAGGCCCTCGGTGCGGAAGTGATCGTAGAGCGTGGGGCGATGGTCGCTCAGAACGTCAACCTGCAGGGCGGACGCTTCTACGTCGACCGTGCCTCGATGGGTACGACTATCAACATGATGATCACCGCTGCTCTCACGCCTGGCGCCACCTTCCTGGAGAACGCTGCTTGTGAGCCGGAGGTCGTCGACCTGGCGAACTACATCAATGCCATGGGTGGTCGCATTCGTGGCGCCGGCACCAACATGATTCGCATCGAGGGCGTCGAGCGCCTGAAGGGCTGCAATCATGAGGTGATCCCGGACCGCATTGAGGCCGGTACCTACATGCTCATCGCGGCGACGGCCGGCGGTGAGGTCTGGATCGACAACTGCATTCCCGAGCACCTCTCGACCGTCATCGCCAAGCTGCGTGAGGCCGGGCAGGAGGTAGAGGAGCACGAGGACGCAGTCCTGGTGCGGGCCCGCAAGCCGATCCTTCCCGTTGATGTGGAGACCCAGGTTCACCCGGGCTTCCCGACCGATCTGCAGTCCCCGTGGGTCGCCTTTGCGGCGCTCTCCACCGGCATCTCGGTCGTGCACGAGACGATCTTCGAGAACCGCTTCGGCTTCTCGAATGAGCTGATCCGTTTGGGCGCCAACATCAAGGTGGAGCACAACACGGCGATCATTCGTGGCGTGGAGCGCTTCACGGGCGCCCCGGTCGAGGCCCGTGATATCCGGGGCGGTGCTGCCCTGGTTGCTGCGGCCCTGGCCACCGAAGGGACGACCGAGATCTCTGGCGTTCAGTATCTGGACCGTGGCTACCCGAAGCTGGAGGAGAAGCTCCAGGGCCTTGGGGCGGACGTTACGCGGATCGAGGAAGCGTAGAAGAGACTGGTAGTTCAGAGCCTTGCCGTTTGGCAAGGCTCTGTTTTTGTGTACACGAAACTGTACGTCAACGAGTCGCGGTGGCCGTGACGCCACGACTCGGTGGCACTGGTCCGCAATAGCCAGGGGGAGGAGGTGAGGAGGGGGGCTCCGCCTCCCTCCTCACTTTATTCATTGTCGATTTCCTGTCGAGCAAATGCAGGTCGTTACAGGAGGAGGTTAGACTGTCCGCGCCCAATATCTTCCGGTAAGAAGGGGTGATCTTGGTGTCAGTGACAAGGTTGGATCGCGCCCGACGGCGGGAACGAAGAGAGTCCCAGAAGGCCATTCCAGACGTAAAGGTAGAGCCAAAGTCTCCTGACTATGCCTACCTGCTGGGCCTCTTCCTGCTCTTCTCTCTGGGCATCGTCATGTTCTACTCGACCAAGGCATTCACGGGCGGCTGGAATGAGATGAGGAAGTTGGGCCTCTTCATTGCCCTCTCTCTAGTGGCGCTCTTCGTGGCGGCCTTCGTACCGGAGAAGCTGTTACGCAAGGGAACGCCGCTGGTGCTCCTGGTCTCAGGTGGCCTATTGCTCTCGCTCTACATCCCCGGCAACCCGTTCGCCCTGCACCTCCTGGGCGCCACCCGCTGGCTGGAGTTCGGCGGCGGGATCACCTTCCAGCCCTCGGAGCTGGCAAAGTTCGCCTTCATCCTCTTTGCGGCGGGCTTCCTGGAGAAGCGCGGGCGGAACATGCGGACGCAGGACTGGGTCACCTACCTGGGCGTCTTGGGCTTCCTGGCAGCGCTGATCGTCAAGCAACCGGACCTGGGCACGACCCTCTGCCTGCTGGGCATCGCCGGTGGGATGCTGATCATCGGGGGCGCCCCCTGGCGGGTGATGTTGCCGGGCATCGTCGTGGGTGCTTCCCTCATCTTGGTTATGGCCTGGAACACGGACCACCAGAGGGATCGGTTGGAGAGCTGGCTGAATCCATGGGAGCATCGTCAGGATCAAGGCTATCAGACGGTCCAGTCGGAGGTCGCCTTGGCCAAGGGTGGCATCACGGGCGTCGGCCTAGCCAACTCGACACAGAAGCTGAACGACCGCCTGCCCGAAGCTGAGTCGGACTTCATCTTCGCCATTGTGGGCGAGGAGTTGGGACTGGTTCGAGCGGTGGCGGTGATCTTGGTCTACGCCTTCTTCATCTGGCGCGGCATGGAGATCTCGGCAAGAGCACCCGATCGCTACAGCGGGCTGATCGCTGGCGGGGTTACGTCTTGGATCGGGGTCCAGACCGTCTTGAACTTGGGCGTCGTCACCGGGACGCTCCCGAACACGGGCGTTCCGTTGCCCTTCCTCTCAGCAGGCGGCACCGCCCTCGTGATCATGATGGCCGCCTCCGGGCTGGTCGTCGGGGTCAGCCGCCGGATGCGTCCCGTCCCGGTGCGGATTGAGGCTGAATAAGCGCCGCTTAGGAGGGGCCCCCATCGATCACCCTGCCTGACCCGTGGCACGCCTTCCTTTTCGCCTATACCGTCGCCTAATCAAGTGGAGGACTACCCAATCTAGCGGATAGTCCTCCACTTGCTTGATGTGCTATCATAAGCGTGGCACAGGTCCGAACGATTGGACTACGGGGAGGATTCTGGATGAAAGAGGCTGTCATTGTCGCTGCGGCCCGGACCCCCTTTGGCTCATTTGGCGGAGGACTCAAGGATCTACGTGCGACTGACCTGGGCGCCGCGGCGATCAAGGCCGTCGTAGAGCGCGCTGGGCTGGTCGGTCAGGAGTCCAAGATCGACAACGTCTTTATGGGACAGGTGGTCCAGGCGGGCGAAGGGCAGATCCCTTCCCGGCAGGCAACCCTGAAGGCGGGCCTCCCGCTCTCCGTCCCCTCTGATACGATCAACAAGGTCTGTGCCTCCTCACTGCGGGCGGTCAACCTGGCCGATCTGATGATTCGGGCCGGGGACGCCTCCGTGATCATTGCTGGTGGCATGGAGTCCATGTCGAACGCTCCCTACCTGCTGGAGAAGGCTCGCTTTGGCTACCGGATGGGGAACAGCCAGTTGGTCGACTCGGTGATCCATGACGGCCTCTGGTGCCCCTGGAACGACTGCCACATGGGCGTCTTCGGCACGAAGGGCGCCGTCGAGTGCGAGATCTCCCGCCAGGAGCAGGACGAGTGGGCCTACCGTTCCCACCAGCGGGCCCTCGCCGCCTGGGAGTCCGGCTACTACGCCCAGGAGGTTATCCCGGTCGCCATCCCCCAGAAGAAGGGCGCCCCGCTCCTCGTCGCCAAGGATGAGTCGATCCGCCCGGACACCACCCTGGAGAAGATGGCCTCTCTAAAGCCCGCCTTCGAGCCGACCGGCACCGTGACCGCCGCCAACGCCCCCGGCCTCTCGGACGGCGGCTCGGCGATCGCTGTCATGGAGCGCTCCACCGCTGAGGCGCTCGGCCTGCCGATCCTGGCGACGATCGTCAGCCAGGGGCAGCACTCGGAGGAGGTCCCGAACCTGCATACCGTCCCGGCTCGCTCCGGCCAGAAGGCGCTCCAGAAGGCCGGGCTGACCGTAAACGACCTGAAGCTGATTGAGATCAACGAGGCCTTCGCGGCTGTTACCCTCGGCTCGGCTAAGATTCTGGGCGCCGACCCGGAGATCGTCAACGTCAACGGCGGTGCGATCGCCATGGGCCATCCGGTTGGCGCCTCGGGCGCCCGGATCCTGATGACCCTGATCTACGAGCTCCAGCGGCGCGGCGGTGGCTATGGCCTGGCAGCGATCTGCTCGGGCGGCGGTCAGGGCGAGGCGACGATCGTCAAGGTCGGCTAGGGAGGACGCTACTTATGGCTATTCAAACGATTATGGTCGTCGGCGCTGGCCAGATGGGCGCCGGGATCGCTCAGGTGGCGGCCCAGGCCGGCCTGACCGTCTACCTGCGTGACGTCGAGCAACGCTTCGTCGACCGCGGCCTTAGCGGGATCCGTAAGAACCTGGATCGGGACGTGGAGAAGGGGCGCAAGAGCCCCGAGGAGCGGACGGCGATCCTCGGCCGGATCATGGGCACGACCGAGCTCGCCCCGGCCGCTGGAGCCGACCTGGTGATCGAGGCGATCGTGGAGAACCTGGCGGTCAAGCAGGGGCTCTTCAAGGAGCTAGACGGGATCTGTCCACCGACCACGATCTTCGCCTCCAACACCTCCTCGCTCCCGATCACCCTGCTCGCCTCCGTCACCAGCCGCGCTGACCGGTTCATTGGCATGCACTTCATGAACCCGGTCCCGGTGATGAAGCTAGTCGAGGTGATCCGCGGGATCGCCACCTCGGACGAGACCCACCAGCAGGTGGATCAGCTCGCCGTGGCGATGGGCAAGACGACCGCGCTCTCGCATGATTTCCCGGGCTTTATCGCCAACCGGATCCTGATGCCGATGATCAACGAGGCGATCTTCACTCTCTACGAGGGGATCGCTGATGTTGAGGCGATCGACACCGTGATGAAGCTGGGGATGAACCACCCGATGGGCCCGCTTACCTTGGCGGACTTCATCGGGCTGGACACCTGCCTCTCGATCATGAACGTCCTCTATGAGGGCTTTAAGGATCCGAAGTACCGCCCGGCGCCGCTCCTGGTCCAGATGGTCCAGGCGGGATACCTGGGGCGGAAGAGCGGGCGTGGCTTCTATGAGTACCGGGCGGACGGCACTGTGGCCGTCGCCTATAAGCGCTAAGAGTTGGCGGGTAGCCGTCCCGGTCAGGGATGGCTGCCCGCCTTGCGTATACTATAGGGGCTCTAATGGGAGGAGGGAGAGGGATGGAGCAGTCAACGGTACACATCACAAGCTTAGTTGTGGTAGCGATTCTGGCCTTCGTGGTCCCGATCACCCTGAGCCGTATTCGGCGCTGGCGCATCCCCGTGGCCGTCGGTGAGATCATCGCTGGCATCCTTGTGGGTAAGAGTGGTCTCCACCTCATCCATGTCGACGATACCCTGCAGTTGTTCAACTTTCTTGGCCTTGCCTGTCTGATGTTCCTCTCGGGCCTGGAGATTGACTTTCAGGCGCTCTCCAGCGGGAACAAGGGCGGTGCCAGGAGCCTGAAGGAACGGCTGCATAATCCCCTGCTGCTCGGGCTGCTACTCTTCGGCGCTTCGCTCTTTGGCAGTTACCAGTTCGCCCATCTTCTCACAGACCAGGGCGTGGTACGCGATTCGATTACGCTGACCCTGGTCGTTGCCACCTGTGGCCTGTCGATCATCATGCCGGTCCTCAAGGAGCGGGAGATGCTAGATAAGCCCTTTGGGATGGTCGTCATGGCGGCCGCCGTGATGGGCGACTTCCTGCCGATGCTTGGCCTGTCGGTGGTGGCCGCCATTAGGACCAAGGGATCGGCTGTCGATGCGTTGCTCTTGCTTGTCCTTCTGGGCGCCGGGGTCGTGGCCTATCTCCTTGGCAAGCGTCTCAGCGACTACGATCTGCTGGAAGGGCTTCGCCACGGAACCTCCCAGATCGGCGTTCGCGCAGCCTTTGCTTTGATGCTGGTGCTACTCCTGCTGGCCGAGACGCTGGGGGTAGAGGCGATTGTAGGCGCCTTTGTTGCGGGCCTCTGCGTCTCCCTGCTCGTCGGCCCCTCCCGCGAGGAGCTGACGCACAAGCTGGATGCGATGAGCTTTGGCTTCCTGATCCCGGTCTTCTTCCTGATGGTTGGTATTCAGTTCGACCTGAGGGCGCTCCTCGCCAACCCGAAGGCGCTGCTGATGGTGCCGATCCTGGCGCTGGCCACCTTCGCCCTGAAGGGGGTGCCAGCCCTCAGCTTGGCTATCTGGCACCCGTGGCGCAAGACGGTGGGTGGCGCGTTCCTGCTGGGCACGCAGATGTCCGTAACGATCGCCGCTTCAGCGGTCGCCCTGAAGATCGGTGCCTATGATGGCTCCTTCCATTCAGCCGTCGTGCTGGCCGCCATCCTCTCCGCTGTCATCGGTCCGGTGCTCTTCAACGCGCTCATGCCGGCGGATGCAGAGCCGGTCAAGCGGGAAGGGGTGATCGCCGTAGGAGCGGGCCCGCTCTCCCGAATGCTGGCCCAACAAGTGGCCAAGACCGGCGAAGCCTGCATCGTGATCGACAACCACGCCTCGAAGGTGAGCCACCTGGTCGAGGCCGGTGTCGACGCCGTCGAGGGCGATGGGACAACCGCGGAAGGGCTACGCCAGATTGGCGGCGATGCGATCCGTGCGCTGATCGCCATGACCGGTAACGATCAGGTAAACCTGGCAGCCGCTCGAGCGGCCCGGGCGCTGGGCGTTGAGCGCGTGGTAGTCTTTGCGCATGAGGCAGACCGCTGGTCGGAGGGCAAGCGAGAGGGGTTCGAGATGATCAACCCTGATATGGCCCCGGTCTTCCTAGCCGGGAAGATGCTGAGCAGCCCTGAGGTTGCCGGGCTCATGCAGAGTGACGATGTGCAACTCTGGGACGCTCGCCTGACCTCCTCGCACTATGTCGGACGCTCGCTCCGACTGGCGGCGTTTCCGCCTGAGGTCCTGGTCGTCTCCATCCGCCGGGGCGAGCAGCGAATCGTGCCCAACGGTGATACGGTACTCCAGCACGGCGACACCCTCACCCTGGCGGGGACCGTAACAACCATCCGGATCGTTCGCCGGTTACTCCGTTAGGTCAGGTTACGTAACGATCCGCCGCAAGGGCAGGAGCCCTAGTCCAATCAGCACCGACAGGGCGGTAAAACCGAAGAGCGGGTAGAGCGTCCCCAGCAGGGTCGAGAAGCCCCATCCGCTCCCGACCAGGGCGACGCAGACCGAGCCGACTACGCCCCACCGATACGGGATCGCTGTGACCTGGGTCAGGCGGGAGACGAAGCCATAGGCGCAGGAGATCGCCGTGGTGTAGATCTCGGCCCAGAGGATGATGGCGTAGCCCCACTGGAACGGCCCAGGCTGCAGGCGAGCGAGGAAGAGCATGGGCACTTCTGCGCGGCCAATCTCCGGCAGGTGGGCCGAGAGGGCGAGTTGGATGCCGCCTGCCAGCACCCCGAGGGAGACTCCGCCCAACAGCCCGCCCAGCCAGAGGGAGCGCCGGTCTTGTACCGTCGCCCCGAGCGGCCCCAAGACGGAGATCGCCAGGACGAGATTGTAGCCAACATAGAGGATCGCTGCGAGCCACCAGGGACCGACCGGAGCGAAGGCGGGGTGGGGCGTGGCACGCTCCCAGATGCCACCGATCGAATGAAAGTGGATCGCGCCAAAAGTGAGCGCCCCAACGCCCACGGTCAAGAGTGGGACGACGACCGAGTTGGCCGCCATGATCCCCCGCACACCGAACAGGATGGTGAGAGCGGCGGCCACGGCCGTAAACAGGACGCCCGTGCTGCGTGCCAGACCGAATTGCTCAGCGAAGACCGCGCCGCCGCCGGCGATCATCACCGTTAAGGTAGCGCCCAGGAAGAGCGTGATCGTCCCGTCCATTACGGCGCCCAACTTGGGCCCGCAGGCTAGGTGGAGGATCTCCCGGTGGGACTGGGCGCCCAGGCGGGCGCCGAGATCAAGCACAAGGATGCCCAATGTGCAGAAGAGCAGGGTGGCGATCACCACGCCCCAGAGCCCGACCCGACCGTAGGCGGCAAAGAATCGAAGCGTCTCCTGCCCGGAGGCAAATCCCGCTCCGACAACGGTCCCCACGTAGGTCGCCGCCACCCGGAATACGGTTCCGGTGCGCCCTCCCATCTCGCCACTCCCCTTCAGACTCGTCC
>DATGYC010000261.1:0-6398 GCA_035298385.1 Symbiobacteriaceae bacterium | reverse complement strand
GCCCACCAGGCCCCGGTGCGGCTACATCAGGGTCTGGCCGGTCCCCATCACCGGCTCACCCATGCCGGCCCCGGGCGCCCCCGTCGCCCCCTGCCTCAGCCCCCCCGTCGCTGGCACCGGGTTGTACGCCCCCGCGATCAGCTCCTGCCCAGCCTGATCAGCCGGGTGGACCGGGTACCAGCCGTGCTGGACCATATACTGCCAGACGTCGTAGGCCTGGTGCGACGACAGCATGAAGGCCTGCTCCAGGAAGGTGCGGATCTCCGCGTTCGCCATCTCCATGGCCGCCCAGGCGTACTCGCGGCCGGCCCGCTTCAGGGTCAGCAGGTAGCTCAGGCAGATCTCCCGGTCGTCCAGGAGTTGCGCATCGGTTCGCGGCGTGACGGCAGGCGCCGGAGGGACCGGGAGGGCTGTTGGATCGGCCAACGTTGCACGCAGGGGCGAGGCGCTGAAGGGGATCTGCATGCCGTTCTGCTGCAGGAGGGAGACCTTCTTGTTGTAGTCGGCGACGTGGAAGGGGAGGTGCTGCTCGATCAGCGAGCGAAGGGCGGGTTCTTGGGCCTGCTGTAGGAAGTGGCCCATGCTGGTGATCGAGTTGGCACAGCTGGCGGTCAGGTCATGTAGGTCGTAGAGTTCGTGGGCGGCTAGTTGCACGTGGGGACTCCTCCTTGGGGCGGTACTACCGGGTAGTCTGCCCTGGCATACATTGCCGCCAATCCCTCCATCCTACCAGCGGGAGGGATCTCTACCGATGGACCAGACCACCACCGCCCGGGCGCTCTACCTCTTGACCGGCCTCGGCTTCCTCGTCGTGGGCGCCCAGGTGACGCTCTTCCACTATCGGGGCAACTTCCGCAACCCCGCCATGTGGCTCCCCGTCATCTCCGCCCCACTCCTGGGACTGATCCTGCTCTACCACTGGGCCACTACCCCTGTGTGGCTCTTGGCGCCCCTGCGCTGGTTCCTCTGGCTCGAGTTCCTCGGTGGCCTGATCGGCTTTGGCTACCACGTGCGGGGCATCACCCAGCGCCTGGGCGGCTTCAAGCTGAACAACCTCCTGACCGGACCGCCAATCCTGCTGCCGCTCCTGCTCTCCTTCCTCTCGATCCTGGGCCTCGTCGCCCTGGCTGCTGGGGGAGGTGCCGTATGATCCGCTCCCGCTATCCCGGGTACGACGTGATGCAGGAGGCCGACGAGTGGGACGAGCGGACCCGCGCCATCGTGGCGGACCGCCTGAAGAGTCCGGAGCCGCTCCAGTTCTTCAAGCCGGACGAGGCCGAGGTCCTGATGGCGGCTGCGCAGGTGCTCCTCGCGGAGGATGACGAGTGGCTCCGGCGGAAGGTGGTCGAGTTGATCGACCGGCAGTTCGACAAGGGCGAGGGGGAGGGCTATCGCCCACAGACCCAGCCAAAGGATGGTGACCTCTGGCGGGCGGGCCTGGCCAGCCTGGGCGCCGACCGCACAGGCGCCGACCGCCCGGGCGCCCACTTCGTAGGGGCGCCCCCGCAGATCCAGACCGCCCGCATCACCGCCCTGCAGGGCGATGACCCGATCTTCTTCCAGGCACTCCACAAGGAGCTTCTGAGCGCCTACTGCTCCCTGCCCCCCGTCTGGTCCTTCATGGGCTACGGCGGGCCGGCCTTCCCGCGCGGTTACGTCCGGATCGAACTCGGCGCGCGAGACCCCTGGGAGGCGAAGCCCGCCGCCACCGTCCCCGCTCTGCCACCCAACGGGCCGCCCCTCCCGCCTGGGGCTGAACAGGTGTTGGGGAGAATAGAGCCATGAGAGAGCCCAACCCCTGTGATGTCGTGATCGTTGGGGCAGGCGCTGCGGGCGGCGTCGCCGCGGCCCGCTTGGCAGCGGCGGGCCTCTCCGTCGTCGTGCTGGAGGCCGGACCCCACTGGAATCCGCAGAAGGACTGGGCCTCGGACGAGCGAGCGACCGCCAACCAGGCCTGGCGGGAGACCCGCCTGACCGCAGGCAAGAACCCGCTCAAGCTGGCGAAGAACAACTCCGGCCGCGGCGTCGGCGGTGGGACCGTCCACTTCAACGGGGTCTGCCTGCGCCTGACCGAGTCCGACTTCCGGATGCGCACCCAGGATGGCGTGGGCGTCGACTGGCCGATCGAGTATGCGGACCTGGCGCCCTACTACGATCTGATCGAGCGCGAGACCGCCGCTTGCGGACCGCGTGAGTGGCCCTGGGCGCCCAAGCGCCCGCCCTACCCCTACCCGCCCCGTGACCCGCTCTCGGGCCCGGCCCAACTCTTCCAGCAGGGCTGCGAACGGCTGGGGATGAACGCCGTCCCGGCGCCGCTCTTCATTCTGAGTGCACCGTTCGAGGGGCGCCCGGCCTGCATCAACCGCGGCTTCTGCGTCCAGGGCTGCACGGTCAATGCCAAGTTCTCGACGCTGATCACCTACATCCCGCGCGCCATCAAGGCCGGGGCCGAGGTGCGGGCTGAGTGCCAGGTGACCGGAATCGAGGTTGGCGAGGATGGCCGGGTCACCGGCGTCACCTACCTGCATGAGGGCGAGACCTGCCGGCAGGAGGCGGCCGTCGTTCTGCTCGCCGCCTTTGCGATCGAGACGCCCCGGCTGCTGTTGCTGTCGACCAGCGCCCTCTTCCCGCACGGCCTCGCTAACGGCTCGGGCATGGTCGGCAAGCGGCTGCTGACCCACCTGAGCCACGACGTCTGGGCCCGCTTCGACCGGGAGGTCCTGCCCTACAAGGGGACCCCCGTCCTCGCCACCTCCTTGGACTGCTACGCCACCAACCCCCAGCATGACTGGGTGCGGGGCTTCAGCCTGCACGCCCACGGCTTCCGTCCGGTCGAGTTCGTCAAGGGCATCGCCGCCAAGCACGGCATCTGGGGGCAGCCGCTGCAGGAGCTCTTGCGGGACTACAACTTCTACACCAAGGTGACGATGGTGGGGGAGGTCCTGCCGTCCGACGAGAACCGCGTGACCCTCTCGACCGAGCTCGACCGCTTCGGGCTCCCGGCGCCGCTGATCACCTTCAGCTACGGCGAGAACGAGCACCGGATGGGGCAGGGCGCCCTGCAGAAGATGCGCGCCATCATGGGCGCCGCGGGGGGCCAGGTCCTCTTCGAGGGCGCCGATACCGCCCATCTGATGGGCGGCTGCGTCATGGGTGATAACCCCGCCACCTCGGTCGTCGACTCCTTCGGCCAGGCGCATGAGGTGCCCAACCTCTTCATCACCGGCGCCGCCATCTTCCCGACCGCCGGAGCGGCCAACCCGACCCTGACGGTGATGGCCCTGGCAGCCCGGACGGCAGACCGGATCATCGAACTCGCGGCCCATCAGGCCTTGTAGACAGTTCCTTTGCGGTTGGATAAACTATCCGGGAGGGTACCCCGTGATGGCGGCCCTGGCTCCCGGAAGGAGGTCCAACGATGCATCTCACCCACGAAGAGGTCCTCGGCATCCTCCAGGGCTACCTGGAGACGTCGAGCCTAGCGACCGACCTAACCACCCACCTCGAAGAGGTGCAGTCCTACGACCTGGCCCACCTCCTGCTCGAGCAGTTCGACCCCCCGCAGATCCGCACCGTCCTGACGGCGCTCGACCCCGAGTTCGCCGCTCAGATCGTTGAGCACTGGGAGTCGATCGACCAGTACCGCCTCCTGCATCACCTGGAGCCGCCAATCGCGCGCGCAATCTTGGAGCAGATGTCGACCGACGCCGTCGTCGACCTCTTCGGCGCCATCCATCCCCGGCAGGAGCAACAGTTGATCGAACTGCTCCCCGATGAGTACGCCGCCACCATCCGGGCGCTGCGCAACTACGATGAGAACACCGCTGGCGGTCACATGACGATCGACTACGTCTCGGTCCGCCAATCGATGACCGTTGGGCAGGTCCTGGCCCATATCCGCAAGGTCGGCGATGAGGCCGAGACGATCGCCTACATCTACGTCGTTGACTCCGCCGGGCGCCTCGTCGGCGTCCTCTCTCTGCGTGAACTGATCCTGGCAGAGCCGAACGTCAAGGTGGAGTCGATCATGTCGACCTCCCCAGTCTCCGTCCCGTCCACGCTGGACCAGGAGGAGGTCGCCCGCGTCGTCTCCCAGTACGACCTCGTGGCGATCCCGGTCGTCAGCCCCCAGATGAAGCTCGTCGGCATCATCACGGTCGATGACCTCGTCGACGTCATCCATGACGAGGCGACGGAGGATATCCAGAAGCTCGGCGGCTCGGCGCCGCTGACCGACTCCTACTTCCAGACACCGGTGCTGACGCTGGTCAAGAAGCGGATCGGCTGGATCCTGGTCCTCTTCCTGGCGGAGGCCTATACCGGCACCGTCCTGCGCCACTTTGAGGACGTCCTCGCCGCCGTCGTCTCGCTCTCCTTCTTCATCCCGCTCCTGATCGGAACGGGCGGCAACACGGGCTCGCAGATCGTCGCGACCCTCGTGCGCGGCCTCGGCGTGGGCGAGATCAGCTTCAAGGATATGGGGCGCGTCCTCCTGCGGGAGATCTCGACCGGTCTGGTGATCGGCCTGATCATGGGCGTGGCGACGCTGATCCGCGCCTACACCCTTGGCGTTGGCGCGCAGCTTGGGCCGGTCGTCGCCCTCACCTCGACCTTCATCGTGATCTGGGCCTCGATCGTCTCCGCCGTCCTGCCGCTCGTCCTGCACCGGCTGAAGGTCGACCCGGCCGTCGTCTCGGGGCCGTTCATCACCACCCTCGTCGATGGGACGGGGCTCTTCCTCTACTTTACGATCGCCCGCTGGATGCTCGGACTCCACTAAGAACGCCAACCGGAGGCGGCTATGCACTACCCTACTGGCCCGCTTAACGCGATCACCGACGTCCCCGGCATCCTGGTCGGCCACGTCCATGATCTGTCTGCCCGGACCGGCTGCACGGCGATCCTTGCGCCGGCGGGCGCCACGGTCGGCGTCGCCGTCGAGGGCTCGGCGCCCGGCACCCGGGAGACCGACCTCTGCCGACCCGGCAATCTGGTCCAGCAGGCGCACGGGATCATGCTCTGCGGCGGCTCCGCCTTCGGCCTGGCAGCGGCAGACGGGGCGATGCGCTACCTGGCCGAGCAGGGGATCGGCTTCCCGACGAAGGGCGGTCCAGTCCCGATCGTCCCGGCAGCGGTCCTCTACGATCTGGAGGTCGGCGACGGCTCGGTCCGGCCGGATGCGGCGATGGGCTGGGCGGCCTGTGCGGCTGCTGCGACAGGGGCGGTCGCTGAGGGCGCCGTCGGCGCCGGTGCTGGCTGCACAGCGGGGAAGCTCCTCGGTGCCGCGCAGGCGGCTCGCTCGGGCATCGGGACTGCCTCGGTCAAGGTCGGGGCGGTGATCGTCGGGGCGATCGTGGCGGTCAATCCGTTCGGCGAGGTGCGGGATCCGGCCTCGGGGGCGGTGCTGGCTGGGCCGGCAGGTGGGAGCGTGGATACGGTGGGCGCCCTGTTGGGGGCCTTGCCGACCGCTGGGTCCGGGCAGGCCGCCTCCTTCGGCGAGCCGGGGACGAATACGACGATCGGGGTCGTGGCGGTGGGGGGGCGCCTCTCGAAGGAGGGGGCGTCCAAGGTGGCCCGGATGGCCCATAACGGGCTGGCCCGGACGATCTTCCCGGTCCACACGATGTACGATGGGGATGCGCTCTTCTGTCTGGCCACGGGGGAGGCAGAGATCGACGTCTCGGTGGCGGGGCTCGCGGCCTCAATCGCCGTCGAACTGGCGGTGGTGCGGGCAGTGCAGGCCGCACAGTCATAAGGGAAGGGGGCCCTGCAACAAGCAGGACCCCCTTTTGGCACTCGCCCGCATCGATGGACGTTAGCGCCCGTGGGAGGAGTTGGGGCGGGGCGCCCCGAAGTAGCGGTACGACTCGACGAAGGAGGCACCCACTCATGCCCGATTTCGACCTTCGCTGGGCGTATGCCGAACCGGCCCAGGAAGAGGCCCGGTTTCAGGCGATGCTCCCCGCCGCTGCAGCTGCCGCTGACCGTGCGTACCACCTTGGCCTGCTGACGCAGATCGCGCGTGCCCAGGGTCTGCAGCAACGCTTTGCCGATGCCCACGCTACCCTGGATCAGGTTGAGGCCCTCGTGACTGATGACCTACCAACGGCCCGCATCCGCCTCTACCTCGAGCGCGGGCGTGCCTTTAACTCCGACCGGCGCAGAGCGGAGGCGCTCCCGCTCTTCCAGGCGGCCTTTGACCTGGCCGTCGCCGCTGGAGAGGCCTACCACGCCGTCGATGCGGCGCACATGGTGGCGATCGCCATCCCCGATGCCGCGGACCAACTAGCCTGGAACCTGAAGGCCGTCGCCCTCGCTGAGGCGTACGCGGAGGCACGTGGCTGGCTCGGCTCGCTCTACAACAACATCGGCTGGACCTACGCGGACGGCGGGCGCCA
>DATGYC010000260.1:0-3288 GCA_035298385.1 Symbiobacteriaceae bacterium | reverse complement strand
TGAGGCGGCAGCGGTGATCGCGGCTCGGGGGCAGCTTGGCTTGGCGGGGGGCGTCCTGCTGGTCAATCCGGTACCGGAGGCGGAGGCGCTCGATAGCGTGGAGATGGAGGCGCATGTGCGCTCCGCCATGCGGGAGATGGTCGTTCAGGGCGTGAGCGGGAAGCGGGTAACGCCGTTCCTGCTGGCGAAGATGAAGGAGGTGACGGCGGGCAAGTCGCTCGCCGCGAACCTGGCGCTGGTCTACCATAATGCGCTCGTCGGGGCGCAGGTGGCGGTGGCGCTGTCGAAATGAGGGAAGGCCGGAGCGATGGTGCTCCGGCCTCTATTTTTTGCGGTTGTAGAGGTACCAGAGGAGGCTGGCGAGGAGGGTGAGGCGCATGAGTCCTCGCGCCGCGAAGAGGTTGGTCAGGAAGAGCAGCCCGGCGGCGGCAAAGGTGGCGTAGAGGGGGATATCGCTCGCTCGGTTCTTGCCGGGGCGCAGGTGAGCGAGCAGGGCGAAGAGGCACCAAGTGGAGACGAGGAGCCAGTTCAGGTACTGGAGCCAGGGAAGCTGGGTATAGGGAATGGCACTGAGGCCGCCATAGGTGAGGCAGAGTTGGGCGAGCTCAAGGCCGAGGGCGCCCGCTATGGCCGTGACCGGCTTGCGGGTGTGGGAGAGAATGACGGCGAAGAAGGTGAGGAGCGTCAGCCCGACCCAAACCCAGAAGAGCTCCTCGGTCGCCATTGAGTTGATCCCCCTCTCGCTTTATCGGTGCTCAGGTAGTATTGTATGATATTACGTGAACTATGTCAGTCGAAGGGGAGGTCCTAGGATTGCCGCTTGCCTTACTGTTCCTCATCGTGGTGGTGACACTCTTCCTCAGCTTTTTCGCAAAGAAGAGTCTCCGTTCCAAGGCGATCTTGCTCTACTGGGCAGCCCTACTGCTGGAACTGCTCTTCGTCTTTGATAATCCGCGGCAGATCGAACTCATCATCCTCGTTGGAGTGACGTTGGGGGCGGGGGCGGTGACGATCTTCGCCCTGCCGGGTGAGCGGTAGTCGGTTCTCCCGCCGGATCTGCGCCCCCAGCTGGCCTAGCCCCGAACTGCCGCTTCTAGGCGGGGGAGAGAATCAGGGAGAACCGCGGGAGAGAATCAGGGAGAACCGCGGGAGAGAGTTGGGGAAGGCTGAGGGAGAGAGTTGGGAAAGGCGAGGGAGAGAGTTGGGAAAGGCTGAGGGATAAATTCGGGTCAGACTTCAGAAAAAAGTAAATAAAAACCAATAAAAGTCAGAAGAAGTCCGCGAAAACCAAGAAAGAGCCGCGAAAGCCTGCGTAACCCCGAAGGGGTTGCGCCAAGGAGTAGCAAGAGTCCACCATCAAGTACCAGTCGTCAATCAGCACGGCGCGCAATGGAGCGCAGAACGACAGGAACGAGGCAAGGGCCTCAACATGGGCGCCGACCTGGACCACAGACCGCAAGGTGCCAACGCCTACTGCGAAAGCACCACCATCGCCAGGAAGGGGGCGATCAGTGCGTGCGGCACCAGTAGCAACCAAGCCAGCCCAGTCCTCTGCCGCCGCACTGCGGCTGCGCCACCCAGGTGCAGGAGGGGAAGGGCGAAGCCCAGGGCCGAGAACCAGAGGTTCGCCCCCAGCATCAGATAGAGTCCAAATCCGGTGGAGAGTATCGCTCCCCCGATCAACCAAGCCGGGCTCCGCCTTACGATTCCCCAGGCGGAGAGTCCTAGTGAACCCAGGATCGCCGGCCAGCCCATGAGGATCGCCGCCAACATAGTCACCATCGAGAACGCCTCCCGCCACGCTCAGCCTCCCTTCCATCTTACAGCGCCGAAGAGCCCGTTGACGTGCGCTTTTGGGACAGTTCCCTGACCGGTTATAGACAATCGCGCAGAAGGAGGGCGCCCACGCACGGTGGGCGCCCTTCGCGGGTCTCCGGAACGAATAGGAGCGCCGACTTATACACCGCTACTGTTTATGTCACCGCGTCATGCGGATTCTGCGTTTCAAGGTCGTTATGGGGGTATCTAGTTACGTCAGTTACGGCGCCGAGGGGTAGGATGGCCTCTGCTGGAGCGGCCAGACTCACGGCCCCTCGCCGAAGCTAGATCGGCGGCCAGAGGCCAGGCGATTCGATGTAAAACTGCACGTGGGCGCGCTCTCCGAGCTGGCAATCTTGCACCGAATCGGGAGACGCATACGAATCCACGGGCTTCGGCGGCCCTCAGAGCGGATTCGGTGCATCCTTGCCTGGTAGTCATCGTGCCGAAGGGGCAAAGATGCACCGAACCGTCAGTGGCTGGCACAGGCCAGGCGAGGGGGCCAGGCGACGGGCAACATCTCTTCATCAAAGGGCGCTTGCAGATTCCCGTCTTGGACTGCGACAGCCCCTTTGAGTATCTCGTTTGGGTCTCTCTTAGCGAAGCTAACTTCAAGCGAACCATCGACCTATGGGAGCAAGCCGGGAGAGAAGACGAACCAGCCTACTTCGGATGGCTATCCAATATGTTGCCGGGCTATCCCCCGACACTGAACCTGAAGGCTGCGGTTCACACCCGTCCAGTGGGGGAACGACCGACCATTGAACTGGAGCCTACCGACCACCCTCTGGCTCAAGAACAGCAGGGCGGTATTGGTCTAGCCAGGGTGCAGCAGATCGCTGAGCACTCCCTGCATGGGTAAGCGAAGCGACGTCGGAGGGCGCCCACGCACGGTGGGCGCCCTCCGCTCGATTCGAGACCTACTCATCCGCCTCGGACTCAGCCGCTTCCTCGTTCTCCGCCCCCTGCTCCGTAGCGGCAGCCGCCTCGGCCGACTCCTCCTCCAGATTGCGGGGGATCGAGACCCGCTTCTTCATCTCAAAGACGAAGGCCGGCGGGGCGTTGTTGATCGGCTGCTCGAACGGTACCACCTCGAACTGACGGTCCTTCGGCGGCTTCAGGTTCAGCATCCCCAGCGGGACGAAGAAGCTGAACTGCGCCGAGCTCTGCGCGCCATACCGGTTGACCGGGACCGGTTCGCCCTTATCCGGGTCAGCCTTGAAGATGGTGACCGTCGACTCCGCCGCGTTCGTGCTGGTGTGGACGGCGGTGAAGATCCCCCACTTCTCCTCCATGTAGCGCGTCAGACCCGCCGAGAGGTAGATCTGACCGTCACGGATGTGGGCGTACTTCGGACCCAGGTCCATCTTGGGCGCATCGAAGGTATAAGCGCTTATGTTCTTCGGGACCTCGGCGATAGGGATCTTCGTGGCGAAGATCGGACGCTTCCTCGGCATCGAGATCGTTCCT
>DATGYC010000259.1:0-5656 GCA_035298385.1 Symbiobacteriaceae bacterium | reverse complement strand
GGCGATAGCGGGCGCCCGAACAGGTAGCCCTGACCGCGGTCGCACCCCATCTCCTGCAGGAACGAGGCGTGCTCCACCTGCTCGATCCCCTCGCCCGTCACCGTCAGGTCCAGGGCCTTGCCCAGGCTGATGATCGCCTTGACGATCGCCGCATCCTGGTCGCTCTGCCCCAGCCGCTGCACGAAGGTCCGATCCACCTTCAGGGTATCGATCGGGAAGCGCTGCATGAAGCCCAAGGAACTGTAGCCCGTGCCGAAGTCGTCGATAGCCAGATGCACGCCCAACCCCTTCAGCCGCAGGAAGGCGTTCAGCACCGAGTCCGTCCCCTCCGCCATCACCGACTCCGTGATCTCCAGCTTCAGGTGCGCCGGCTCCAGCCCCGTCTGCTTCAGGACCGCCCCGATCTCCTCCACGAGGGCCGGGTCGCGGAACTGATACGGCGAGAGATTGACCGAGACGGCCAGGTTCTCACACCCCGGATACTCCCGCTGCCAGATCGTCAACTGATTGCAGGCCTCCTGGAGGACCCAACGGCCCAATCCATGGATCAACCCTGTCTCCTCCGCCACCCCGATGAACTCCCCGGGCGAGACGATGCCCCGCCGGGGATGGGCCCAACGGACGAGCGCTTCGAGCTCCAGGAGGCGCCCCGTCGCCAGATCGACAACGGGTTGATAGGCCAGGAAGAACTCCTCCCGGGCGAGCGCACGCCGCAGGTCGTTCTCAAGCTCGAGGCGATGCACCGCTTGGGCGTTCATGCGCTGATCAAAGATAGCGAAGCGCTCCCGGGTGTTCCGGCGGGCCCACTGCAGCGCCGAGTCCGCCTCACGCAGGAGGCTTTCGGGCCTGCTCCGCATCGGCTTCGAGAGCGAGATGCCCAGGGAGAGTTGCACGAAGAGCTCGTTGCCCATGGCGTAGAACGAGGTCTGACAAGTAGCCAGGATCTTCTCGGCCAACTGGGAGACCCGTCGCCGGTCCGCCTTCTCCACGATGATCGCAAGGGCCTGCGGCCCGACGCGGGCCGCCTCTTGACCGGGCACCAGGCACTCCTTCAGCCGCTCGCAAACGAGGGCGACCAGGGAATCGGCAACCTGATGGCCGAGCGAATCCCCGACGATCTTCCAGTTGTCAAGTTCCAGGTAGAGCACGCCGATGGTCGTGCTTCCTTCGTCGGCCCGAATCAGCGTCTCCGCCAACTGCTGCATAAAGCGCGTCCGGTTCGGCAGCCCGGTCATCTGATCGTGGAAGGCATGGAACTCCAGCGCCCGCTGGAAGAGGAGACGCTCCGATGTATCCCGCAACGTCATGACCGTACCACAGACTGCCGGGTCGTGCAGCAGGCTCGTCAGGATCATGTGGAAGGGCCGTTCCTCACCGTCCAGCCAGAGGCGGACCTCCGCCGTCAGATTCTGTCCCGGCCGCAACTGCGACTCCTGGTAGAGCGCCCGTACACGCTCCCTGTCACTGGGCACTACCCAATCGATCGGCTTTGGCACAGGTGTCTTGATCAGCGCCTGCTCGGCGCTGGGACTCATGTACTTGACCTCTTTCTCCGCATTGAAGATCAGGAGAAGGTCGGCGGAGTTCCGGATGATGGAGCGGAAGCGCTCCTCACTGCGCCGTATCGTCTGCCGCTCGGTCTCAAGTTTGGCAGAGGCGCTCTTCAACTGGGCGAAGCGCCTGCCCACGATTGAAACCAGCCCGCCGGTGATCAGGAGAAGCCAGGTCGAGACGAACTGCGCGGTCGCCGCCGCAGCGCGGGCGCTCTCACCGATCTGGGCGCCCAGAGAATCGGTCTCTTCGACGAGGGAGCGCAGGCTGGAGCTATCCGCCAGGATCAAGAAATGCTCCACGACCGTGCGTAGCGGCACGACGATCTCAGGCTGACCACTCTTCTCAGCGATCTCATCAACGCCCAGCCAGATCTGGTGGGCGATCTCAGTTAGGTCGGCCTCGGCGTCCAGCTGCTCACGCAGGACCCGGTAGCGAGAGCTCAGCGCCTGCAACTTGGCCACCTGAGCCTCAGCTTGGCGCCGGTGGTCCGCCCGCAACTGGGTGGCGCCCGCCGCAGCAACGGTGATCACCCAGACAGTAACGGCCAGGAGGACAATGAGGCGTCCATGCCGGCGGAAGTAAGTGAGAAGTGGCAC
The DNA here is from genome assembly GCA_035298385.1 of Symbiobacteriaceae bacterium. GTDB lineage: Bacteria > Bacillota > Sulfobacillia > Symbiobacteriales > Symbiobacteriaceae > DATGYC01. The sequence continues at coordinate 3,506 of DATGYC010000259.1, read as the reverse complement.
GTTAGACCCTCCATTGGTGTGTCTTCGCTGGTCCATACCACTTATTAGTACGATAGTTCGACAGTGACCTGTGGCGTACCTTTTCCCCCCTGAAAGGATTCGTCAAAAATTTTTGTCTGCGACTAAAAAAGAGTCAGCCACTAACGGCTGACTCTTCGAGCGGTCGCTTTAGAGGACGGCCTTTATGAAGGCCTGGGTCCGGGGATGCTGCGGACGGGTGAAGATCTCCTCCGGGGTGCCCACCTCCACGATCCGGCCATCCTCCATGAAGATCGTCCGGTTGCAGACCTCCCGGGCGAAGCCCATCTCATGCGTGACGACGACCATCGTCATCCCCTCCCGGGCGAGCTCCCGCATGACGTCCAGAACCTCCTTGATCATCTCGGGGTCGAGCGCGGAGGTCGGCTCGTCGAAGAGCATCACCTCGGGCTCCATCGCCAGCGCCCGCGCAATCGCTACGCGCTGCTTCTGGCCGCCCGAGAGCGCCGCCGGGTAGACATCCGCCTTCTCAGCCAGGCCGACGCGTGCCAGGAGCTTGCGAGCCGTCGCCTCGGCCTTCGCCTTGTCACCCTTCCCGAGCAGGACCGGCGCTAGCATGATGTTCTGCAGGACGGTCTTATGCGGGAAGAGGTTGAAGTGCTGGAAGACCATGCCTACCCGCTGGCGGAGCTTGTTGACGTCATAGCCCTTGGTGTTGATCAACTGGCCATCGAGCCGGACCTCGCCAGTCGTGGGCTCCTCCAGCAGGTTGAGGCAGCGCAGCAGGGTCGACTTGCCAGAGCCCGAGGGACCAATCAGGGAGACGACCTCGCCCTTCTCAATCATCAGATCGATATCCTTCAGAACATGCAGAGTGCCAAACTTCTTATTGAGGCCCTTAACGGTAATCATGAGTACCCATCCTTCTCTCCAGCCACTTGACGACCTGGGCCGTCACTTGGGTAAGTACGACGTAGACGAGCGTAACAACGAGCAGCGGCTCAAACGGTGCATAGTTGGACGAACCTACGATTCGACCCTTGAAGGTCGTCTCCTGCAAGCCGATGACAGAGAGGACCGATGACTCTTTGATCAGGGTGATCAACTCGTTGGCCAGAGCGGGCAGAGCCCGCTTGATCGCCTGCGGCAGGACGATCTCCTGCATCGTCTGCGACCAGGTTAGCCCGAGCGAGCGACCGGCCTCCGACTGCCCGCGGTCGATCGACTGGATACCGGCCCGGAAGATCTCTGAGACGTAGGCCGCCGAGTTGATCGAGATGGCGAGGACGCCTGTCGAGAAGGCCTCCGTCTGAATCTGGCCGCCCGAGAAGAGCGGGATGCCGTAGTAGAGCAGGTAGACCTGGACGAGGAAGGGCGTAGAGCGAATCAACTCTACGTAGAGGGTGGCAAGGCTGTAGAGAACCTTGGTCACTGGCCCCCTTGGCGGATGACTGCGGAGCAGGCCGATCACGCCGCCGAACAGCGTGCCGAAGAGCACACCGAGCACTGATAAGTAGAGGGTTATCCGGGCGCCCTGCAGGACGATCGGCAGCGCCTCTGAAACCACATCCCACCGCCAATTCATGCGTAGAGTTGCCTCCTCTTCAGCCGGGGCCGAGTACGATCATTCTACTTAGCTTCGACCGCCTCGTACTTCTTAACCATGGCATCGAGGGGGGCGCCCTTCAGCTTGGCCAGTGAGCTCCCGATCGCGGCCAAGAGCTCCTTGTCGCCCTTCTTGACGGCGATGCCGTTATCCTCGGTGGAGAGGGGCGGCCCTGCGATCTTCAGCTTGGGGTTGTTCTTCTCGTAGTTCTTCGCCACCGTGTAGCCAGCGATGACAGCGTCAGCCTTCCCAGAGAGGACCTCCATGACGGCGGCCTCAAACTTGTCCAACTGCACAAGCTGGGCGCCCTGGACCTTCTGCGCCTCGGCCTCGCCGGTCGAGCCCAGCTGGACGGCGACTCGGCGCCCCTTCAGGTCAGCGGCCGTCGTAATCGCCCCTGCCTTGTCAGCAGCCGCAAGAATCACCTGCCCACCCCGCCAGTAGGGATCGGTAAAGTCGACGGACTTGGCCCGCTTCTCCGTGATCGTCAAGGCAGAGACGACGAAGTCGACCTTGCCGGCCTGCAGCTCCGGAATCAGGTTATCGAACGGGATATCCCGAATCTCCAGCTTGACGCCCAGATCCTTGGCGATCTGCTCAGCCAGTTCGATCTCCCAGCCGACGATCTTGTCCTGCCCGCCCTCCGTCTTGTGGAACTCATAGGGCGGATAGTCGGCTGAAGTCCCGAGGACGATCGTCCCCTTCTGCTTGATCGCCGCTAGGTGATTGCCGGCGGTGGTTTGGTTATTCTGCTTGGCGCCACAGGCGGTCAGGGCGAACGCCAGGGCCACGGCGAGCAGAGCCGAAAGCGCCTTCTGCACAGTGATCCCTCCGAATCGAGTACGAGTACGGAGGTTAATATACGACGTATGTGCATAACTATACAAGAAGACGACAGGTTGTCATAAAAAGGGAACAGGGAGCGAAACTACGTTTCGCTCCCTGCCTACAGTCGGTTACGGCCCCGGCTGGTTCACCAGGCCAGCCGGGGCCGCAACCACTGGCCCCTTGGTCAGCCTCTAGTGCACCGCTACACTAAGGCTTCCCAGGAAACCCTTCGTCGCCCAATATAGACGACTACAACCTGTAGTATATCATAATGCTTCGAGTGTGGGTATACCCCTTTATATGGGTTCTTGACAGGATTTTGCAATCGATTTTTCCTATCAAACCCATCGAAAAGATTGACAAGGTCTTTAACTGAGGGGCGTGAATAGATAGTACGAAGAACCCAATTCTGAGGAGGCGGGCAGATGAAGCGCGAACTAACCTGCAACTGGTGTGGATCGGCCGTGACCAAGGAAGCGAAGCCGCATGCAGGCCCGAACCTCTGCACCGAATGCCACGACCTCTACGAGACAGAGACTCATCGCCCGCTCCACCCGAGCGGCGAACGGATCGTTCATCACGACTAAGGGGGCGCCACCTGGCGCCCCCTCTCCTTTTCTTAGGCCTCGCGGATCTCGACGGAGTCGATCTGGATCCGCTCCACGGGCTTGGACATCTCGCCGTGGGGCGCCTGGGTCACCCGGGTGGCAGCGAGGGCGTCGACGACCTCGATGCCCTTGATGACGCGGCCAAACTGGCTGTAGTTCGGGTAGCGGTCGAGGTTGGCGGACTGGCTACCGGAGCAGATGAAGAACTGGGAGCCGTTGGTGTTCGGGCCGGCGTTGGCCATCGCCACCATGCCCTTCTGGTAGGAGTGCCGGGGGGGCAGCTCGTCAGCAAACTTGTAGCCGGGGCCACCGCTGCCGGTCCCGGTCGGGTCGCCGGTCTGAATCATGAAGGTCTGGATCACCCGGTGGAAGGGGACGCCGTCATAGAAGCCTTCCTTGGCGAGGAAGACAAAGTTATTGACGGTCTGGGGGGCCTCCTTGGCCAGGAGTTCGATCTCGATCTCGCCCTTGGACGTCTTCAGGAC
>DATGYC010000258.1:0-15544 GCA_035298385.1 Symbiobacteriaceae bacterium | reverse complement strand
TGGCCTTCCGGGTCGGTGATCTCCGTGACCAGGGCCGGGTAGACGCCGTATAAGCGTTGATCGGGGGCGGCGTGTGACATAGTGGGCGCTCCCTCCTGGGTGGTGGTCTTGGGAACCTGGCTGCTTCTCTGGTGTGGTGGGGTAGACGGGCGATTTTTTTACACAGATTACACAGATTACGCAGATTTTCCGAACCGAATGGAGTAGCAATACCTGTGATTATGCGTACGCCGCCATTTTCATAGCCGCTTCTATCCCGCAGGGGAGTCCCTAGGGAATCAGCGTAATCAGGAAAATCAGCGTAATCAGCTGTAAATGACTGGAAAGACCCGCAGGGGATTCCCTAGGCAATCTGTGTAATCAGTAAATCTGTGCAATCTGTGTAAATTGGCCGGAAAAGTCACTCCCCAACCCCCGGCCGCTCACACCGGAACAACGTCCGGTACCCCTGTGTAAGGTCAAACGCATGACGGGACTCTGTCACGCGATACGCCCCGCTAAACAAAGGGCCCAACCCACGCAGGTCGACCTTCGCCCCGACCTTGATCCGGGCGTCGCCCTCCGCCTCGCCACGACCCGTCACGAAGCGCCGGGCCGCCTTCCGGAACTGGGCCTCCGCGATCGCTCGCGCCTCCGCTAGCTGGACCGGCTGCTGCAGGGCGAGCAGCTCGGGGCGCTCCCCAAAGGCGCTCGCGAGGATCGCTGGGCCGCTTTGGCGGCCGTCCAACTCGGCGCTGATCACCGAGGCCGCTGCCTCGTGGCTGACCGCCTCCTTGGCGCTCGGGTCCCAGCCGCTGGCCGTCAGCTTCGTCCGCTGGTGCGCCAGGTCGCCCAGGACCGAGAAGGCCTTCAGCCGCTGGCCCCAGGTCAGTTCCACCCGATCCTCCGGGCGCCCCGTGTAGGCCTTCAGTTTCAGGCTTGCCCCCGCAACCCAGACGACCGCATCGATCAGGGCCGCCCGCTCCCGCAGGAAGGCCAGATCGCTCTGCCCCACCTGCGCGACGGCGGCGTAGGTCGGGCCGCTGACGTCGATCTCGGCACTCAGGCCGTGATCACTGGCGATCTGCCGCGCAATGTCGGCGTCGCTCATCTCCGCCCAAGAGCGGGAGCGACGGGTCATCCGCAGGTCCTGCAGGCGGTCCTCGGCCAGGACGACGAGCTCAGGTGGACGGTCCGGGGCGTAGCGCCCCTCGATGCCGGTGATTCGGCCCGTAAAGACGCTACCGGAGGCATCCCCGCTGCCGAACTCGACCTTGATCTCCTTGCCCCAGTCGAGCAGGGCCCGATCATCATAGAGAAAGTCGACGTTCCCCCCACCACGCGGCCCCCAGTTGCCCAGGGTGATCTCGCAGCGGGCGATCCCAGATTCGGTCTCCTCCGTGAAGAGGGTGATCACGCCGAACTCAAGCTCCGGCTGGGGGCGCCCCTCGACTTGGATGCGTGGTCTGGCAGCGTAGACTCCTAAGGTGGCACCAAGGTCTGACATCCCGGCACCTCCTCCTATTCCGGCGTGACCCGAGCGAGCCGCTCCGCCTGCTGGCGCATGATCTCCCGCAGGTCGAAGCCGGTCGGGGCGGGTGCGGGGTTCGGTCGGTGCTGGCCCCCAGCCCCAGCGGGCGGGTCGGCGACGACGGTCACTTCGTTGATGATGACAGGCAAGGGAGAGCGCCTCCTTCCAGGCTAGCTATCGACCGCTCGGCGGTGTGATCTGGGTCCCCGCGGGGAGCTTGTGCGGCTGCTCGATGTTGTTCTGCGAGGCCCAACTCTTCCAGTTCGGGTCGCCGTTCTTGGCGGCGATGGATTGGACGGTGTCGCCGGGCTTCGTGGTCTGCACCGGCTGCGTGCCAGCGGGCGCCCCGCCCCCGGTGCCCCCTCCCCCACCGCCAGCGGCCGCTGCCGCGGCGCCAGCACCGGAGCCAGCCCCGCTCGGGTTGAACTTGAACTGAATCTCTTGGGCCGCTAGGGCGATCGTCACCTGGGCGCGCAGGGGCTTGCCGTCCGCGGAGAAGAACTCCAGCTTCTCGGCCAGCGACTCCATCACGCCCTCGAAGAGGAAGGTGCCCCAGACGAAGCGGACCCCGGGCGGAATGAACTTCTCCTTCTGGCCGGAGTCCTTGGGCTTGATGAAGTAGGCGACCTTCTCGGTCAGCTTGCGGACGTCGTCTGGTGCCTCCTCCGTATTCTGGGTCGGGCCGTCACCGGCGGCGGGCAGGGGCGCCGTCACGTCGAACCAGAGCTCCAGGCTCAGCTTGGTCTGCCCCTTGCCGACGAACTGGATCGCCCCACCGCCCCGCTGGTCGCCCGAGGCGTTCTGGTTGCTGAAGTTGACCGAGAGGGTCTCCGGATTGAACTGGACCTTGACGGTCTTGTTCGGATCGCCGTCCTTGACCTGGCCGTCCTTCTCAAAGCTGATCTCGCGGAGCTCGGCCTTGCTTAGGCTGGGTGGTGCGGGCACGGGCAAGACCTCCTTCCTGGTCGGCGTACGTGGCTCGTGTTACTGGCCCTTCGGCCGCTTTAGCTCCAGCGTCTCGTAGACCAACTGAAGCTCTTCGATCGCAATCTGGCTCTCCTTGGCGTGGAGCGCCGGGCCACGAATCTTGACCGGCAGGCAACGGGTCAGCGCGAAGCGGGCCCGCTCCGTCTCCATATCCGCATCGAGCAGGATCACGTCCCCGCTCGCCCGGAGCTTGTAGCCCCCGGGGGCGAAGACGGATTCGACCCAGTCCCACAGATCCAAGGTCTCGGTCATCCCCCGCTTCAGGGTCAGTTGGCCATAGGTCAGATTCCCGGGCAGGTGGATCGCCTGAACGGCGTTGCCACCCTCCCGGATCGTCTTGACCTGCATCGACATCTCCAGCCCCTCGCACTCCGCGAAGGCGGCGGCGCAGAGCAGCCCGGTCTTGCCGGGAAGCTGCAACTCGATCCGGAAGTTGAAGGAGGCGAACGGTTTGGCGGTGACCGGATCGACCGGCTGGGACATCCGCTACACCTCCTCGATTACGGGGGCGCCCCCGGTCTGAATCAAACGGACCGTCAGGAAGCGAAGCGGGCGGGCCGGCGCGATCCGGATCTCGACCAGCAGTCGCCCCTGGTCGATCGCCGCCTGATTCCCCCGGGTCAACACATCGACGCGGAAGGCCTCAGCGGCCGTGTTGCCGCGCAGGGCGCCCCGGGTGTAGAGATCGCTCAGGACCGCTTCGAAGCGACGCTCCACCGAGCGCCAGAGCGGCGGGCTGTTCGGGGCGAAGAGCAGGTCGTTCCCCTCCCGGAGCAGGAGGCGGCGCAGCAGCAGCAAGAGGCGACGGGTGCCAAGCGGCAGCCACTCCTCGTCCGCACAGAGGGTCCGGGCGCCCCAGATCCCCGGCCCTTCGACGCCCAGCGCCAGGGGATTGACCCCAGCGGCGTAGAGCGCCTCCGCCACGGCCGAGCCGGGGCGGTCCAGGTCGTTGACCGAGGGGAGCCGTTCGTTGGCCGGCGCCTCCCAGGCGCCCCGGGCGAGCGTCCGCCGGGCGATCACGCCCGCGGCCAGGCCGTCAGGCGGGACGGCGCCGCTCTGCTCGGCGCCCTGGATGATCGGCCAGGGATGGTAGGCGGCCCCGTAGGAGAGCAGCCGTTCATCGAACGAGAGGTCGGCCAGGAGCCCCTCCCGCCAGTCCAGGGCGGCCCCGGCCTCCCAGCCCTGCGGCAGGGAGAGGAGCGCCAGCCAGTCAGCCCGGCCAGAGGCCAGCCAGAGCAGGCTCGCCTGCGCCCGCCGGAGGGCGGACTCATCGACCGGGCCGGGGCGCCAGCGCGTCGCCGAGGCCGGCTCCCAGATGATCAGGGTCCGCGACCAGGGCGAGAGCGGCCAGTCACTGCCGCCGCCCGGTCTCGGCTCCGCCGTCAGCGCACTGACGTCCGCACCTTCGTCGGCCAGGACGGCCCGTACCCGCACGTAGACCGGCTCGGGCGCCCGCCGCTGCAGGGTGATCGCCCGCTCGGTTCCGCGCCAGGTTTGCCGGGCGTCGAGGAAGTCCGGCGTCGTCGCCTCCTCCACCTCGTACTCGATCGGGTCTGCCGACTCGATCGGGCGCCAGGCGATGCGCCAGCGACCGCCCCCCTGGGCGAGCGGCCGGAGCACGACCGGGGCGCCCAGCGGCGGCGGTTCAACCGGGCGGAAGAGCGCCTTTGCTGGCACCCAGCGCACGTTCGACCACGGGCTGATCGCCCCAGGCCGTTCGGCCCGCACCCGGGCGAAGCGGTCCCGCCCGCACGGGGTCTCGGTCAGGTGGAGGATCGTCGGGGTCAGGGTCGTGGCCTGGACCCCCCCGGTGAAGTCCGGGCTGAAGCTGGTCTCAACCCGGTACTGCGTCGCCCCCTTCATCGCCCGCCAGTCCAGGACCAGACCGGTCGGGCCCAGCGGCAGGAGCGAGGGCGCCCGCAGGAGTTCCTCGGCCGGGGCCGTCTCCGGGGCGAAGCCAGGCTGAACCAGGTCGGGCGCCGCGATCAGGGCGACCTCCTCGACCGGCCAGAGGGCGTGGGCGCCCTGCAAGGGCTGACCCAGCACCTCCGCCTTATGGAAGAGCGCCCCCGGCAGGGCGGCGCCCAGAGTGGCCAGGTCCGGATCAAGGAAGGAGTCGGGGCCATAGGTCAGCAGCCCATCCCGCTCCCGCGTCGAGGTAGCGGTCGGGACTGGCCCGACCAGGCTGTCGACGGACGGGAAGAGGCCCAGCCCGATCGGCAGGTACCAGTCGCCGGTGCTCGGGGCGGCCAAGGGGAAGCGGGGTTGCTTCACCCGGGCCCAGAGCGCTGGCTCCTCGGCGCCCGATCGGGCGGCCTGGTCGGCGGGCAGGTGGCCTGCCCAGAGGGCTCGATCCGTCGGCAGATGGCCCAGCCAGTCGGGATGAGTCGGGCCGAAGCCCACCTCCTCCAACCGCAGCGCTGGTCCGCCGGCGGGCTCGGCCATCAGGCCCAGCCGGAGCCGCTCCACGCGGGCCTCACCGCTGGGCAGGGCGCCAAAGCGCTGCCAGCCCGCCTGCGCGGCGATCGGCGCCAGGAGCGCCTCGCCCTCCAGGTTCAGCCCCTCGCCGCCGTCGGCGGTCGAGACCACGTTGACGGCCAGGTAGCGATCAGTACCCGCGACTCGGATGCGAACGACGGCGCCCGGAACGGCCGCTGCGGCCACGTCGGGCTTGGCGGCCGTCGTCGGCGGGAGGTAGATCCGTTCGACGTACGGACTCCCGCCCACAGTCGCCTGCAGGGAGGCGCCCTCGCGCCGGGTGCGGCGCCAGCGGGCGCCCGGTAGCGAGCGCTCGAGGCCCGACGCCGTGCGGAGGAAGCAGGTCGCAGTATCCGGGTCATGACCGCCGTCGGTTAGCCAGAGCGGCTCCCCGGTCGCCGTGATCGATCGGCCCGTCCGTTCGACGCCGGTCACCCGGAGGAGGGCGGCCAGGCTCGACCCACTGAAGCGCAGGGCGAGCAGGTCGCCTGCGATCGGCAGACTGGTCGTCGCGGCGCCCAGGGTCACGGTCATCAGCGCTGGCGTTGTCAGGTCATTCGACCCGACCAGACCGGCGCCCAGTCCCTCCCGCTGCAGGTAGGCCCCCGCCCGGACCCCATCCGCCCAACTCCCTTCGGAGCGGGCGGTCAGGGGCGCCGGCCAGGGGGTTCCCTCCGACCCGAGCCGACAGAGGCCGGGCAGGAGGAACTGAGTCGATGCCGCCTCCGTCCCGGCCACCCGCACGATCCAGCAACGCTTGCCACCGGCCCGGAAGAAGCCGTGGACCGCCGGGCGAAGGTAGGCGTAGAGCGCACTACCTTGGCTGTCGACGCCCAGGGGAAGCGGACCGCCGAAGATGGCGTCGAACTGGACCGGGTCAGCGACCGGGACCGGGGTGTGGAGCGGCCCGCTGGCGGCCAGCCCGACGAAGGCCGCCACGTCCATGCGCGGCAGCCGTCCGTCAAGCCGGGGCGCCAAAGACTCGAACCGAATGCCATAGAGCCCGGCCATCCGATCGCCCCCTACTCGATCTCGATCCGCTCGCAGGCGAGGACCAGTTCCTCGATCGCCACGTCGCTCCCCTTGCCGGAGAGCGAGGGCCCGGTGTACTTGATCGGGCGGGCGTTCATCAGCTTCCAGGTCATGGCGATCCCGGAGCGCTCCTCGTTCTGGAGCTGGATCGTCACGGTCTTGAGCTGGCTATGCGAGCCGCTGCGGACCTCGCTGAGCCACTGGTAGAGGTCGGTGGTGCCGATGACGCCCCGCTTGAGGGTGACGTCAGCGACCTTGGCCAGGCCCATCATCTTGCGGGGGGCGTTCTCCTTCTCGTTGCCGTTGCGGTACTCGGTGACGGCGACCTCAAAGCCGAGGCCGGAGACCTCCTGGAAGCCCGCCTGAATGGAGGCGGTGTCGGTGCCGCCCAGGTCAACAAGGAAGTTGAACTGGGCGTAGGGACGAGCGCGCTCTACTGCCATCTGAGATGACCTCCTCGTCAATTTGCAGGGGAGACGTCTGGACGCTTTTTATAACCGCGGATTACGCGGATGACGCGGATTTGGAACGAACCCAAAAATCTAGGGCCCCATAGGATCGCCAAGTATCCGCGTAATCCGCGTCATCCGCGGTTCATAAGAGAAGATCTGAACTGATCGCCTTTATGACTTGCGATCCGCGGTCCACTGGCCGATCCGGAAGATGACGAACTCGGCCGGGCGCACCGGCGAGACGCCGACCAGGCAGATCAGGCGGCCGTTGTCCAGGTCGTTCTGGGTCATGGTCGAGCGGTCGCAGCGGACGAAGTAGGACTCCTCCGGCTTCGTGCCCAGCAGGCGCTCGTTCTTCCACTCGTTGAAGAGGAAGTCGTTGATCGTCCGCTTCACCTTGTCCCAGAGCCCGTCAGCGTTGTTCATGAAGACGACCCACTGGGTCCCCTTCTCGATCGAGCGCTCCAGGTAGGCGAAGTAACGGCGCAGGTTGACGTACTTCCACTCCGGGTCGGACGAGATCGTCCGGGCGCCCCAGAGCCGAATCCCCCGCCCCTCAAAGAAGCGGAAGCAGTTGATCCCCTCCGGGTTGAGCACGTCCTGCTGAGCCTTGGAGATCGTCTGGGTCAGCCCGAGGGCGCCCCGGACCACCTCGTTGGCCGGCGCCTTGTGGACGCCGTTCTCGACGTCGTTCCGGGCGTAGATGCCCGTCACGAAGCCCGACGGCGGCAGGGCGATCTCCGTCCGGGTGACGGGGTCCATCACCTTGATCCAGGGGTAGTAGAGGGCGGCGTGGGTCGAGTCGACCTTCGCCCGCATGTCGCGCACCTGGCTGATCAACTGGTTCTCGCCCGAGTCCAGGACGGCGATCCGGTAGCGCATCCGCTCCGCATGCGAGATCAAGAGGCGCATGATCGCCGCGGCGTCCGAGGCGTAGGCGCCCTCGTAGCCGAAGGAGTGGCCCGGGGCGGCGACGATCGAGACATCCTCGATCAACTCGATCGCCTTCAGACCGCTGGCGAGGCCGTCGCTGGACTGGAGGGCGTCCTCGCCCTCGAAGTCGCTCGCAACGGGCCGGAGGCCGTCGTTGCCGCCCGCGAGGGCCAGCTTGAAGCCGCGCAGGGAGTCGGCCACCTTGGCGTCGTTCAGGGTCTCCAGGATCGTGAGCGGGGTGGTCTCGCCCTCCGGGGTCAGAACGGTCGCCTGCGCCAGCAGGGCGTAGGCCAGTTCGGCACCGTTGGTCAGGGCGGTCGTCATCACAAGCGGGTTGTAGAGCGCGGTCGCCTTGCTCGAAGGCTCCGCCGCAAAGACCTGGGTCAGGCTGCCAGTGTGCGCCGGATCGATCTGGAGGTTCTCGTAGAGCTGCTCAGCGCCGAACTGGCCCGAGCGCCCAATCTGGACCGAGCAGGTCAGGACCTGAACCGTGAAGGTATCCGCAGCGGTATCGTCCACCGCGACGGCAGCGTCATCGTCCAGGGCGGCCATCGTCAGCGCCTTGGTGCCATCGGTGTCGTTCCACGGGTGGAGCTTGAAGGTGTACCGGCTGCCGTCGAAGTAGCGCTCAACGGCGTAGAGCTGTCCGACGTCCGGTGAGGAGGCGGCGGGCTTGGACGCGGGTAGGTCGGGATCGGCGCCCAGGTCCTTCAGGCGGATGTAGACGACCTCGCCGCCCTGCAGCCCGCGCAGGGTGTTGTACGAGGCCGAGGCCGCGTTCGACGGGTCGACCTTCTCACGCCCGATGATGTTCTGGCCGAGCTTGAAGCGGAAGGTGACCGGCAGGTTGCCGGCGGCGCCGGGATAGCGGGCCTTGATCGTCAGCTTGGTGTCGGAGCTGACCTTGACGGCGCCCGTGGCGATGCCGGTATCCGAGACGCTCTTCGGCGTGAAGACGCGGCTGACGTAGAGCCGGGCGCCCCCCTCCTCGAAGAAGTTGCGGACGGCGTGGGCGATGTAGTTGTCATAGTTGGTGCCGCTCCAGTCAAGGCGGTCGAGACCGGCGTAGATCCGCTCGAACTCGGCGTAGGAGCCGACCATCTCCGGCTCACCGCGGGTCGGGCCGAAGCGCGTCGGGCCGACGAAGGCCGCGGTGCTGGTCGAGACGCCCTCGATCGACTTGGCGCGGAACGACGTCTCCTCCACATAGACACCTGGTGCCAGGTACTCGGGCATGTGAACTCCTCCTTAGGGCGATATTCAGGAAGACCGAACGGCCAAGCGCGAACCGGTGCCGGTACGCAGAACGACGGGCCCTCCCATCGTCAGGGTCACGTCCAGCACCCCCACCACCGGATCGCCCGGTGCGGCGCGGATCTGGCCGACTGGCTGACTTAGGATCTGGTCCAGGGGAGGTATTTCGAGCGGTCCAACGCCCGCTAGGGGCGCCGCACCGGTCCGAACCTTAAGGGAGACCGGCCAGGTAGGTGACCCTGTACCAGTCGCTCTGGGGAAGGGAAAGGGCAGCAGGACCCGCCCATCCCCGTCTGCGATGCCATACCACGTCCGTCCGCCCTCCGTCGCCTCTAGGACCGCCCAAGCTGCGGGTGCGTCCGTCTCCTCCTGCCAGAGATCGGCCCGGAGTTCGGCGACGGCGCCCGGGAACCGCCTGGTCGAGGCGGCGAAGAGGTAGAGCATCAGGGGGCTCTCCGTGGGCAAGGAGACGGACAACGTGGCTTGCAGGTAGCGTCCGTCCCGGTCGACGACGGTCAGCCAGTAGGCGGCCGTTCCCGTGCTTGTCGACCCGGCCTGCCAAGCCAGGAGTTCGGGGACGCCGTGAAAGAGGAAGGTCCCATCCGGGTTCGGGAAGCCCTGAACGGGGCGCCCCGACCGGCCATCCGGGTAGAGAAAGAGGACCAGTCCATCCACCACCGCCCGGTCAGCGACCGAGTCCCAGCAGCGGACGATCAAGGGGGTCTGCCAAGCCATCCTCAGTCCACCCCCTGTTCCAAGCCAACATCCCGCACCTTGACCGGGGCCTCGACCGCCGAGTCCTCGAGGGAGTCGATCAGCAGAACCCGGGCCAGGTAGGGCACGGAGAGCTGGTAGCCGCGCTCCGTCAACCGGTCCCAGAGCTGGAAGAGATCCTCGTTGCGCATCTCCCCCAGGACGATCTCGACCGACTCCTCCGGCCGGAAGGCCTGCGGGTAGACCCGGTTCAGTTCGGAGGCCGGCAGCGTTGGATGGTCCTCTAGGACCCGCATCATATACCCTGCCACCGCCGTTTGGAGCGAGGGATCTGCGGCCCACGCGGTCAGGAGGAAGTGCACCTCGACCGGCAGGCTGGTCCGCATGCGGCGTCCGTCCCGGGCGAGTCCGCCCCCCGGGGTCCGGTGCGCCCCGTTCGGCACGATCCGGTAGACGAAGAGCGAGACACCCGGCGTGGTCAGGCCATCCTTGAACTGGGCACTACCGAAGACCTTGAAATCGAGGGCGTTACCGTCGAAGAGGGCGGCGCTGTAGGCTTGCTTTAGTTGCGCGACAACCGCCTCTGCCACCGCTGCGATCGCCTGAAAGGAGGCCATGAAACCTCGCACCCCCTCACGTACAAATCCGCCATAATGTTATAATACTAATCTTCGTTCTTTTATCCTTTTGGTTTTTGTGTTGTTTCGGTAAAATTTTTTAACATTGGTCAAGTTTCTATTAAGGGAAACAGCACCCGCCACAACTTTCGTGGGCGGGTGCTGAATTCTTTTGTGCATCAAGTAAAAAAATCGGCCTCTCCAGCACTGGAGAGACCGATTTTTATGCCTCAGCGATGTACTCTGACTTCTTCCGGCGCCCCATCAGGCTGTCAATGGCGGCGAGGGGCTCGGCCCCCTCATAGATCACCCGATAGATCGCTTCCGAGATCGGCATCTCAATGCCGACCCGCTCAGCCATCGCCTTGGCCGCCTTGGCCGTACGGATCCCCTCGACGGTCAGTCCCGTCTCAGCGAGGAAGGCATCCGGAGACTTCCCCCGCCCGATCGCCAAGCCCGCCTGCCGATTTCGGGAGGAGTCGCCCGTACAGGTCAGGACCAGGTCGCCCATGCCAGCTAGGCCGGCGAAGGTCATCAGGTTGGCGCCAAGCGCCTCCCCCAAGCGCCCGATCTCCGTCAGGCCACGGGTGATCAACGAGGCCCGCGCATTGTCGCCCATCTTGAGCCCGTCACTGATCCCCGTCCCGAGGGCGATCACGTTCTTCAGCGCCCCCGCCAACTCTACCCCGATCTGATCCTGATTGGTGTAGATCCGGAAGCGGGGTGAACTCATTAGATCCCGGGCGAAGCAGGCGATCGACTCGTCCGGCGCCGCGATCACCGACCCCGTCGGCAGCCCTTGGGCCACCTCATGGGCGAAGTTCGGGCCGGAGAGGCTGGCGATCCGCCCCGCATGCGACGGGATCTCGTGCGCCACCACCTCAGAGACCCGCAGGAAGGTCTCCGGCTCCAACCCCTTCGAGACCGTCAAGAGCACCGCATCGGGCTTCAGGAGAGGCTTGAGCTCTTGACAGACCTCACGCAGGATCACCGTCGCCGGGGCGAGGATGACCAGGTCCGCCTCGGCCACCGCCTCCCTGAGGTCCGCCGTGGCCGTGACGGTAGGCGGGAGCTTCAGACCGGGCAGCCTCTCATGCACGCCCTGAAAGTTGGCCGCCCATGCCGGCTCCGGGCGCCAAAGGGCGACCGGGTTGCCAGATGACGAGGCCGGCAGGGCGAGGGCTGTCCCCCAGACCCCCGCCGGCACTACTGCGATCCGCTTGGTCATGGCTTGATCTCCTTCGCCTTCTCACCGATCCGATTCTCGGTACCATTAAGTATCCGCTTAATGTTCGACCAGTGACGCACCACCACGACGCCATAGGCGAAGGCCATCAAGACGATGTGCGACGGATGTTTGGCGTAGATCGCCGCCGCGGCCGTATAGGCCAGCCCGCCCAGGAGCGAGCCGAGCGAGACCCAGCGGGTGAGCGCGATCGTCGGGATGCCCACAGCCAGACCGACGAGGAAGGCCGGCCAGTAGAAGAGGGCCAGGGCGCCCGCCCCGGTCGCCACCGACTTGCCGCCCCGGAAGCCGAGCCAGACCGGGTAGGAGTGGCCAACCAAGGCCGCCACACCGCCCAGGGCGTAGCCCCAATCGCCCGCGATGCGGTAACCGACGTAGGCCGCAAGGGTTCCCTTGAGGATGTCGACGACACCGGTCATGATCGCCGCGCCCTTGCCAAGCGTCCGGAGCACATTCGTGCCGCCCGTGCCGCCGGAGCCGAACTTGCGGACATCAACACCGCGAGAGCGGCCGATCAAGTAGCCTGTGGGGAACGAACCGAAGAGATAACCCAGTACCACCGCGACGAGTAGCATCATGGTGCCTTGCGAGCCCCCTTGACTTGCGAATCCTATGTCGGTGGTATTCGACGCCGGGGAAGTAAAGTCCTGGTTTTAGAACCAGGTAATACTTTCGGAAATCACTACTCAGTCGACTTCTTGCGAGCCGCCTTGCGGATGACCCGCGTCTTGCCGCTCAGAAGCACCTTCCGCACCCGGACAGTACGATCACGGATGTCGATCTTCGGCCGGACCCGCCACCAGAACCGAATCGGCGTACCCTCAAGGTTGTAGGTCTCGCGGAAGCGGTTCTCCAGGTAGCGCTCCCACGAGAAGTGGAGCAGTTCCTTGTCGTTGATGAAGATGATGAAGGTCGGCGGCGAATCGGTCGCCTGGGTGGCGTAGAAGATCTTCAGCCGGCGCCCCTTATCCGAGGGCGGCTGGTTGATAGCGTAGGAGTCACGGATTAGCGAGTTCAGCTCGCCCGTCGTGATCCGGCGCTGGAAGTTCTCCGCGACCTGCTTGACCACGGGCAGCAGCTTCTGCACGCGGGACTTCGTCTTGGCCGAGAGGAAGATGATCTCCGCCCAGTCCATGAAGGCGGTCCGCTCCCGGACGGTCAGGGTGAACTGATCCATCGTCCGGTCGTCCTTCTCGATCAGGTCCCACTTGTTGACGATCACGATCATGCCCTTGCCCTGCTCGAGGGCGTAGCCAGCGATCCGCTGATCCTGCTCGGTCACGCCGTCCACGGCATCGATCACCAGCAGGACGACCTGGGCCCGCTCGACCGCCCGCAGGGCACGCATCACCGAGTAGCGCTCGACCGCCTCGTCGACCTTGGCCCGCTTGCGCATGCCTGCCGTATCGACCAGGAGGTACTTCTGGCCATCCCGCTCGATCAGGACGTCGATCGCGTCGCGGGTCGTGCCCGCCACGTCCGAGACGATCACGCGCTCCTCGCCGACGAGGGCGTTGACCAGCGAGGACTTACCAGCGTTCGGGCGCCCGATGATCGCCGTCCGGATGACGCCCTCCATCTCCGCGAACGGCTCGGTCTGGGGCAGGGCGTTGGTGATCTCATCAAGGAGGTCACCCGTTCCCATACCGTGCGCAGCCGAGACAGTGATCAGGGAGGGCAGGCCGAGCGACCAGAACTCGAGCGCCTCCTCCTCCCGCTTCAGGTTCTCCACCTTGTTGACCGCCAGGATGACCGGCTTGTTGACGCGGCGCAGGCGGGCGGCGACCTCTTGGTCAGCGACCGTAACGCCCACGGCGACATCGACGACCAGGACGATCACGTCCGCTTCCTTGATCGCCAACTCCGCCTGGCGGGTGACGTGCGCATCGATCGTGTCGCCACTCTTATCCAGCTGAATGCCGCCGGTGTCGACCAGGGTAAAGTTCTGACCGTTCCACTCGGCCTCGGCATAGAGTCGGTCACGGGTAACACCGGGCTGATCCTCGACGATCGCCTGGCGGGTCTCAGTCAGGCGGTTGAACAGGGTCGACTTCCCCACGTTGGGGCGCCCTACAATCGCCACAATGGCCTTCACTAAACGTCTCGCTCCCTTCGGAACTTGGGCATGTTCCCACGCCCGTTCCAACGCCTTTGGCGTATCCCTCTAATTATGTCAGCCCCGGCGGAGGGCGTCAAGCGTTCTAGCCTGTGCCCTCCCGGGCCATGGGGGCGGGCGCCGGCACAGACTCCCCGCCCAGCAGCCGGGCGAGGGCGAAGGCGGCCACGCCGGCCGTGATCGCAGAGCCCCAGTAGGCTCCACCGCCAAGCGGTACGGCCCAGCCCCTCCCCTCCCAGTCGAAGCGAGCCGCCTGATAGAGGTCAGCGAGCAAGAGCCCGATCAGGCTGGCCCGCATCGCTAGGAGCGGCTGGCGCCCCAGGGCGGCTCCCGTCAGGGCGCCCAGCCCCAAGTAGAGCAACTGGGCGTCCCAGCCAAACAGGTTGAGCTCGGTGGGGGCGCCCGGCGGGAAGAAGTGCCCAGCCACCGCCACCACCGCCGCCACGACCAGCGGGGCGATCCAGACCGAGAGCCAGGCGGTCGGCAGATAGCGGGCCGGTCGGGCCCGCCAACTGAGCAGAAGGACAGCGATGATCGGGAGCACCGTCATGCCGACGCTGATCACCAGCGTTGGGAAGGGGCGCCAGGTGATCGGGGCGCCCGCGAGCGTCCCCCCGAGGATCAAGAGAGCGCCAGCCGGGGAGAGGCCGAGCGCCTGGAGCGATGGGCGGAACCAGCCAGAAGCGATCAGAATCAGCAGTGAGATTAGGAGTAGCGGGCCAACCGGGAACACTAGGGGACATCTCCTTTGGGGCCGAAGGGCCCAGGCGCTACCCTGCGGGCGCAGGGGACGCAGACTCCCTATCAGCCTGCTCCGGCGAAGCCCTGCCTATTCATGATCGTCCTCGCATAGCGTAGGGCGCGAGACGAAAGGGGGCGCGGCCGTGCGTTCACCGACCAACCGCTGGCGACCGGTGCCCGGGATTCGTACGGGCGCCCCGCCCACGCCGCTCGTCCTGGCGGACGAGCTTCATCTCTTCGTCCAGACCACCCAGATGCAGATCGCCTGGAGTCGCTATGCCCCCCGGGTTGGCTGGGACGAGTGGCGGACGGTCCCTTGTGCTCGACCGCTGGCGGCTGGACCGACTGCGGTCGAGTTTGGCGGCGCCGTGCACCTCTTCGCCCGCGCCGCCGATCACCGCCTCTATCAGACCCGCCTCAGCGATGGCGAGTGGGCGGTTTGGACGCCGGTGCCTGGAGCGGTCCCCGCAACGAGTCGGCCACGGGCGGTCGTTTGGGGAGACCGGCTCCTGCTCGTGGTGCGGGACGAGTCGAGCCACGTGCTGGGTCAGTGGTACGGCGACGAGTGGGAGGGCTGGTCTACCCTCTCCGTGGGACAGGCGTTGGTAACGCCCCATCCCATCGTCTGGGGGGACTTGCTCCACCTCTTTATGACCGATCCGGACCACCGACTGCGTCTCTGCAGCCTTCCGCGAGGAGGGCAGTGGTCCAGCCCCCAGCTCGTCCCGGGCGCCCCCCAGACTCTCCTCTCCCCCTGGGCGATCCCCCACCGCTCTGCCCTCGTCCTGGGCGCCACCGGACAGAATGGCCAGCTCTGCCTGGCCCGGAAGCAGTCACTCTCCGGCTGGACCGGTTGGCACAGGGCGGCAGGGGCGCCGCTGAGCCAGCACGGACCGGCCCTCTGCGCGCTGGCCGATCGGGTCTACCTCTTTGTGACGGGACCAGACGGCACCGTCCACTACACCGCTACGCGCTAACGAGCCTCACCGCCGGGCGAGTGCGTCCAGGTCCACGCCCCGCCGCTCGGCCCACTGGGCGGTCCAGCCTGTCACGACCAGGGGCGCCCGCTGCAGCTCAGCTAAGCTGGTCGCCCCCGCTAGGAGGGTCGCCGCCCGCAGGTCCCACAGGAAGGCGCGCAGGTAGGCGAGTGCCCCCTCCGCTCCCCCGGACTGCTGGGCCTGAAGGACCGCCCCAGCCAGCCCGACCGCCCGGGCGCCCCCCGCCAGCGCCTTCGCTGCCTCACTCCCCCAGCGGATCCCGCCCGAGGCGATCAGTTCCAACCCGGGCAGCCCCAGATCCGCCACCTCGAGGAGCGCGGCGGGAGTCGGGATCCCCCAGTTCAGGAGCCCCGGGTCCTGGGTCGTGCCGCCCCGCTCTGCCTCGATCCAGGCGAAGTTCGTCCCGCCCCTTCCAGAGAGGTCGATCGCCCGGACGCCAACGGCATGGAGTTGCCGGGCCGTCTCC
>DATGYC010000257.1:0-3680 GCA_035298385.1 Symbiobacteriaceae bacterium | reverse complement strand
CAGATCAGGAGCGTCAACAGCCCCGTCAGGAGGGCGAACGGCGAGGCCCAGGACTGACCGGGCACCACCGTCACCTGCCCGCTCACGTAGCGAAGCCCACCACCCGAGACCGCAGCCAGCATCGTGCCCAGCACGAACGGCGTGATGATCGAGGCGGCGCCAAAGAGCGAACCCCAGAGGCGCCAGCGCGGCGAAGCGATCTGGTGATACTGCCGGAAGATGTAGGCGGCGCCCCGGAAGACGATCCCCAGCAGGACGAGGATCAGCGGGGCGTAGAGCCCGACCGAGAGCGTGTAGATCGCAGACGGGAAGCAGGTAAAGAGGATCACCAAGAGCAGGATCATCCAGATGTGGTTCGTCTCCCAGATCGGACCGATGGCGTTGCTCAAGGCCTTCCGCTGAAGCTTGCTCCCCTCGCCCAAAGCGAAGAGGTCAAGGACGCCCGCCCCAAAGTCGGCCCCCGCCAGCAGGGCATAGGCCGTGATCGAGAGGAGAATTACGCTACCAGCGACCAGATGGATGTCCAGCCCAAGCCAGGTCTGGGTCATCAGCTACTCCACCTCCACGTGACGGATGCGGCGTAGGATCAGGATCGTTGCGACCATCAGGGCGCCGTAGACCAGAATATAGGTCCACATCACCGGCAGGGCATTGTTCTGCGTCACAGCATCCCGCGTCCGCATCACCCCGTAGACGATCCAGGGCTGGCGCCCGATCTCGGTCACCATCCAGCCCGCCTCGAAGGCGACGATGCCTAGCGGGAAGCAGACGACGAGCAGGCGCAGGAGGTTCCTCGGCAGTCTCTCCTTGCGGAAGAGGACGACCCCCCAGTACCAGACGGCGGCCAAGAGGATCAGCATCCCGCAGCCGACCATGATATCGAAGGCGTAGTGGACGATCGTGACGTTCGGCCAGTCCTCCTTCGGGAACTTGTCCAAGCCCGTCACCTCGGCGCTGAAGTCGTCATGCGCCAGGAAGGAGAGACCGCCAGGGATCTTCAGCGCCCCCGTCACCTGCCCGGCCTCCTTGTCGACGAATCCACCCACCAGCAGGGGCACGTTGGTACCCGTCACAAAGTGCGCCTCTGCCGCCGCCAGTTTGGCCGGCTGGACCTTGCCGAGGTACTGGGCGTAGAGATGGCCCGAGAGCGGCAGGACCGCCGCCGCGCAGATGCCGACGCTCAGAGCGACCTTCAGGCCCGCTTGGTAGAGCGAACTCCCTGGCTTCTTGAGCAGCTTCCAGGCATAGGCGCCCGCCACCAAGAACGCGGTCGCAGCAAAGCAGCCGATCGTGCCATGGATGGTCAAGTACCAGTAGTACGGGTTGAGGAAGAGGGTCGTGAAGGGCGGCACCGCCGCCGGATTGGTCTGGACTAGCGCGATGTTGACCGGGTGCTGCATCCAGGCGTTCGCCGCCTGCACCAGCACCGCAGAGGCCGCACCGCCGATGCCGACCATCACCCCGCAGAAGAGGTGCAGCCCCGGCGAGAGCCGCTTCCAGCCGTAGAGATAGAGGCCCAGGAAGATCGCCTCGATGAAGAAGGCGAAGCCCTCGAGCTGGAAGGCCGGTCCCATGGTGTCGCCGTAGAGCTTCATGAATGACGGCCAGAGCAGGCCCAGCATGAAGGAGAGGCCCGTGCCAGTGACCGCCCCGATCGCGAAGGTGACGCTGACCACCTTCTGCCAGGTCTTGGTCAGGCGAAGGTACTCCTGCTTGCCCGTCTTGAGCCAAGCGACGTTGGCGAGGACCAGCAAGAGCGGGAAGGCGACGCCAAGGGCGGCGAAGATCATATGGAAAGCGAGTGTATAGCCCATGGTGATCCGGGCTGCGATCAAGTTACTCATCCTGCACCCCTCTGTCTAGCAGACTCGCAGAGCCGGTGGGTGATCTACATCACTATTCAATCACGCCACGCGGACCCGAGGAATCGGGTCGAACCCGGATGATCGATCCGGCGAAGACCCGAGCCATCCTTTAGGGTTTGACAGTAGGGTGGGATTCATGCAAGCGAAAGGAGGCCGCTCCTCAGACAGAGGAGCCAGCCTCCTTGGATACCGGTTGCGAGAGCGCCGCCTTGGCCAGATTGATCAGGATCGAATCGTCCATCGGCGGGTTGGAGAGGCCGGCTCGCACATCGCGGTAGAGCCGCTCCAGCGGTCCCGACCGGCTGAGCCCAGCGATCCCGAGTACCCGCATCGCCCGATCGACGATCCGAATCGCCGCGTTCGTCGCCACGTGCTTGGCGGCGCCGACGAGTGGCACCAGCGCCTCCCGCTCAGCCGAAGCCGGATCGGCTGCATCCCAGCGGCGGGCGACGGTGTAGACGCTCGCCCTCGCCGCCAGGAGTTCCACCTCGATCTCGCCGAGGAGGGTCTGGACGTGCGGCAACTCGCCGATCGTGGCGTTCAGGGCGTTCGTCTTGCGCGACTGGGCGTAGCCGACGGCGATCGCTCGTGCCGCACCGGCGATGCCCAGGTAGACGGCCGGGATGTGGAGCAGCCAGCCGTTGCCGCCCCCTGGTACGGATCGTGATCGAGGCACGATCGACTCGATCAGCGCATCGGCGGGGAGGCTTACCTGGTCAAGGGCGATATCATGCGAGCCCGTGCCGCGCATCCCGAGCATATCCCAGGTCTCGATCACCTGAACACCGGGCCCCTTCAGGTCGACGAGGAACCAGGCGACCTCTGGCTCCCCCTCGATGCCGGCGGAGATGATGCCGTAGCGCAGAACGGGGGCGCCCGAGCAGAACGCCTTGCGCCCGGTCAGCACAAAGCCGTCTGCCGTCCGCTGGGCGGTCGTGGTGGGGCGCCCGCCCCGCGAGGGCGAACCGGTCTCCAGTTCCGAGGCGAGGGAGTTGAGCAGGGCGCCCTCCTCCACCGCCGCTCGGCAGAGCCGGTCGAAGACGTCCTTGGGCCAGCCTTGGATCTCCCGCTGCTTGCCGATGGCGGCGAGATGCCAGCCGATCGTCAGGGCGGTGGCACCGTCGCCCTGAGCGAGCCGCTCCTGGGCCAGGACGAGTTCGGTCAGGGAGGCGCCAAAGCCGCCAGCCTCTGTCGGCACGGTCAGGAGGTGGTAGCCGCCCTCGGTGATCTCGCTGAAGTTCTCGGCGGGGAAGGTGTTGGCCCGGTCATGTTCGGCTGCTCGGCCTGCGACTTGGTCAGCTAGGCCTGCAGCGAGTTCGACGATCTGGCGCTCCCTGTCGGTCTGGCTGAAGAGGTCCTGCATCTGGGGGGCGCCCTCCTTTGCGGTCACACTACTACTAGGGTATCCAGCCACAGGCGCTGGGGACTCAGCCCTTCACCTTGTAGCCCCACGTTGGCAGGAGTTCACGGCACTTGGCTAGCCAGTCGCCCTGAAGCTCGATCGTCGTCTCCTTGGCGGTGCCGCCGGTCCCGAGCGCCTTCTTCAGCTTGGTGACGAGTTCCTTGAGGAAGGCGGGGTTCTTGGGTAGATCATAGAGGACGGTGACCGCCTTGCCACCACGGCCGGCCTTCTCGATCCGCAGCTTGATGGTGACGGAGGCGGGGACGGCCGCGGGGTTGGTGCAGGTGCAAGCCGCCACGAGTTCCTTGCAACGGGGGCATCGCTGGTTCAGGGCGGGATCGGTCGAGTAGACGAGGCGGCGGTTCTGGTCCATATACCTTCGACCTCCTCCGTTCAAGGTAGCACGGGGGGCG
>DATGYC010000256.1:0-5654 GCA_035298385.1 Symbiobacteriaceae bacterium | reverse complement strand
ACCCCGCCCGCACGGCGTCCTCCATCGACCGTCCGGCGATGAGTTCACCGAGCATGGCGCCCAGGAACGGCCCGAGGATCAGCCCCAGCGGCATGAAGAAGAGCCCGATCAGCGAGCCGATCACGGCGCCCCAGCCGCCCCACTTGGAGGCACCGAACCGCTTGGCGCCCCAGGCCCGCGCTAGCTGCTCCGCCACCTGAACAAGCAGGACGACCACCCCGGTCAACACCAGGTAGAGCCAACCATAGGCATGAAAGCCGGTCGCGATCGCGTAGACCAGCGCAGCCACCCAGATGATCGGCAGTCCCGGCAGGCTTGGGACGAACGTCCCCGCCAGACCGGCCAGCATCACAGCCAGGGTGAGCCAGAAGATCCACACCATGATCACCTCTCTTCCTAATGTACGGGAAGCAGGGCGGTTCTCCCTGCCGGGCATGTCAGATTGTCGAGGGAATTAGCCAGAGAGCCGCCTTGGCAAACCAAGGCGGCCCTCCTTATTCTGCCACAAATAAGCCACCAAGCCAGACCATACCCAAACGCCAGCCCAAAAAGGAGGGTGGTCGACTGCTGCACGCGCATGCAGGGGAGAGCGAAGTTCTGCCGCCGTCCCGGGTTTGGGCGCCCTGGAGCGACATTCCGATCATCGTCAATGCTCAAGTGAGTGCTTAGATCGGGCTAGGAGCGGAGGGGCGCCCAAACCCGCCCGCCCCGGCGGCATTGGAAGCAAAGGTCTACCTAGAAGCCAAGAGCCCCTTGGAAACCAGATACGCTGCCGACCGCACTGCCGCGATCACCACATGCTCACGAGTCAGCCCACCCTGGAAGTAGACCACATAAGGCTCCCGCATCGGCCCATCCGCCGACAACTCGATCGAAGAGCCCATCACAAACGTCCCCGCCGCCATGATCACCGGGTCATCATACCCCGGCATCGCCCACGGCTCCGGCCGCACATGCGCATCGATCGGCGACGCAGCCTGGACCGCCTCACAGAAGGCGACCAGGGCCGGACCGCTCCCCAACTCCACCGCTTGAACCAGGTCGGACCGCCGCTCATCCCAGCGGGGCCGTACCCCGTAGCCGAGCCGTGCGAAGAAGGCGGCCGTGAACTGGGCGCCCCGCATCGCCTCACCCGTGATATGCGGCGCCAGGAAGAGCCCCTGCAGGAAGAGCCGATTGACGCCCAGGTTGGCGCCCACCTCGGAGCCGATCCCCGGGGCGATCAGCCGGGCTGCCACCCGCTCGATCAACTCCGGGCGCCCCACCACGTAGCCGCCCGTCGGGGCGATGCCACCGCCCGCGTTCTTGATCAGCGAACCGCAGGTCAGGTCCGCGCCCACCTGGGGCGGCTCCAGCTCCTCCGTGAACTCACCGTAGCAGTTGTCCACGACACAGATCGCCGCCGGGTTGGCCTGCTTCACGGCGGTGATGATCTCACCGATCCGTTCAATCGAAAGGGTCGGGCGGAGCGAGTAGCCCCGGCTCCGCTGGATGAAGACGACGTGGGCCGTCTTCGCCGCCTCGGCCACGGCCGGGATGTCGACGGTCAGGTCCGCGCACAGCGGGACCTCCTGATACTCAACGCCCCAGTCGGTCAGCGAACCGGGCTGGCCGCTGATCACCTGCCGCAGGGTGTCATAGGGCGCCCCCGCCGCCGCTACCAGCTTCTGCCCTGACTTCAGCGCACCAAAGAGCCCACAGGCGATCGCATGCGTACCGGAGGCGAACTGGACCCGCACGAGTCCCGCCTCCGCTCCGAAGACGCGGGCAAATACCGCCTCGATCTTCTCGCGCCCCATGTCGGAGTAGCCATAGCCGGTCGAGGCGGCGAAGTGTACATCAGCCACGTTCTCGGCCTGGAAGGCGCCCAGGACCTTTGCTTGGTTCAGCAGAACGAGTTCATCAACGGTCGTCCACCGGGGTTGCACCTGCGTACGGGCACCTTCGGCGACTTGCGCCAGCCATTCGGGGCACCCTGGAATCATCCGCTGCCAGATCGTCACAAACTCCACTCCATCTCTGAGGGACAGACATCGATCGAGACCAACGCTACCTATTCTACCTGAGAGAATATCCTTATGGAAAGCCTTGGAGGTATCTGGCGAACGAAGAGCGAACTCTAAAGGGATAAGTCGCCCTTTCACCACGGTCCGGAGGGATAAGTACGTGAACAACCACAGCCTGCGCGTGGCCTGGTCCTATCTGAAGGAGATCCTCCTCGGGATCCTAATCTTCCTCTTCGTGACAGCCTTCATCGGCCGGATGCGGCAGATCCCCTCCGAGTCGATGGAGCCAACGCTCCTGATTGGTGACCGCCTCTGGACGGATAAGATCACCTATTACATCCGGGAGCCCAAGCGGGACGACATCGTGATCTTCGACCCGCCCCCTGCCGCCGGCCCGACGGACGTGCCCTACGTCAAGCGGGTGATCGGTGAGTCGGGGGATGAGATCCGCATCGAAGGCGGTAAGGTCTACGTCAACGGGACCGCCCTGACCGAGCCCTACATCGCTGAGGCGCCCGACTACTCATGGGGCCCACAGCGGGTGCCCGAGGGCTACCTCTTCGTGATGGGCGACAATCGCCGTCACTCGAACGACAGCCACATCTGGGGCTTCCTGGAGAAGAAGAGCGTCTCGGCCCGGGTCGTCTTCCGGGTCTGGCCGCTGGCCCGCATCGGTACCGTCAAGTAAGCACCGTTCCACACAGAGGGGCGTCCGCCAGCCATGGCGGGCGCCCCTTTTTATGCCGCTCGCGGGACGATAGTCCCTTGCATGTACAAACTATTACGAATATCATATAAAGACGAGATTCCGGAAAGGGGACACTTCTATGACTACTCCGCTCCGTGCCCAGCTCCGGCTCGCCCTCGTTCTCTACGGCGGGGCCTCCCTTGCCGTCTACATGAACGGCATGGCCCAAGAGATCCTCGCCCTGGTGCGGGCAGCGAACGCGCGCGCTCTTACCCCCGACGGTGATGGGCAGGGACCGAACTCTCCGTGGGCCGAGGCGGAGCGACTGACTAATCCCTATACGGACCTACTTACCCTTTCGGGGTTCGACGTGATCGTCGATGTGATCGCGGGAACCTCAGCGGGTGGCCTGAACGGGTTGATGCTGGCCAAAGCGCTGGCCAGTGGCGCCCCTGACCTTGGCCCGCTCCAGACGCTCTGGGCCGAGGCCGCGCAGATCGAGAAGCTGGCGCTGGCCGACAAAGAGGTCAAATCCCTCCTCTCGGGTGAGTACCTGCGGTCCAAGTTGGAAGGTGTCCTGCGTGATCTGGAGGAGGCCGGGCGCCCCGAGGTGGCTGCCCTCACCCCGATTCTCGACCTCTTCGTCACCGCCACCGACCTGCACGGGCATCTGTGGACCAAGCGGGACCGGACTGGCAAGCGGCTCGAGGGCATCGCCCACAAGTGGGTCTTCCGCCTGAAGCGGCGCCCTGGCGACTGCCAGATCTCAGCCCCGGCCGGGGATCTGCGCCAGCGCCGCAATCGGGCGCTCAGTAAGGTCGGGCAAGCGACCTCTGCCTTCCCCGGCGTCTTCCCGGCGGTCGAGATCACCCAGGCCGATGCCGAAGCCGCCCATCTTCCCCTCCTGCAGGGGATCACCGCTGACAAGGTCTGGTTCTCCGACGGCGGCATCCTGGCCAACAAGCCGTTCGAGCCGGTCGTCCAGCAACTCTCCCAGCGGGGCGCCCTCCTCCCCGTGATCCGGGTGCTGGCCTATCTGGAGCCCGACCCGAGCCTCGGTCAGCGTAAGGAGGCGACCGCTCCGACCGCCATCCAGGCCGCCCTCTCCGGGGTCTCCCTGCCCATGGCCCAGGACATCCAGGAGGAGCTTGGACGCCTGGCTGCCTTGAACGAGGAGCGGACCCGCCTTGACGGCGCCCTGTGTGCCTTGGAGGAGGCGGTGGTGCGTGCGGAGTACGGCATGCCGCCCATGGCCATGCGCTCCGCCATGCGCGATGCCGCCGCGGGGGCGCTGGGCATGCACCACGAGATCGCCTCCGCCGTCCAGAGTGCGGCGCCCGAGGAGTCCCCTGCCCACGAGCAGGCCCCAGCGCGCCTCGATACCCTCCCGCCCGATCCCATCACGGAGAGTGTCGCCCCCTCCCTCGATCTAGCGGCGGAGAGCGTCTACCGTTCCCTGCGGCTGCGCTCCCTGCGGGAGTGGCTGCAGAACCTGCTGGAAGAGGCCCTGGAGCAGCGCGAGCGCACCAACCCCGCCCTGATCAGCGAGGTCCTCTGGAGCCTTGGCCTGCGCCCTGGCAACGCCAGCGACCTCTCCCTGCTGACCCAGATCGACCTGCAGTGGGGCCAGCGGCGCCTCCTCTTCCTGATCGACCGCGTCAACCGCCGGTACCGGGCCGATACGCGCCCCAAGAGCCCCGCCGCCCTCACCGAGTTCTGGCGGCTGATCTGGGCCGCCCTGGATCTCTGGCTCGGCGGGCGCAAGCGGGTGATCGCTGCCCTTCTGGAGGTGCCCCCCGCCTCCTCACCGGCCGTCTTGGCGGGCGCCCTGCGCCTGACCCTCCAGACGATTCAGCAGGAGGCCGAGTCCCTGGAGCGTGAGGCCCTCGCCGCCGCTCGGGATGCCTTCCCCCTCTACGATGCCGCCGACAAACCGGTCGAGGTCCTGCCGCGCCTGGTGCTGGACGCCGATCTCCTCCATCGCCTCTACGACGGCTTTGCCACGGCTGACCTGACCCTGCTGCCGCTCGTCGGTTACGCCGGCTCCCTGGAGTGCGAGCCGATCCGGCTCTACCGTCTCTCCCCGGATGGCTCTACCTGGGGCTCAACTCCCGGCGTGGAGAAGTTGGCCGGAAACGCCTTCGAGCATTTCGGCGCCTTCTTAGATGAAGGCTGGCGCCTCAACGACATGCTGCGCGGTCGCCTGGACGCGGCCGAACAGCTCTTCCGGATGGTCGCCCTCGAGTCCGGGCTGATCCAGTCCGGTCCGGACGGGCAACCGCCCGCCGAGGAGTCCTGGCCGGCCGCCATCCGCCAGGCGTTGGACCTGCGCCGGCGCCAGATCCTCCAGGCCTTCCCCACGCTGGTCTCCGCTGAGGCGATCGCCGCTACGGCGCCCCGTGCCGCCCGTGAGGTAGCAGCAGCGCTGGCGCCCGCCGAAGCCCTTCCCGTCAGCAATCGCAAGACCAAGCCGAGCGGCCCGGCTGCGGCGGTCCAGGAGGCGAAGCGCTGGCAGACCCTGCCCAGCGGGTTGATCGAGCGCTGGGTCGCGACCCGCCTGCAGCCCCAGCCGCTGCCGCCACCCCAACTGGCCGGGAATATGCTCTTGCTGCTGCAGAACATCGCTCTAACGCTGCGGCAATCAAGCTCCTCGGCCTTTGGCGATGCGCTCCAGCGGACCCTCTTGGTCATCCTGACGCCCTTCGTCTGGATCGCCCGCCTCCTCCTGATGCCGGGCGTGGGGCTCGCCCAGACGATCCAGAGCAACCTTGGCCCGATCTTCACCGCTGGGGGTCTCGCCCTGATTGCGGGGGATATGTTGCAGTTCCTGAAGCTCTCTGTTGGGGGCTGGTGGCTTGCGGCCGCCCTCCTGAGCCCAGTCTTGATCGACGCCCTCTTCAACCGCTCCCCGTACTGGCTGGCCTTCTTCGCCCTCCTGACCGGGGCGACGGGCGCCGCCT
>DATGYC010000255.1:0-30214 GCA_035298385.1 Symbiobacteriaceae bacterium | reverse complement strand
ATCAGGAGCTTCGGGTCGCAGGCGAGCGCCATGGCGATCATGACGCGCTGCCGCATGCCGCCCGAGAACTCGTGCGGGTACTGCTTCAGTCGATCCTCCGGGTTCGAAATGCCGACCAGACCGAGTAGCTCGGCCGCGCGGTCCTTCGCCTTCTTCCCCTCGTAGCCCAAGTGGTAGCGGATCTGCTCCATGATCTGCTCGCCGATCGTGATGACCGGGTTGAGCGAGGTCATCGGATCTTGGAAGATCATCGCGATCTTACGGCCGCGGACCTTACGCATCTCCGCCTCGGACTTCTTGAGCAGGTCCTGGTCGTCGAACTTGATCACGCCGCCAGCGATCTTGCCGGGCGCCCCGATCAGCCCCATGACGGCGAGAGACGTCACAGACTTACCGCAGCCGGACTCACCCACGATGGCGACGATCTCACCCTCACCCACGTTGAAGGAGACATCATCAACCGCCTTGACGATCCCCGCCCGAGTCTTGAACTGCACTTGCAGGTTCTGTACTTCAAGGATGTTCTTCATAGCCGGGCCTCCTACTTACTCTGGATCCGCGGATCGAGTGCGTCACGCAGGCCCTGGCCGAAGAACTGGAAGGCCAGGAGGGTGATGCCGATCGCCGCGGCCGGCAAGAAGAGCAGGTGGGGGAAGGACCTGATGCCGGCGAGCGCTTCGGCGGCCATCATGCCCCAAGAGGCCTGCGGGGCCGAAACGCCCAGGCCGATGAAGGAGAGGAAGGACTCGAAGAAGATCGCCTGCGGAATGCCGATCGTCGCCTGGACGATGATGGCGCCCATCGCGTTCGGCACCAGATGACGCAGAATGATCCAGAGCGGCTTCGTCCCCATCGTGCGCGAGGCAAGAACGAACTCGCGCTCCTTCAGGGTCAGCACCTCACCGCGCACCAGTCGGGCCATGTTCAGCCAGGAGGTAGCGCCAATGACGATCAGGATCGTCGTCAGGCCGCCCGGCATCACCTGAGAGATCAGGATCATGTAGAGCAGTTCGGGAACCGCAGCCATGACCTCAACGAAGCGCATCATCAGGTTGTCGACCCGCCCACCCAGGTAGCCGGACGTGGCGCCGAAGGTGATGCCAATCGCCAGCGAGATCGCCGTGGAGACAATGCCGACGATCAGCGAGATCCGGGCGCCGTAGAGGAGCCGGATCAGCACGTCGCGTCCGAGGTTGTCCGTGCCGAAGAGATAGCCGGGCGACCCCATGTCAAGGTAGGTCTTGGTCAAATCCTGGTCGGAGTAGGAGACCTTCGTCAGCATCGGGCCGAAGACCGCGATCAGGCAGATCACGATGACCAAGACTAGGCCGGACATGCCGATCGGATGACGGAACAGCTTGGACCGTGCATCCTGCCAGAAGGTGCGGGAGGGTCGAACGATCTTCTCCACTTCGCCTGGCTTGCGCGCGACGGGTGTGAAGTCCAGGTTGACGTTTGGTACAGACATCTCTAGCGCTCCCCCTCCCTAGTCCGCGATCTGGATCCGCGGGTCGACGACGGTGTAAAGCACGTCTACCGCTAGGTTGAACGTGACGATCAGGACGGCGTAGAAGACCGTCACGCCCATGATCACCGTGTAGTCGCGGTTGAAGATCGAGGTGGTGAACTCCTTGCCAAGCCCCGGAATGGCGAAGATTCGCTCGATGACGAGCGAGCCGGTCAGAATGCCGGCCGCCAGCGGCGCCAGAACCGTGATCACCGAGAGGAGAGCGTTGCGCAGGCCGTGCTTGATAATGACCGTCAGACGCGGCAAGCCCTTGGCCCGAGCGGTCCGCATGTAGTCCTGGTTCAGGACCTCCAGCATGTTGGAGCGCACCAGGCGAGCAAAGTAAGCGAGCGGGAAGAAGGAGAGGGCAATGACTGGCAGCACAGCAAACTTCCAGCCGTCCCCTGGCACCTTCCACTGGTCACTCCAAAGCGCTACCGGCAACAATTTAAGTTTGACGGCGACAAAGTACTGGAGCAACGTTGCGATAATAAAGCCCGGCTGGGAGATACCAATTGTGGTCAGCACCGTCACAAAGTGGTCTGGCCATTTGTCCCGGAAGAGAGCAGCCAGTGCCCCCAGCGGAATGCCGATCAGCAGAGCGACAAGGATCGCTGCACCGCCGACCCGAGCAGAGACGGGGAAGCCCTGATTGATGATCTCATTTACCGAACGGCCCTTCTGGGCGAACGAGGGGCCCAGGTCCCAGCGGGCGACATTTCCAAGGTAAGTGATGTACTGCTTAGGCAAGGGATCGTTCAGATGGTACTTCTCCTTCAGGTTGAGGAGTACCGCTTCGGGGAGCGTCTTCTCCGAGGTGAAGGGATCACCCGGAATCGTATGCATGATGCCGAAGGTCAGCGTCGCAATCAGCCAAACAGTCAACAGGTTCGAGAAGAGCCGACGGCCCAAGTAGCGCACCATAATCGAATGCATCCTCCCCTGGAGGCTGGACTAAGAAGGGAAGTGCCGGAGGTAGCACTGGTGCTACCTCCGGCACCGGGGCTGTGAACTACTTGAGATCCGCGAAGGAGAAGTCGGTGATGCCCAGGGCGTTCCGGTAGACACCGGTCACCTTGTCGGACTGGACATACAGGTTGGTGTAGTAGTAGAGCGGCGTGATGATCATGTCGTTCATGGCGATCCCCTCGGCCTTGTGCATGGCCTCGAAGCGAGCCTTGACGTCGGTGGTCGTCTGGGCCGTCTTGATCAGGGCGTCGTACTCCTTGTTGGACCAGTGGGCGTCGTTGTTACCGCCGCCGGTCAGCCACATATCAAGGTAGGTCATCGGGTCGAGGTAGTCGCCGAACCAGCCAGCACGGGAGATGGTGTACTCACCGCTCTTGCGCTTGTCGAGCAGGGTCTTGAACTCCATGTTGGTGGCCTTCAGCTCGGTGATGCCGAGGTTCTTCTTCCACATCTCGATCAGGGCCTCGGAGACCGCCTTGTGGGTCTCGTTGGTGTTGTAGATGATCTCGGCAGCGGGGAAGCCCTTGCCCTCGGGGTAGCCGGCCTCAGCAAGGAGCTTCTTGGCCTCAGCGAGGTCCTCCTTGAAGTAGTTGCCACCGGCCTCGCGGTAGTCCTTCTTGGCGACGGGATCGGTGGCGCCCGGCGCAACGAGGGCGTAGGCCGGGATCTGGCCGCCCTTGGTCACGTTCTCAACGATCGACTTGCGGTCGATGGCCATCGCGAAGGCCTTACGCACGCGAACGTCGTTGAAGGGGGCCTTGGAGGTGTTGAGCAGGTAGTAGTAGGTGCCGTAGGACGGCGCCTTGCCGAGCTTGTTCTCCTTGGTCAGGCGGGGGATCTCAGCACCAGGCGGGGCGTCCATGACCTCAAGGCCGCCGGACTCCAGCAGCTGCAGAGCGGTCCCCTGCTCCTCGATCATGTAGTACACGATCTGGGAGAGCTTGATCTTGCTCTTGTCGTAGTAGTAGGGGTTGGGCTCGAGAACGAGCTCCTTCTTGGCCTCCCACTTGGCAATCTTGAACGGGCCAGCGCCGATGAAGGTCTCGGCCTTGTTCGCCCAGTCCTTGCTGCCCTCAACGATCTTCTTGTTGACCGGCAGGAGGGTCGGGAAGGCGGTCAGGTCGAGGAAGTAGGGGGTCGGCGCCTTGAGGGTGACCTCAAGGGTGTTGGCGTTGACAGCCTTCACGCCCAGAGCCTTGGTGGCAGCCTCCAGCTCCTTGGCGTAGTTGGGGTTGTCAACCTCCTTGTCGCCCTCCTTCTTCTTCTTGGCGACGCTGTTGAGCTCCTCACCGCCCTTGATGTAGTAGAGCTGGTAGGCGTAGTCAGCAGCAGTCTCCGGGCTCAGGGCGCGGGTCCAGGAGTAGACGAAGTCCTCGGCGGTCATCGGCTCACCATTCGACCACTTAAGGCCGTCACGCAGGGTGAAGGTGTAGACCGTGCCGTCCGCGTTCATCTTGTACTCCTTGGCCAGACCGGGCACCAGGCCCTTCTCGGTCTGCCGCATCAAGCCCTCAGTCAGCGGGGTGATGGCAGTGAAGGAGACGAGGTCGCTCATCAGGGCCGGATCCAGGGTGGCAAAGTCAGCGCCAGCGTTGTAGCGCAGGACCTTGTTCACCTTAGGCGTGTCGGTCTTGGTCGGCTCCGTCGTGGTCCCGGACTGCTTGCTGGTGCAACCAGCGAGCAGCGCAAGGACCATGAGGGAAGCCATACCGGCTACGAGGGGCTTCCGGTTCATGGTGATTCCTCCTCTGATGATCTCTCTCGCTTCAACACAGTGAAGCTATATTTCGAATACGTTACGAAGAATCAAATATCCTTCTAGGTCCATAAGATGCACGGTAGTAAATTTTTATTTATGCGATCCAAGACCGTTGATTCGATTTTCGTATCTTTATGCAAAGACCGAGCGCCGCAGAAGTGGCGCTCGGTCTTCGTTATGTTTAGAGGGAAGAAAAGGGGGAATGCTCAGGCGTAGAAGAGGTGTTCGGTGCAATGAAGTGGATCACGATGGCAGAGGCAGCACGGTTGCTGGGCCTTAGTCGGGGGATCTTGGAGCGGTATGAGACTCCGGATGGGCGGTGGTGCTGTCTGTACGGAGAGCGACTCCGGGTTTGGTACCTGTATCGCGGGGTGCAACGCCAGCGGCGGTACAGCCTGCAAGAGGTAGAGCGATTGGCCTGGCGATTGAATCATGGGCCCTAACTCCCCTCACCTCCAACCAGACCTTGTAGCATTGGAGCCCAGCAGTCGCCACGGAGAGGAACGAAACCCCCAAAGTTAGCCAGACCACCATACAGAGTCCTCCCTTGATAGAGGTGAGATCTTTTGGATCTAATCAGTAGCACCGAGGCAGCGCGGCTGCTGGGAGTGCCGGCTCACACGTTGCTTCTATCTGAATCGATCGATGGCTTGTGGACCTATGTCTGTGGGGGCCGTCTTCGGGTCTTCAAGGTAGGAAACACGCAGAAGGCTCAGCGCCGGTACAGGCGTGCCGAGGTCCTTGCATTAGCCCAAACCGTCCATCCTGACCGCTAATCGATCTTATGGGCAAGCCTACTCTCCTAGACCATCTAAATGACATGCCTGTAAAAAACTGGGCGCCCCTTGCAGGGGGCGCCCAGTTCTATGCCAATCTCTCCGCCTCTTCCCGGACGATCCGGTCCACCACGGCTACCAAGCGGTCGATCTCATCTGGCGTGATCACCAGCGGTGGGGTCAGCATCAGGGCGTCCCGGTACGGCGCCACCCCAATGATCACCCCGGCCGCAAAGCAGCCCGCCTCGACTCGGAAGCCGAAGCCGGGCTCACAGGCGAAGGGCTCCCGCCCTGCCCGGACCAGTTCAACCCCGACCATCAATCCCCTACCGCGCACCTCGCCAAAGTAGGGATTCCCGGTCGCCTTCAGCCCTGCAATCAGGCGTTCGCCCATCGCAGCAGCATGGCCTGCCAGCCCCTCAGCCTCATAGATCTCGATGTTCTTCAGCGCCACCGCGCAGGCGACGGGATGGCCGGCGTAGGTGAAACCATGCGTGAAGGGCAGGTCTGCCGCAGCAATCGCCTCGACGATCGAATCACGGATGATCACGGCGCCCATCGGTAGATAGCCGGAGGTGAGCCCCTTGGCGGTACAGATCACGTCCGGATCGACACCCCAGTGATCGAGCCCCCACTGGGCGCCCGCCCGGCCAAAGCCGGTCATCACCTCGTCAGCGATCCAGAGGATGCCGTACCGGTCGCAGATCGCCCGTACAGCCTGCCAGTACCCGTCAACCGGGACGACCATGCCAGCGACGCCCATGATCGGCTCCGCCAGGAAGGCCGCGCACGTCTCAGGCCCTTCGGCTAGGATCACCTGCTCCAATTCGGCCGCAAACTGGGCCGCCGTCCGATCTGGGTAGAGCCATGGATCTGGCGGGGTGATGTGGCTGAAGCCCGGAACGAGCGGGCCGAAGTACTCCTTGTGGGCCGCAAAGCCGGTCGCAGAGAGGGCGCCCATCGTATTGCCGTGGTAGGCGTTCTGCAGGCAGATGATCTTGTCGCCCTGGGGGCGCCCCTTCGCCCGCTGGTAGAGGCGAGCGAGCTTGACCGAGGTCTCGACCGATTCGGCGCCACCTAGGGTGTAGACGACCTTCTCAAGCCCCGGTGGAGCCAGCTCCGCCAGCTTGGCGGCCAGCTCGACCGCTGGCTCGTTTGCGAAGTGAAAGTAGGTATGGTAGTACATCAGCTCGTCCATCTGGCGGGCGGCAACCTGAGCAAGCTCCCGGCGCCCATAACCAATGTTGGTCACGACGAGACCGGCCTGGGCGTCCAGGTACTCCCGGCCCTCCGTATCCCAGATGGTGGAGCCCTCGCCGCGGCTCATGATCACCGGGCGCCGGGGCTGACCCGGACGGCTCTCCGCAAAGAGCAGATGGCGCTGGCCGCGCTCGTGCAGGTTCATCAGAGTGGGCCTCCTCTAAAGATCAACGTCCGTCCAGCGGACGAGGGCGGCCACGGTGGCACGGCCGTCGTGATGCCAGACGGGGTGAAGTCGCTGAACGGCGCCCACCTGGGCGATCCGCGAGGCGCCAAGGGCGCCGAACTGCTCGGCGACAAGGAGTCGACGCTCCGGCGCCCCCGCCACGGCGACGGTCTGGAGCAGCTGCGGTGGCCGGCCGAACGCCTCGGTCCAGCGATCCACCGCGTAGGTCCGCAAGAACCGGCCCAACGGCGAGGGCTGGAAGCCGCACGACTCGCTGTGGATGACGGCCCAGTCCAGCCCTTCAGGCGGGGCGAAGAGGGCGTCAGCCTCCCATTCGGCCGCATCCCGCTCGCGGCGCAGGGCTGCGCCTTCCTCAATGGTCAGGCTGGCCCGCGGCCACTCTTGGGCGAGTCTGGCCAACTCCTCCCCTACCACCTGGGCGAACTCGGTCGGGCTGAGGTCACCGCCTCGCTCCACGTAGGCGACGTGCGGCGAGACACAGCCCTGCTGATCGTACCAGGCGACGTCCTTGGCCAGGTATCGGGCCGTCTCAGCCGTCGCCGCCTCCTGCAGAATGACGGCGAAGGAGAGGCGGGCGCCATGGGCCAGGAAGGGCACACCTGGCGGAACCATCGTCCGGATCGCGCTCATCGTCTGGTCTGAGCCGTAGGCCATCACCCCGCCTGCCCGCTCATAGGGCTGCCGATCCTCCCGCGCCCAGCGGCAGACATGTAGCTCACGCCCCAGGACGGGATCGATCTCGCTGACCGCTTGGGCGAAGAGGCTCGCGAAGTGCGGCTCGGCCTGGGGTGGTCGCGCGTAGCAGCTCGACTTGAGGGCCAGCGCTAGGGCCATGTCAAAGGCGGGGATCCCCGGCACGTTGCCGCTGAAGATACAGGTCAGAAGTCCCGGCCCCCACGCCCGTCCCCACAGACCGGGCGCCCGCTCCACGAACCGGTCCAGGGCATAACGGGTACCGAGTTCGGCATCCAGGAGCGAACCGATCCCGCGAATGCGGCCTACTTGGTCAGCTAGGCCCTCACGGATCATCGGCACGGCTAGGCCGGTCGACTCCCGAATCTGGCGCACGGCTTCCTGTACAAGCGGGTCAGCCGGATCGGCGAAGCGGTCTGCCACCTGGTCCAACACGGCCAAGATCGAGTCGACGGGGCGCCCTGACAGCACGCCCGCTTCGGCATCATCCCAGGGCTCACCCATCTCACTCACCCCCGTTGGGCCGCAAGGAACTGGTCCATGGCGATCGAGCAGCCACGGGCTTCGGAGCCGGGCGCCCGCCCCAAGATCTCAAACCCGTCCGGATGCTGAATCCCGATATCCTGCGTCAGCAAGAAGGCTGAGGAGTAGAGGTTCGCCAGATCGGTCACCGCCACGATGCCCGGCTGACCCAGTTCTACCTCGTGAAGCGTCTCCGGGTGCAGCATGCGGATCCTCACCCAATCGGGTCCAGCCTTCAACACCGAACCCGCCGAAAGCGTCTGGTCATAACAGTTGGAGGACATCTCGGTCATCCCGTACTGGTTGACGCAGACGACAGCACGACCAAGCGAGGCCCGAATCAGTCCGTAGAGCTCGGACCGCTCCACGGTGCGGGACTTGCCCTTGAAGCCACCCGTCTCCATGACGCGGGTACCGGGCGGAAGCTCAAGCTGTAGCCCGCGCTCCGCCATCCAGTCGACGAGGTGGACGAAGGCGAAGGCGGTCCCGAGCAGGGCGACCGGCTCTCGGACCGATCGCAGAGCTTCCACCAAGCGCTCCGCCTGCAACCCCTCTGGCCCCACGAACCAACCTGTGCCAGGCGCGCCAAAGGCCTCCGCCTGCTGCTGGAGGTACCAGCTCAAGGAAGAGGTCGGGTTCTGGGCGGGCTCCATCGCCAGCATGAACATCGGGATGCGCTCTACGTCCGGCAGAACAAAGCGCTTGAAGACCGGCAAGGCCGCTGCGCGGTAGAGGTCCACGTCCTGGAAGTGGTGGGCGCCCCGCTCTTCTGACCCTGCCGTCGTACCGGAGGTCAGGAAGGTGTGGACCGGTGGCTCTGTCCCCGCATAGATCCGGGCCTTCTTGAAGGCGGTCACCGGCAGGTGGGGAATATCGGTCCAACGGGTGACTGTCTCGGGTCGCTTGGACCGTGCCTCACAGAAGCGCCGGTAGGGCAAAGAATTTCGGTACTGAAACTTAAATATTTCGAGTGCTAGACCCTCAAATTCGAGGGGTGCCCCGCCGAAGATTTCTACTAGCTGATCCTTCAGCACCCTGCTCCCCCCTAGACGCCCCGCTCAGACGGGTCCCAGATGATCTTGTGTAGCTGGATCTGCACCCGGGCGTCGACACCGCTCGACAACACCCACTCGGTCAGCTCGAGCGGCGTGACGTCATTCCAGACCGGAGAGAAGAGCAGGCCAACCCGGCCCTCCAGCTCGTAGCGTCGGATCTGCTCCAGGCACCAATCAAAGTCCGCCCGGTTACCGACGACGAACTTGACCTCATCGACGGGCCGCAGGTCGGCCAGCGCATCGAAGAGCATTCGGCCAGACTCGCCCGAGGATGGGACCTTCAGGTCGAAGATCCAGCGCTGGCGCTCATGCAGGGTGAAGCCCTTGACCGGGTAGGCGCCGCTCGTCTCGATCGAGAGTTCGTAGCCCTCCGCCGCCAACTGATCAAAGAAGGCCTGAATCTCCGCCTTCGGCTGAATGAGCGGCTCGCCACCGGTGTAGCAGACCCGTTTGCACCTCAGCTCACGGACCCGGGCCATCACCTCATCGACCGTCATGGCGACCGAGTTCTCTGTCGTCAGGGCGTATGGGGTGTCACAGTAGGTGCAGCGGAGCGGGCAACCGGCCGTCCGCACGAAGATCGTCGGCAGGCCGATCGAGCTGGTCTCGCCCTGGACCGAGAGGAAGATCTCATTAATCCGCACGACCAGCCCTCCAGTCCGCATAGGAGAGCGTAACGTAGGCATTGGGCGTCTCCCAAAGTCGGATCTGGACGAGCTCGATCTCTGGGTAGAGCGGACGAACGACGGCCTCCCACCGGTCCATGAACCAGAGGGTCAGGTTCTCGGCCGTGGAATTGACCATCGGCAGGGACTCGTTCAGGTACTTGTGGTCAAGCAAGGGCTCGAAGTGCTCCTTGAAGATCGCCTTCAGGTCGCCAAAGTCGATCACAATCCCGCGATAGTCCGGGGTCCCCCGAACGGTCAGCTCCAGCTTATAGGTGTGGCCATGCAGGTTGTTGCACTTGCCAACGTAATCCTCCAGCCGGTGGGCCGCATCAAAGGTGAAGATGCGCGTCACGTTCAGCTTAACGGCCACCTGCGATCCCTCCCTCACTTACTCTGCCCCAACAAGAAGACCGGGTCCGCATGGCATGCGGCCCGGTCGAAGATACGACAAGATAGCCGCAGTTTTGATCACGCGGGTGACTGCTACCGCGGTGCTATCTAGCACAGGGAGATTCTAGCACGACCCGTGACGACTTACCAGCCCTGCGAGCGATACGCCTGTTTATTCGACTCTTAAAATATTGGTCCTACGGCCAGAAAACAAAAGGAGAAACCGGACGAAGGTCGAATCTACTCCAACCTGCGTAGTAGGTTCCGGTCCGGATCACGTACCCTGTAGCCCAGGCGGAGGAGGCCCGTGGATGCCAACCCCAATCCCAACCGTTGCGGAAGCCGTCATGCACGACCTGATCCAGGGCTTGCTCACCATTTTGGGGGCACGCCTGCTTGGTGTCTACGTGGGCGGCTCGGCAGCGCTGGGAGACTTCTGCGAGGCGACCAGCGACCTCGACTTCCTGGTTGTGACGGAAGGCTTCCTCTCCATGGAGGACCAGATCGCCGTCAAGCAACTCCACGCAGAACTACTCAGCCGCCATGGCTTCGCTTCCCGCCTAGAGGGCGACTACGCGCCGCTGCAGGCGCTGGTTCCGACCGGGACAACCGTGCCGGTCCCTGGCTGCGAGCGCGGCCTCTTTATTGCACGGGTAGGCGAGATCATGCTCTCGGCCGACAATATCTATAACATGCGCGAGCATGGGATCCATCTTTATGGCCCCCCGCCTGCAGAGCTTCTGCCCGTGGTCTCGCACCAGCAGGTGCGGGGCGCCGTCCAGGAGATGCTGGCTGAGGGGCCTGAACCATTTGAGACGGTCGAGGAGGCCGCCGCCTCGCTGCTCAATCTCGTCCGTTCGTTCCTGGCCCTCGCCAAGGGTGAACCAGTCACGAAGTCGGAGGGCGCCACGTGGGCGCTCCACAATCTGCCCGCGCCGCTTCGTCCGGCCATTGAGGCTGCCGTGGCGGTACGCTCCGGCAAGACGAATCCCGCACTCTTCCAACCCATGGCCTCCGCGATCGATGATCTGCACCAGCACTGGCCCGAGTGGGACCCGATCAGCCCAGCCCTGCTTTACCAGAAGACAGAGTAGCCCTCATCATCATGCATAACCGGGCGCCCTGAGGGGCGCCCTTTCTGTATGGAAAGCCCCCCTCTGGACTAGCCTAGAGGCTGGAGGGATGTGCCGATGTTGACGGTAACGGCGGCTTGGCTCTTGTGGCTAACAGGTCTGGGCGTTCTCTTTAATCTGCTGCTCAGCCTGTGGATCCTGAACTCACTTGGCAGTGCAATTATGCCCTATCGGTCGATACGCGATCTGGAGACGGCCTATCAGAACGGCCAGATCACCCGGGACGCCTATGACCGCTTCGCTGCACGGCTCCGCTAAAACCGATGGAGGCACCCAAAGGGGTGCCTCCGTCGCTGTCTAGTCAGGCAGGCTGTCGTTCCACCACGGCAGGGGCCATGCCGCCCCGTCTACCTGCACGCGACTCTGGCTCCAGTCGACCGTGCGGCGCCCCTCCAGGATCAAGACCCGCTCCCCACCAACGGACCGGCGCAGGTAGAGCGTCAAGAGCCCGTCATGCCCCCGCCGGGCGCCCGCAAGGGAGAGGCCCGAGTCTCCAGTGCCAAGGGAGAGCAGGAGCCAGGAGGCCTCTCCCTCCCACATGACATAGGCGCCAGGGTGCCCATACATATGGCGAGCGGCTGACTGCACCGCGGGGGGCGCCCAGGCCGCTGGCACGGGACGGATCAACTCCTCCCCCTGTCTGAGCCAGGCGCAGACGTGGATGGCTGCGTAGACGGCGAGCGCCAGCCCGGTCAGGGTGAGGAAGAGAATCGTCCAGCGCCGGACCTGCTCATCCTTCATGGCGCTACTTGCCGGCGAACCGAACCGGGATGGTCAGCTTGGCGCCGCTCATCTCATCGAACAGAACCAGCGTCGCCTCGGTCGGGCGCTCGGTCAGCTTCATGGCGGTGGTGAAGGAGCCCCAGTTGGGGGCGCCCGCCGCCGCCTTCACCTGCGCCTCCGCAAGGACCCGGCCCTTGGCCGAGATCAGCTTGGCGTTGAAGGTGGACTCGAAGACCCGAGCGTAGCCCTCCAGGAAGAGGATGTCGCCCTGCACCGCCACGTTGGCCGACGGATGGACGAGGGCAAAGCCGGTCGTCTCATTCAGTTCGACCAAGGCAAGGCCGTGCTGGTTATAGAGCGTCGGAATCGCGGCCGTCTTGCCGCCCAGGTTGACCTGGTACTCAGCATCCTGGCCGATCGGTAGGGCCAGGACCAACAAGCGGGAACCGCCCGTGTTCGGCTGGACCATCACATCGACGAACCGGGGGTTGGCTGCACTCGGCTGTGCCGATGCGGTGGAGGCGGCGATCATCTCACCGTTTCGCCCGGTCGAGATGATTACGTAGGTCTGCCCGGCGGACTTGATGGCGTAGGCAACCCGCGAGGTCTGCAGGGCACGAGCGGCCGCCTGGACCTCCATGGGCGCCGAGGCCAAGTCGACTGTACGCAAGGGGACGGTCTTGACCGAGGGCGTGCCCGGATTGGTGATCGGCGGCTTGGTGACCGGGCCCGGCTTGGAGCCCTTCGTCTGGACGCTGGAGACGTAGAGGGCGCCAGCCATGATTGCAGCAAGCCCGATTCCCGCACCAATGAGAAGGGTCGTCTTGCGATTCATCTCTCGCTCTCTCCTTCCAAATCAGCCTTCACATAACATGACGGTTGATCGGCTGGAAAGGTTTGACACCTGGGAGCGAAAACCCGTTAGTTCCGCCGCAAGGCTACCAGATTGGTGAGTTCCTTTAAGATGGCGAGCTTCACGGCTAGTGGCTCCCGGCTACGCCCGCTCGGGGAGGCCGCCACAAAGTCCCACACGCCCTCCACCAGCGAATCCGGCTGTAGCCCGTACTCGACCTGTTTGCGGCCCGAGGCCGCCCCGTAGACCCCTTTCCCGGCGTAGCAGATGAAAGCAGGCCGGTAGGTCCGCATGCGCTCCAAGAAAGCCTCACGGCCCTCGCGGAACTCCCAGCCCGCCAGATCCGATGCCGCCTTCGATGGCCGCTCGACGATATCGGTCAGGCCGTAGCCGTACCGATCCGGCATCGTCTGGTCCTCCGTCGGGTCGAGTTGCCGGTCGGTCAGGCCCGCCTGGTGCAGCAGCCACCAGAACCGGTTGCCCGGGTAGCCGTAGTAATGACCGATCGTCGCTGAGCGTTCGCCTGGGTTGAAGCCGCAAAAGACGACCAGGAGGCCGGGGCGCAAGATATGCGGCAACGGGGGCAGGTCTAACTCCCCCTTTAGTGGCTGCTTGTCCACGGAAGCGTCACCCTTTCGTATCAACCTGTGCTACAGTTAGAGTAAGAGTCTGTTGCTGGAGGGATCGCGATCATGGCAACCGTCGGGTTTATTGGGCTCGGCCGCATGGGCCGCCACATGGCGCGCAATCTGATCAAGGCCGGGCACACGGTCTATCTCTACAACCGGAGCCAGGTCGTCGTGGACGAACTGGTCGCCGCTGGTGGGATTCGGGCTGGCAGCCCAGCAGAGCTGGCTGCAAACGTCTCTGTGGTCTTCGCCTGCTTGACCACGCCGCAGGTCGTCGAAGCGGTCCTGGGTGAGGCGATCGGCAATGCCAAACCGGGAACGATCTTCGTCGACCACTCGACGGTCGGCGTCGAGGACGCCCGTCGGATGGCCGCACGTGCTGCCGAACGGGACTGTCCCTTTATTGATGCCCCGGTCTCCGGCGG
Organism: Symbiobacteriaceae bacterium; assembly: GCA_035298385.1. Classification (GTDB taxonomy): domain Bacteria; phylum Bacillota; class Sulfobacillia; order Symbiobacteriales; family Symbiobacteriaceae; genus DATGYC01. Next base: position 16,665 of record DATGYC010000255.1, on the reverse strand, counting down.
CCCTTGGGGCGCCGAGGCGGGCACATTGACGATCATGTGCGGCGGTGACCCTGCCGCCTACGCCCAGGTGGAGCCGCTCCTGAAGGCGATGGGCCAGAAGCTCTATCTGCTGGGCGCCGTCGGCGCCGGTGCGGTAGCCAAGCTCTGCAACAACCTGCTGGTCGGCATCCACTCGGCGGCCCTGGCGGAGGCCTTCGTCCTGGGCACCAAGGCCGGGATCGATCCGCAGGTCCTCTTTGAGATCATCGCGGGCGCCACCGGCGGCTCGAAGCAGATCGACCGGAATATCCCCAAGTTTATCTTCCCCGGCCAGTTCGATGCCGCCTTCTCGATCGATCATCTGCACAAGGATGTCGCGTTGGCGGTCGAGCTTGGAAAGTCGGAACGGGTTCGGATGCTGCTGGGCGCCATGACCCAGCAGGTGCTGGAGGAGGCCCGTGCGCTCGGCTTCGGCGAGCAGGATATCGCTGCGGTGATCCGGCCGCTGGAAGAGCAGACGGGCACCAAGGTCCGGGCCTAAGACGACTAGACCCCCCTCCGCGCAGAGGGGGGTCTCTTATGTTTAGATCTTCGGCGGGGTCAAGCCCTGCTGCCGCATCAGGCTAAAGAGTTCGCCCTGCATCCGGGCCTCCTGGGTGAGGACGTTGAAGAGGATCCAGTTCATGGTGGCCAGGGGCGCCCCGACGTCTGGCATGCGGTACTTGCGGGCCAACTCCGTGACAGGACTGTCCTGCAGCCACTCCAGCGTCGCCCGGTGAACCCGCTGCCAGAAGAGCAGGAGCGCGTCGAGCGATTCGAACTCCGCCGAGTCGAAGCGGGCGGACGAGTCGACCTTCTGCAGGGCGTCCCGGTAGATCCAGCGCCACTCGGTCTGGACGGCCTCCAGGGCCAGATCCCAGGCAGAGCGGCCGCCATCAGGGCGCCAGTGGAGCTGCTCCGGACTGAGTCGGCGGAGCGCGGTTACAGTGAAGGGGCGCACGTCAGTCTCCCAGTGGCGGTAGAGATCGAAGGCGAGCATCGGCGGACCTCCCTCTTCGGTCGTAGCGATTATCTGCAATACTATTCTAACTTCGTGATGTAGATCCCTCTTGTGCTGATGAAATACCTACCTTAGTCGATCGAATGCTTAGCAATGCCACTGAACGGTTGTACGGGAACCTTCCCCCGCTCTTAACCGTCGAAAGATTCGGAGAGGTGAGTGAGATGCGAGTAGGAAGGCTCTGGCTGACTGGTCTTGTTGGTGTAGCGCTGCTCGTAGGTCTGATCGCCTTGATCAGCCTAGACCTGGTCTATCCAAAGGCCGCATCGCCTGGGAACGATGGCCCAGCCGCGGCGCCGCTACCGGTTCTTGACGATCCAGCCCCGGCGCCCGAATGCTGCCCGGTCCCTGACCCGGAGGTGAGCCCCTCCCTGCAGTTCCTGCTGCTTGGAGAGGTCCCAATGGAACTGCAGGCGGTCGACCGGAACCTGACGATTCCGCTAACGCCCGACCAGGTAAGACGGTTGCGCGTGGCGCTGACAACATCGACCCCCGTGGAGATCCCCAGCCCTAGCTACATGATCCAACGCTACCCAAGACTGCAGATTGTCGCGCAGAGACCGAACGGGGCCGCCACACTCGTCCTCAACAATCTGGAGCGCCTCTCCGAGTCTCAGGGAAGTGGTTCACCCTACAGCAGTTGGTCGATGCCCCCTGGACTCTGGGAAGAGGTGGCGAGTTGGCTGCCCCCGGAGACGAGCAAGCCGGGCGAACTGGCCTACCTGCTCCGGGCAGAGCACCTAATCGAGCCGTATCCGTCCGGTCCGATCGTCTATGATGCTGATCGCGCAGCCCTCATCGCCAGGGCCATGCAAGCAGGCACCCCGATCGAGCAGCCGACCGGCGAGATTCAGTTCACGCACACCTACATGATCGAGGGCACGGAGTACCCGGTTCAGGTGGGCGTCGATTGGTTTACGTATGCTGGCCGGGGCTATCACATGAAGGACGCGGCCTTGGTGCTCGGCGCCACGCTCCACGCCAACTAAAAGCGGGACCGTCCCGCGACGGTCCCGCCAACAAACAAAAAGGACGGCCAGATGGCCGTCCTTTCGGTACTACTGGGGCTTCACCCAGTTGTCGGTGTTCTTGAGCGCAGCGCCCGGGTGCAGGGCGTTGAACTTCTCGATCAGCGACTCGATGGTGTCCGGGTTCTCCTCGTCCTGGATGATCGACTCAACCGGGCAGACGGAGATGCACTGGGACTCACCGTAGAAGCCGTAGCACTCGGTGCACTTGATCGGATCGATCACGTAGATCGAATCGCCGGCGGTGATCGCCTCGTTCGGGCACTCCGGCTCGCAGGCGCCGCAGGAGATGCAGGTGTCGATAATCTTGACGGCCACGAGATTCTCCTCCTCATACCACATGAGATCGCAGAAGGGGCAGCCCCGCTGCGTCTAGTATCAGGTTGAAACCAAGTTCACAATCCGTTACGTCCCTAGCATATCGAACCAAGGCTGGAGACGTCAACCGTTCTCTAAATATTTTTATGGATGATATTGGTTATCAATAGGTCTCGTTAATCGTAGGCATAAGCGAAAAGCAGGGAGCGCGCGGTTGCTGATTCTTATGTCTACATTCTATAATAGGCAAGAGTTGCGCTCATCTACGCTTTTCGCTGCAAACAAGGCAAATTACCGAGGAGGCTGGATTCCATGGCCAACCAGAACGGACCCCTGACCGCCCTGCCTGAGGAGCTCCTGAAGGTTCTGCGCGAGCCCTGCGCCGTCCTCGTCACGACCATCGTGCCCGAGAGTGGCCTGCCAGCCAACAACCTGATCTCCTGGGCCTACGCGCCCTCCGAGTCGGCCGTCCGGATCGCGACCGACAGCAAGGGCCTGGTCGCCCGTAACGTGCGGGAGAACGGCAAGATGCTGGTGACCATCTTCGCCGCCGGCGCCTGTTGGTCGATCGAGGGGGGCGCCCGGATCATCAGCGATGAGCTGCAGGGTTGCCAGCTCAAGCTCGCCTGCTCGGAGCTCTCGATCGAGGCCGTGCGGAACATCACCTTCTGGGGCGGCGTGATCACGGCAGCCCCGCAGTTCGACGTGACCTATGACAAGGCACTGAAGGAGAAGCTGGACGGCCAGGTCATGACGGCCCTGCACTCCCTCTAAACTGGATCGACTGATCGAGCGTGGGCGCCCTTTCCGTACAGCGGAAAGGGCGCCTTCTGTTATGTGGTCGCAGGAGAATGCCGTGCTCATGCGGTAAAAGGTATAACATTCAGAGATAACGTTCAGCACTGTACGCGAAAGGAGGCCAAACCTGTGCCGGACGAGCAGACCTCGACCCAGATCAGCCACTCCCAGATCAACGCCCCCGTTACGACCGGTGATCACAACCAGATCACCGTCTACCACGTCGAGGAAGGCGCTGTGGTCCACGTGCATGGCCCAGAGAAGCGGCCGACGATCCAGCCGCTTCCGACGCCACGTGACCTGCGGGCGCAGCCATTCGCCGGGCTGCAAGGCCGCGAGGCTGAGGTGGCGGCTGCGACAGCCGCCCTAAAGGCCGGGCGAGTCGTCGAGGTCTTCGGCCCCTCCGGTATCGGCAAGTCCTCCCTGCTCCGCTTCCTGCAGTATGAGCCGGCCACCGATCGGTTTCCCGACGGGGTGATTCACCTCTTTCAGGGCGCCCTCCCCATTCTAGACCAGTTGCAGGCGCTCTACGACGCCTTCTTCACCGCTGACGTCCCCTACAAGCCGACGGAGAGCGCTGCCCGACAAGCCCTGCACGCGATGCGGGCGCTGGTGATCATCGATGATGCCGAGCGCTCCCGGGAGGAGCTTGAGCAGCTCCGCGGCTGGCTACCCGCTGCCACCTTCATCTTCGCCTCGGCTGAACGCCGGCTCTTTGGCGAGGGAGAGGCGATCCCCCTGCTGGGGCTAAAGAATCAAGCGGCCTTGGCCCTGCTTGAGCGAGAGTTTGGGCGCCCCCTGACGGCTGCGGAGTGGAAGCCCGCTACCGCCCTCTGCGAGGCGCTGCACGGGCACCCCCTACAACTCAAAGAGGCAGCGGCCGAGGCCCGGGCGGGCGCCTCCCTGACCGACCTCGTCAGCCAATCCGGACAAAAACCCTCGTGGACGAAGCTCCTGGCACTGACCGATGCAGCGCTGATGACGCTACTCGAGCAGGCGGAAGCAGGAAAGCGACTCCTCGATGCGTTGCGGGCAGGTGGACCAACCGATGAGGGCTGGACCACAGCGGTCGAGCGAGTCCTGGCGGCGCAGCAGGCCCTCCTGCAGGCGCCGAAGCCCGAGCAGGACGATGATCGGGCCCTCCTCCTCTACCTCTCCATCGAACTCGGCAAGGATGCGGGCCTCTGGTCGAGCGTGATCAGCTTGGTGCGGTCGGCCAGCGGGCCCCTCCTGGCCAGTCGGCGCTGGGCGACCTGGCAGAGCCTGATCGAGGCTGCCCTCCTGGCTGCGAACCGACTCGGAGATCAGGCGGCGGAGGCCTGGTCGCTGCATCAACTGGGCGCCCACGCCCTCTGTCTGGGCCAAGTTCAGCGGGCTCATGCCTTCCTAACCCAAGCGGAGGTGCTACGCGTGCGCCTGGGTGATGAGGCCGGTCTAAAGGTGACCCGGCAGAACCTCCAGAGCGTCAAGGCGCTCACCGTGACCGCCGCCCCGGTGGTGGGGCGCCCCCAAAGCCGTTGGCCTCGCATCGCACAGACCGTCAGCATTCTCACAGTGGCCGCCGTGACCGGGCTCGTCGTTGGCACGCAGTGGCAGGACGAGCCTGCGCAGCGCCCCGCCCCCGCTCTCGCGGCGATCCTGACCGTCGAACTGGCCCAGATCGACTTCGGACCGACCGACCTACGAGTGCCGGTCGCTCAGTCGGTGGTGCTCCGAAACCGTGGGGAGACGACCGCCCAGATCGAAGGCGTTCAGGTGTTGGGCGGAACGGCCTTTCACCTGATCAACCAGAACGGCTGTAGCCAACTGGAAGCGGAGCAGAGTTGCACCCTTCAGCTTCAGTTTGCACCACCGAGCGGCGGACGCCACACCGACTCCCTGGCCATCACCTACAACGGCGCCCAGCGCCTGGACCTTACCCTGACCGGCATGGGGCGTGACGTCCCGACGAGCAAGCCGCCAGTGATCGATACGGGCGCCTTGCCCGACCTAGTCGTGACCGAGTTCGTTCCCGTTGGCCGCACCGGCGCCCGAGTTACGATCCAAAACCAGGGCAAGTCACCAGCGCCGGTCTTCAAGGTCGCAATCCTTCTAGCCCAGGCGGGCGTGGCCGCCAGCAACAGCCAGCGAGAGTTCCTGATCCCGTTCGGCACAAAAGGACAGGAGGCTCAACCAACCCCCTTCACGCAGGGACCGCTTGGCCCCGGTGAGACGATCGTCCTGCAGGGTCTGATCCCAACCGGTGTCAGCACGGATCTGCTTGTGGAGGTTGATAGTTGCTACGCCGAACCGCCAACTCCGTTCTGCCGGGTTCAGGAACTGGACGAGACCAACAACCGCCGCCCCATCGACCGAGGCTAGTCAAGGAGGTTCTTGCCATGAGTAACGAAGGCTCCCAGGGCGCCCCGAACACGACCACAATCACCGGTTCCACCATCAACGCCCCGGTGACCACGGGCTCCGGGAACACCGTCTCGATGCAGAACGGCGGCGCGCAGCCGGCGCCCACAGTGACCCCGGATGAGCTAGCCGCTCTGAGGGCCGCCCTGACCGCCTTGAAGGCCCAGGTTGAGGCCCAGGTCGTGGCGGCGCAGAGACCGGTCGCCCTGGACCACGTCAAGGAGCTTACGGAGACGCTGACCAGCCCGCAGCCGGACGTCAGCACGGTGGGCTACATCAAGAAGTGGTTTGCGAAGAACGCCCCCGGTCTGGCGGGAGCGGTCACCAGCGTGATCGTTCATCCGGTGGTCGGCAAGGTGGTGGCAGCGGCCGGGGATGCCCTGGTCGCCAAGTTTAAGGATCTGGTCGAGGAATGACCGAGCGGGGCGCCCTCAGTGGGGCGCCCCGCTTCTATCTTTCCGTTACGTAAAAATTCTTGACGTTATCTCAAAGTTATGACATGGTTTAAACGGGTGACAGAATACCTGATCGAAGGAGGCTCCTGTCATGTGGAAGAGACGGCTCGCGCTTCTGGCCACCGCCCTGCTGCTGCTCCTGTCCGCATTGCCCACGAGTGCCAAGCAGCCTTCGGCCCCACCGCTCCCGGTGCCGCTCAGTGGTGATGTCTCGATCAACCTAGCGGGTGGCGGCAACGGTGATGGCATCCCCGGGACCCTCTACGTCGGGGCTGTGCCGCCCAGCTACGACCCGACCAAGCCCGTCCTGCTCTTCGTGCACGGCCTCGGTGGGGCGGCCTCATCCTGGTGGGGAGAGTCCAGCTATCACGGGACGAACGACATGTATACCTACGCCTACAACAACGGCTACCGGACCGCCTTCGTCGACCTCTACGGCGATCGCAATATGTGGGCCAACGGCCAGATGCTGGCCGGGTTGATCAACCAGGCGACGAGCTACTACGGCGTCAACAAGCTGGTGCTCATCGCCCATTCGAAGGGCGGGGTCGATTCCAACGCCGCCGTCGAGTACTACGGGGCCTCCGCTAAGGTCAGCCGGGTGATCACGCTCGGCAGCCCGCACAAGGGGACGCCGCTGGCGGACCTGGCCTACTCCTCCTGGGCTGGCTGGATGGCCGATATCTTCGGCGCCCAGAACGAGGCGACCTACTCGATGACGACCGGCTACATGAACGCCTACCGATCCCAGACCGATCCGCTAGGGCTGCACGCCGGCTACTACACCCTCTCCGGCTACAAGTGCGGTCCGGTCTTCTCCGCCTACTGGTACGGCTGCATGGCGATCAGTGGCGAGGATGATGGTGTGGTGCCGGTCTGGTCGACCCGGATTCCAGGTGGATCGCACCTGAAGGAAGGCTACTGGGACCACGACGAGATCAAGTTCGGCTCGCGCACCTGGTCCTGGTTCTCCCCTGTGATCGGTCCGGGGGTCGGCTCCCTGAGCACGATGACGGAGCCGACGGTCCAGACCAGCAAGCAGGAGCGCCTCAACCCGGCGGCGGATGCCCCAGGCAACCAGATCCTGCGTGGCGACTGGGTGACAGGTTCGACCCAGATCCAAGCGATCCCGATCGAGAAGGGCGCCCGGGCCGCTGACTTCATCCTCTACGGCTCCCGGCCGGATCTGACGGCCACGGTGACCAGCCCGTCCGGTGAGTCATTCACCGTAAAGCTGACCCAACGCACCGACAAGGAGGAGCCCCTGGCCGGCCTCTGGACGGGAACGGTTAGCGTCAAGCAGCCGGCCGCAGGCGTCTGGTCGGTTCAGGTTGACACCCCTGAGCCCGCTGGCTTCCTCCTGATGACCGCCCTCGATTCGCCCCTGCAGGCGAAGGTCGAGTTGAGCCGTGGGGTCCTCCAAGCTGGCGAGTCACAGTCGGTCAAGCTGGCGGTAACCGGGGTTGGCCTGCAGGAGAGCCGGGCGAACGGCCAGGTGCGGGCAGCTGGACAGAGCCGGGGTGCTACCTTCCGCTCGGAGGGGGGCGCCCAGGTCAGCGATCTGATCGCCTCTGGGAACGGCGTCCAGAATCTCTCCCTTACCCTGACCGGCACGACCGCTGACGGCTCCTCCTTTGAGCGCTCGATCGTCACCTCCTTTGCAGTCGGGAATCCGTAACCAATCACACTGAAACGCCGCGGAGAGCCACTCTCCGCGGCGTTCCTTTTCGTTAGGCGTACCGCCGCCCTCTCCACGCGTAACCCTGCCGGGTCCAGGCCCGCCAGACTGCGGTAGAAGCGATTGCACCATAGAGGAGCGCCTGCATGGGCATGAGCAGTCCGAGCCAGCCCGGCAGGCGAAAGGACCGACAGGTCAGGACTCCGATCACCCCTCCGGCAATGGTCCCGGCTGACAGGGCGATGCGATCACCAGCGTCCATGCCAGAAAGAGCCCCCAGGAGCAGGGCGCCCGGCGGGAGTAGGAAGAGGAGCAAGAGAAGGCTCGTGACCAGGATGGTTACGCCCACCGACGGATACTGGCTCCGCACGACAGACCGCCAAGCCGCGCCGGGCGAGCGATCAGCCCGGCACTGTAGGGTGTCTTTGAGGTTACAGAAGAGGACTCGCCCTCTACTCCGCTTGATCAAGCGAGCCAGAGCAACGTGATCCGCCCCCGACTGGCGGACCGCTGCATGGCCCCCAATCCGGCGGTAGCTCTCGCGTCGGAACAGGAGGCAGGCGCTAGAGGCCGCCACCAGCGCCTCGTGGTTGCGCCGGGGCACGAGGAAGATCGGCAGGGCGACGATGACAGGCAGGATCTGCTGGGCGTGGAGGAGCGCAGTTCCAATCGATCCACAACGTTGCTGTGGGAGGCCGGAGAGCAGATCGGCCCGCCGCACCTGCAGGGTTGTGACTAAGCGGGCGAGCAGTCCCGGCTCGGCAAGGGTGTTGGCGTCAAGGAAGAGCAAGAGCTCACCACGAGCCGCCTCAGCGAGTTGGTGACAGGCCCAGGACTTTCCGCGCCAGCCCTCAGGCAGGGGGCGCCCCCGCAAGCGGCGGAACCGGTCGGACCCAGCAGCCGCTGCCAGGGCGATCGCTCCAGTCCCATCGGTCGAGTGATCATCCAAGACAAGGATCTCGAAGTCCGGGTAGACCTGGCTGATCAGTGACTCCACGCACGGGCCAATCGTCTGCGCCCCGTTCCGAGCAGGAATCAAGACGGAGAGCTTCGGCAACCCCTTCTGGCTAGCCGGCTGGATGCTCCGTGGACAGAGCGCCAGATTGAGCGCGACAAAGCCCAACCAAGCGACGGGGAAGAGACCAAGGATCAGCCAAGGGGACATGGACCTCTACCTCCCCTTCGAACGACTCCCTTGCCAGGTCATGTGCTTCCTTCGTCTGGTGCTCTCATGCTATGTCTAGACCGCCCTGGGCAGACGGCCCAAGCGCAGGGGCATTCGCCACGGGTCAGCGTGACCCCACCGAACCGCATCGGCACCGGATACGAGAGGGCGCCCCGCCACAGCCTTGTTCGCCGTGACAGGGCGCCCCACCCCTAGACTCCTACCAGCCAAGATCCCCATCCACGATCGCCTTGCCGATGATGTTCTTGTGGATCTGACTCGTCCCCTCGACGATCGTCAGTTGCTTCGCATCCCGGTAGAAACGCTCCAGCGGATAGTCCTGCATGTAGCCCGCCGCCCCGAGAATCTGGAGGCAGTCAGTCGCCGCCTGTACCGCCAGTTCGGTCGCGGCCAACTTCCCCATCGAGAGGCGCCAGGCCTCACCCTTCCCGGTCTTCCCCTCATCGACCGCCAGCGCAGCCCGATAGGTTAGCAAGCGAGCCGACTCCAGCTTGACCGCCAACTCGGCCAGCATCCACTGCAACCCCTGGTGCTCCAGGATCGGCTTACCGAACGTCTGGCGCTCCCGCCCGTAGGCGACCGCCTCCCGGATCGCCCCCTCCGCCAGACCCAGGCCGCGGGCCGCCACCACCGGTCGGACTGCGTTCAGTGTCGCCATCACCAGCTTGAATCCCTCATTCTCCTGGCCAAGCAGACTCGTAGGCCCGACCTCGACCTCGTCGAAGTGAACCTGATGCACCGGGACGCCCTTAACGCCCAGCTTCCGCTCCTTCTTGCCGACGGAGAGGCCGGGCGCCCCCCGCTCGACCACGAAGACGGAGATTCCCTTTGCGCCCTTGCTGGGATCGGTCTTGACGGCCACGGTGAAGAAGTCGGCCATCCCAGCGCCGGAGATCCAGTTCTTCGTTCCGCTGATCAGCCAGCGATCGCCCTGTTTGGTCGCCTTCGTCTGGATATTGGCCACGTCCGACCCGGCGCCCGGCTCTGAGAGACAGAAGGCGCCCCGACGGCGCCCGGTGGCGACTCCACCGGCGTACTCCATCTTCTGGGCCTCCGTGCCGCCCAGCATGATCGGCATCAGGGGCAGTTTGGTCAAGAGGAGGATCAGACCTGAGGCGCAACAGTACTGGGCGATCTGCTCGACCGCTAGGCAGAGTCCCAGCGTTCCCATGCCCGAGCCGCCGTACGCCTCCGGCACCCCAATCCCCAATAGGCCGGTCCGGGCAAAGGTCTGGAAGAGTTCAGCCGGGTACTCCCCGGTCTCATCCATGGCTGCAGCGCACGGGGCCACCTCTGAGCGGGCGATTCGGCGGGCCAGGTCGATCAGGGCCTGCTCCTCAGCTGACCAACGAAAATCCATGCAGTCTCGCTCCCCTTCTGTTGCGCACCCAAACAGCACTCATGGGAAGATTCACGAATAAAACGAACCCCACCTGCTAAGTCAGGTGGGGTTTTCTCCTATTCGTACCGCAGAGCCTCAACCGCCGGGAGGCGCGATGCGCTCCAAGCCGGGTAGAAGCCGAAGAAGATGCCAACGGCCGTCGAGAAGCCTACCGCCAGACCGACCGCCTGATAGGAAGGCACGAACGACCATGCCAAGGCGACAGATGCAGCCGCCGCTCCACCCAGACCGAGGGCGATACCGATCGCACCGCCGACCAGGGAGAGTGCCGCTGCCTCGACGAGGAACTGCAGCAGAATGTCGCTCGGGCGGGCGCCGATCGCCTTGCGCACGCCGATCTCGCGCGTCCGCTCCTTCACGGAGACCAGCATGATATTCATGATCCCGATGCCACCGACCAGCAGTGCAATCCCCGCCACCGCCCCGATGAAGAGGGCGAGCTGATCCAGAATCTTGCCGAAGGCGGAGAGGAGCTCCTCCTGGCTCTGGACCGTGAAGTCTTTCTCGCCATGGCGGTCCTCCAGCAACTTCTCGAGCCCCACCTTGCCTGCCTTCGCCTCAGCCGGCGAGGTGTACCGCACAATGATCATCGAAGGCCGGGTGATCTGCATCTTGGTGCTGATGTAGTCGATCGGCAGGATGGCGATCTGGTTCATGTCTTGACCAGCGTTCATCGTCTGCTCCTTCAGGACGCCGATCACCTCAAGCTTGTCGCCCTGCAGCTCAACGCTCCGCCCGAGGGGATCCGTCCCCTCGCCGAATAGCTTCTTGGCCATCGTGGTGCCAACCACCACGACCTTCGCCTTCGACTCGTTCTCCGCCTTGGTGTAGAAGCGGCCCTTCTCCACCGCCCAGGAGCGAAGGGTCTCGAAGTGCTCGTTGGCGCCCAGGATCATCCCTGTGACCGGCTTCTCGAGCCCCACCACCTTGAACGGGAGGGCCAGCTGCACCATGCCGCCAGCCATCTCGACGCCTTGTTGCTTGGCGATCTCCTTCTCGTCCTCAAAGGTGAGGGTCGAGACTGGCGAGATCGATGCAAGACCCTCGCCACCGCCCGGCATGACGAAGAGAGACCCAGCACCAAACTTGTTGAACTCCCCGGCGATCTGGCCCTTGAAGGTCGAGCCGATCGACATGATGGCGATGACGGCCGCCACGCCGATCACGATGCCGAGCATCGCCAGGGCGGAGCGGAGTTTGTTGGCCCACAGGGACCGGAAGGCCACCCGGAAGGTCTGAAAGAGGTTCATTAGGCCGTCACCCTCCCGTCACGGACCTGAATCGTCCGGCCCGCCTGGGCGGCCAAGCTGTTATCATGGGTGACCAGAACGATGGTGGCACCACCGGCGTTTAACTCCCGAAGCAGGTTCATGATCTCCGCTCCGGTCTTCGAATCCAGGTTACCGGTCGGCTCGTCAGCCAGGATCATCGCCGGCTTGGTGACGAGCGCCCGGGCAATGGCGACGCGCTGGCGCTGCCCACCTGAGATCTGGTTGGAGTGGTGCTTTGCTCGCCCCAATAGCCCTACCTGATTCAGCGCCTCCTCCACCCGCACCTTCCGTTGCGCAGCGCTCATGCCCGCATACAGGAGCGGCGTCTCCACGTTCTCCCAGACGGTCATGCGCGGGAGCAGGTTGAAGGACTGAAAGACGAAGCCGATCTTCTGATTGCGAATCTGGGCGAGCTTCGTCTCCGAGAGCTTCGCCACGTCCTGCCCTTCCAGCAGGTATGATCCGGTGGTCGGCACGTCCAGGCAGCCCAGGATGGAGAGCAGTGTCGACTTGCCGGAGCCGGAAGGACCTACAATCGCCACAAACTCGCCCTGCTCCACCTTCAGATTGGCCTCAACGAGAGCGTGAACCGTCTCATCACCAGTCTGATAGGATTTGCAGATCGAGCGCAACTCGATCACTGCCATAAGCTTGCACCTCTGTTCACAATGTTGAACCTGCACACACCCCTACTACTGTCCGCGGATGCTCCAGGACGGATACGGCTGGCAAAGCGAAGGGACGGCGATGCATTAGCGCATCGCCGCCTCGATGACCAACCGTTTGGCACCCGGCACAAACCCGGTCCGGTCAAAGGAGCCGTAACAGGTCGGTGCGAATCCGGTCGACTGGAGCAACAGAAGGATCTCCGAGGGGGTCGAGAAGCGCTCCAGCGTCTGGACGGCCTGCCGCTTTGTCACAACCCCTTCCTCGTCTAACCACTCCACCAGATGGAGCGTCTCCAGGGTCTGGCGGACGGGCTCAAAGCGCCGTTGTCGGGAGAGGAGCGCCGAGGGCTCATCCTTCGTCCCCCGCCGAAGGGTCGGCCCCTCGCTCAGCGTCGCGGCCGGATCCCAGAGTGGCAGGTCTAAGAGCAGGGTGCCGCCAAGGGCCATGGCGCGCCGGACGGCCATCAGGCAGTTGCGCTGTTCATCCTGCGTCAGCAGGCGCCCCAGCGCCCCACCAGGGATGATCACAAGGGCGTGCTTCTGCTCGGCGATGAAATGGGTCGGGTCGGCCTGGAAGAAGAGGAGTTTCAGGCCACTACCGGCCGGCGTCCTTGCGCGGGCCCATTCGACATTGGCCGGGTCGGCATCGATCCCCATGACGGCGGCACCGGACCGGGCCAGGGAGAAGGCGAACCGCCCTGTCCCAGCCATCAACACCAGCACAGGACCACTCGCACCGCGGGCATACTGAGCGTAGAAATCGAGATCCCCGGGGACGGACGACTCGATCCATTCGGCCAACTCCGGGGGAACTTGGTTACGGAGCACGTTTGCCCACCTCCCTCACGCTTCTTCCCAGCCGGTTCGACGCAGAAGTAGGTAAAACCTTCCAAATTCTCGGGTACCGAAGGAACTTCTTTGGAAGTTCTCTCCGCCAGCTCCGAGTGTTACAGAAGGGGGATGTAGCGGGTGTACAACGCGCTCTGTCTCAAGTTGCTCTCCGGCGACCGGATCCGAATCAACGTGGAGCCGGGCTTCACCGGCGATGACCTCGACTATACGGCGGGCCTACGGGCCGTCTCCGTCGGTAACCTGACCGTCCTGTACGAAGGTCTGGTCTACGACGTACGGCCCCTCCGCCCGTTCGACTCGGTCTAGGCTACGCCTCGTAGCCAGTCCAGCGGCGGAAGAGGTTCCCCTCCAAGCCGAACTGGTCCAGGATCTTGCCGACCGTCTGGTTGATCACATCGTCGAGGCTCTCCGGCTTGTGGTAGAAGGAGGGCATGGGGGGCAGGACGACGGCGCCCATCTCCGTAACCGTTGTCATCAGGCGCAAGTGGCCTAGGTGGAGTGGGGTCTCCCGCACCACGAGGACCAGCTTGCGCCTCTCTTTTAGGCAGACATCGGCTGCTCGGGTGAGGAGGTTCTCGTTGTAGGAGTTGGCAATCCCCGAAAGCGACTTGATCGAGCAGGGCGCCACCACCATGCCATCTGTCTTGAACGAACCCGAAGAGACGGCGGCCGAGACGTCGCGCACGTCATGGACCTGCGTCGCCCAGCCCTTCACCTCGTCCAGGGTATGCTTGGTCTCATAGACGATCGTCTCCGCTGCAGTTCCGGAGAGGACCAAGTGGGTCTCCACGCCCAGCTTGTGCAGGATTTGGAGGGTCCTCACCCCGTAGATGGCGCCCGAAGCGCCGCTAATGCCGACGACAATCCGCACAGAGATACACCTCCAATGGGAAAGAACCCCGCCCTATAGGCGGGGTTCAGTGCTTATAGATCGTCCAGCGAGATCAACCCGCTCCGGATGGCAAACTTGGTCAGATCGACTGCCGCGTGCAGATCGAGCTTCTCCATTAGGTTTGCCCGGTGGGCCTGGACCGTCTTGATCGAGATGTAGAGCTTGTCGGCGATCTCCTGGTTGGTCAGCCCCTGAGCGATCAGGGTCAGGACCTCCCGCTCACGCTCGGTCAACTGTTCGAGCGCCTGGACCGCGGTCTCATCGCGCTCACGCTGGGGAGCGACGACGGCGCCCGCCCCGGCCAGGTTGGCCATCACGGTCTGGGCGACGGTCGGGTCCAGGATCACCTGACCCGAGACGACCGCCTTGAGCGCAGAGACCAGATCCTGTGCGGCGGCGCGCTTCAGGACGTAGCCCGCGGCGCCCGCCTTCAGAATGGGCACCACGTACTCATCCGAATCGTACATCGATAGGATCAGAACCGGCAGGTTCGGCTGGCGCTTCTTGAGCTCCTTGGTCGCCTCAATGCCGTTCATGCGCGGCATCGAGATATCCATCAGGACAGCGTCCGGCTGTAGCTTCGCGACCATCTCGATCGCTTCGATGCCGTCGCCCGCCTCACCAACCACATCAACCTCACCGGATCCCGTTAGCAAGAAGCGAATTCCTTCGCGCAGGATGGCGTGATCATCAACCAATAGAACGCGGATCTTCCCCACGTTTAAGCCCCCCTCATCCGTACAGGCACCGTCACTCGCATGGTTGTCCCGCGGCCAGGCGCCGAATCGATCTGGATCGAGCCACCAACAAGCCTGGCACGTTCGTGCATGCCGTAGAGTCCCATGCCACTGTGAATCTCACCACTATTAAGCAGATCCAGATCGAACCCGCTGCCATCATCCCGCACGACCGCCTTCACCTTGTCACCCTTCCGAGAGAGGCTGACTTGGATGCGGCGTGCCCGCCCGTGCTTGACCGCATTTGTGATCGATTCCTGTACAATCCGGAAGAGTGCGGTCTCCTGCTCCTCAGCCAGGCGTTCTTCCAACCCGCTGGACTGGAAATCGGCCAGAATCCCCGCGGGCAGGACCCGCTGTGAGATATACCAGCGAATCGCTGGCACAAGTCCCAGATCGTCCAGCACGGAAGGACGCAGGTCGAACATGAAACGGCGGGTATCGTCCAGGGTGGCCCTTGCCACCTCTTGGGTCATCTTGAGCCGCTGAGCCGTTGCGCTCTCCTCCGGCAACTGCTGGCAGACCGCTTCCAGGTTGACGATAACGGAAGTGAGTGCTTGGCAGGTCTCATCGTGGAGCTCCCGAGCCAAGCGCTTCCGCTCCTCTTCCATCCCCTTCAGCATCACCCGTGCCATATCCTGCCGATGTTGCTCCAGGCGATCGAGCATCTCGTTGGCCGTCCCTGTCACCTTGGCGATGTCAGGGTCTCCTTCGACGTTGGGCACCCGCGCCGACCAGTCACCTTGTCGGACGCGCTCCAGCGTAGCCTGCAGGACAAAGAGAGGCTGGAAGGCAAGCCGTAGGATGGCCCAGTTGATGCCGAATGTCACCGCCAGACCGACCAAGATGAGGGCTGCCTCCACTTGATGAGACGTCCCTGTCGGCGCAAGAATCGTCTTTTGCAGGTAGACCACAGCCACCGTACCCGTCAAGACGATCATGGCGTTTGCCAGGAGCACCTTCGTGAAGAGGGTCGTCCGGTTGTGTAGCATCGTGAGCCATCGCATGCGGATCACTCCTCCGTGATCTCGAAGGCGTACTCCGTCTTGGCCGTTTTATTGACCATGTGTAGAACACCGCAGTACTTCTCTTCGATGTAGTCTAACGCCTTCTTTACTTTAGCCGGGTCGACATTTTTACCCCAAATCTTATAGGTGGTAAGAACGTGAGTAAAGACCATGGGGTCCGTCTCAGCTACTTGAGCCTCGACTCCGATCTCTACCCTAGAGACCTGCTGACGCATCTTCTTCATGATAGAGACGAAGTTGGTGCCGGCGCAGGAGCCCAGGGCCATGCAGACCAGTTCCTTCGGTCCCGGGCCAACCCGGTTCTCCGCTGCATCCTTACCGATCACCACGGCGATGCCGCTACCTGAGACGGCATCAAACCGGTATCCATCGCCATTCCAGACCAAATTGGACGTGAGTGCCATGAAGGGCTCCTTTCATTCGGGAAGATCCCGTGGAACGAGTTGGTTCTCTGTAGAATACCCGAATTAGGTTGCAGACCCCTTCTCTGTAACGATACCCTAATGATATTGTTGTTGAATAGTCAGGTCTATGTAGGAGGCCGGAGTAAGTTGCAGAATCTACTCAATCAAGAGGAACGCATGACCCAGGCGGCCCAGATTCGACTGGTCCTGACGGATCTGGACGAGACTCTGGTCTGGGACGGCCATCCGGTGGGGACCCGATCTGTCCAGGCGATCCAGGCGCTCAAGGACGCCGGCGTGACTGTCGCGGTCTGCACGGGGCGGGCGCCCCAGTCGGCTTTGCCGATCATCGAACAGTTAGGTGTCCACTACTATGTCTGCAACAATGGCGCCACAGTCTATGCAGGCGACAAGCTCTTGGTCCAACGGGCACTGCCAGCAGAGGTCTCCCAAGGCCTGATCTCCTTCTTTGACCAAAAGGGGCTCACTGCCCTTATTGCGACGCCAGC